>NZ_JBIBUU010000014.1:0-241577 GCF_043079735.1 Streptomyces sp. NPDC015144 | reverse complement strand
CCCCGATACATCCAGTATCGGGGTGCCCCTCCGCCTTGCGATCGCACGCACCGGACACCGCACGGCCCGGCCTCCGGCCGGACGACGGCAGTTTGGAGACAGGTCCTAGGGCGGGTTCCGCGGCCCGGAGCTCTCTGTGCACACGGTCACAGACCGAGTGCGCCATCGTGCCTCACCGCCCCGGCCTCCCCGGCGCCACGCTCGTGTTCCCGGCCCGCCAGGACGGCGAGGGCCACGAGCGAGAGGCATTCCGTGAACGATCCGGTGAGCAGCACGATCCTGCTGCTCGACATCGAGAAGTACAGCGAGCGCGACGACGTCGAGCAGGCGTTCCTGCGCCGCATGCTCTACGACCTGACCGACCGGGCCCTGCTGGCGGCCGGGATCGACGAGACCCGGCGGCGGCGGGCGGACCGCGGGGACTCCGTGATGGAGCTGATCGACGCCAACTGCTCGGTGGTCGCCCTGCTGCGGGCGCTGCTGACCGAGCTGCCGGCCCGGCTGCACAGTCTGAACCGGCGCGCCTCCGCCTCGGCGCGGATGCGGCTGCGTGGAGTGGTCGCCTCGGGCTTCGTGGCGGTGGATCCGCTCGACGGCTGGGTGGGCAGCGATCTCAACCACGCGTGCCGGCTGCTGGACGCGGACGCGCTGCGGGAGGCGCTCCGGGCGGGCCCGGGCGACTTCACGCTCGGCGTCTCCGACTCCGTCTACCAGGGGGTCGTACGGCACAGCCACACGGGCGTCCCGGCCGAGGAGTTCCGCCCCGTCGTGGTGGACAGCAAGAACGGCCCGCTCGACGCGTGGCTGCACGGGCCCCTCCCGCAGCAGGCCCCCCGGGGTGCGGACGCCGCTCCGGCCGCCCCGCTGCCGGAGCCCGGTCCCGCGTCCGTGCCCGGTTCCGGCGGGGCCCCGATCACCGGCGGCGTCTTCGGCGGCACCAACCACGGCATCGGCGGCGGCACGTTCCACGGGAACGTCAGCTTCGGCGGCGGCCGGTGAGCACCGAGGAAGAGGCGCACGGGACCCCCGCCGCCGAGGACGGCCAGGGCGCCGAGCCGCCGGAGGACCCGCACCCCGAGGAGGAGGGCGCGGGCGAGGAGAAGAAGACCGACCAGCCGCAGCCCGCCTGGGCGGCCCGGCGGGACCTGGCGAGCCACACCCCGCGGACCATGGGGTTCGGGGACGGCTCCCGGATCGGCGGAGGCGTCTTCGGCGGCACCAACCACGGCATCGGCGGCGGCACGTTCTACGGGGACGTCCTGCAGCGGACCGAGATCGTCTACCGGTTCGACGCGCCCTCCGCCCTCCCTGCCTCGGGCGAGATCGCCCCGTCCGTCCTGACGGCGCTGTCCGCGTGCTTCGCCCCCGGGCGGGACGACTTCGACGCGCTGGCCGACCGGCTCCGCGACGAGCATGTGCTGGTCCTCTCGGGGCCGTACCACTCGGGTCGGCGGACCGCCGCTCTCATGCTGATGCACCGGATCGGCGCCGATCCGGTCCGGGCGATGGACCGGGACACCACCCCCGAACAGCTCACGGCCGGGATCAAGGGGGCTGAACCGGGCGGCGGCCGGACCGGGTACGTCCTGTGCGACCTGGTCACCCCGCCCGGCCGGCCGCTGCGCGAGGCGGACCTGCTGGCCGCCCGCGAGGAGCTGGGCGCGGACGCGTACCTGGTGATCACCACGGGCCCGGCCGCCCTGCTGGAGGACGTACCGGTGGTGGAGTGGGGGGCGCCCGCGCCGGGTGACGTCCTCGCCGCGCATCTGGCGGCGCTGCCGGGCGGCGAGGAGCGGGTGCCGGAGCTGCTGGCGCTGCCCGCCACGGCCGCCTTCCTCGAACGCCACCACCAGCCGCGCGAGGCCGCCCGGTTCGCCCGGCTCCTGGCCTCGTACGCGACCGGCACGGCCGAGGCCGCGCGCCTCGACGGCTTCTCCCTGCACGCGCTGGAGCGCCAGGTCCAGGAGTGGTTCGAGGACGACGGGACCGTACTGCACCTGCGCGAGAAGGCGTTCCTCGTCGCACTGGCCGCCTTCGACGAGGGGCCGTACGCCCTGACGGCGGAGCTGGCCGATCTGCTCTACGCCGCCCTGGAGAGGACCGACAGCCGGTTGCAGCCCGCCGTCCCGGTCTTCGGTACGCACATCGGCAAGCGGCTCCAGCTGGCACGGGCGCGCCGGTTCGAGGCGGAGGAGCCCACCGAGTGGGGTCCGGTCCAGCAGGTGAAGGCGGCCTTTCTCGACGAGCGGACGCCGCTCGTGCTGCTGCGCGAACTCTGGACCGGGCACCCCTCGGCGCGGCCCGCCCTCGTGCACTGGCTGCGGCAGTTGGCCGGGGACGGGCGGCCCTTCGTCCGCACCAGGGCCGCCTCCACCGTCGCCGTGCTCGCCCACACCGACCTGCCGTCCGCCATGGCGCTGATCGTCGAGCCGTGGGCCTCGTCCCGCCTCTACCGGCACCGGAGCGTCGCCGTCGGCGCGCTCACGCTGACCCATGTGCTGGGCACCCCCCATGTGCCGCGCATCCTCGACGCCTGGTGCGAGAGCGAGGAGTCGTCGCTGCGCTGGGTGGCCAT
This sequence comes from Streptomyces sp. NPDC015144, assembly GCF_043079735.1. Lineage (NCBI taxonomy): Bacteria > Bacillati > Actinomycetota > Actinomycetes > Kitasatosporales > Streptomycetaceae > Streptomyces > Streptomyces sp. NPDC015144. Next base: position 239,002 of record NZ_JBIBUU010000014.1, on the reverse strand, counting down.
CCGGGCCCACGGGATGATCGGGCCGGAGCGCCCGGTGGAGGCCCTGGCCGCCCTGCGCGCGGCGGCCCGGCACGAGGCGGGGCGGCCGGAGCCGGATCCGGAGCTGATGGGGCAGCTCGCCGAGTCCGTGGAGCTGCTGCTGCTGTCACCGGCGGGCGAGGAGGTGACCGCGGAGCTGGTACGGACGGTGCACGACGACCGGCCCGCCGCCGATCTCGCGCTCGGCGGCTTCCTGGGGGCCTGCCGCCGCGCCGACCAGGACGAACGCCACGGCCTGCCGAGCGTGCTGGCCCGGTACGCGCGGGCGTCCACGACGCACACCCCCGAGGCGTCCGGCATCGCCGGGCTCTGGCGCACCGCGCTGGGCAGCCGGGGCCACACCCGGGACGCCCTCGGGGTGCTCCGCCAGTGGGTGCTCGCGGCGGACCGTGCCCCCGCCGCCGAGTGGGCACTCGCCGCCCTGCTGCCCGCGCTGGTCACCACCGAGCCGGAGCACCGGCGGATCAGCCACCTGCTGCGGACCATGCCCGGCGAGGACGGCGCCGGTCCCCCGCCCGTGGCCGCCCGGCTGCTGACCGTACTGCCCCGTCCCTGACCCCGCCCCTTCCTCCGCGACAGGAGAGAACCCCATGCCCGAATTCCGCCGCGCACCCGACTGGGACCAACAGGCAGACCGCGCGACGCGGTTGACCGACCCGGTGGTCACGGTCCGGCAGCTGTCCCGTTTCGGCTTCTCCCGCCGTCCGCTCACCCGGATCGACCACGCGCTGGTCTTCTCGGCCCGCGACGGCTCGTACACCACCTACCTCCCCCCGCTCCGGCCCACCAGGACCGCGGCCGCCGCGAAGCGCTACACCGCGGTGTACGAGGTCGACACGGGGGTCCACCCGGTCCGCGAGGAGATCGCGCTGCCGAGCGACGACGACGCCTTCGAGTTCACGGCGGTCGTGGAGCTGGCGTGGCGGGTCGTCGATCCCGAACGGTTCGTGGCGAGCCGGCACCGGGACGTGCCCCGGCTGCTGATCGGCGAACTGGAGCAGGCGGCCCGCCCCGTCACCCGCCGCTACCCCGCCGCCCGGAGCGCGGCGGCCGAGGAGGCGCTGCTGCGGGAGGTCGGCGCCCGGGGAACACTCGGCGCCCATGCCGGGCTCACGGCGGACTGGACGGTCCGGCTCCACGGCGACCAGGAAGTCGTCGGCCACGTCCGTCGCATGCGTTTCATCGACCACGAGTCCACCGAGCAGATCCGCACCGAACTCCTCGGCGAGGAACACGATGCCGCGGTCGACCGGCGCGCCAGGGCGCAGGACGCCCTCCAGACGGAGCGCGCCGCCGAGTTCGAGGAGCGGCAGCACCTGCTGAAACTGCGGCAGCAGCGGTGGCAGCACGCGGAGGAGGTCGACCGGGCACGCGCGCTGCTGGAGCTCCAGCAGGTGAACGCGGAGAAGATCGCCTTCTACGAGAAGTACCTGGAGCAGGGCGGAGTCCGCGCGTGGGCGCTCCATCTCGTGAACCACCCCGAGGCCACCGAACTGGTGGCCTCCAGCCTCCGCCAGGACCAGCTCCAGGTGGTCAGGTCCCAGCTGGAGCTGGCGAAGGAGCTGCTGAAGGGCGACAGCGCCGAGAGCCATGAGCTGGAGGCCCCGAAGCAGCACGCGTTCCAGGCCCTGATCGACGTACTGGACCAGTACCTTCCCGGCGTCACCGCGCACAGCACGGCCGAGGGGCGGCTGACCGTGTCGATGCCGCGCGAGGCCGCGCGGACGGCACCGCTCACGAAGCTCCCGGGCATGCGGTCCGACACCCCGGCCACGTTCCCCGGCTGGCAGCCCCCGCCCGGCTACGGAAGCACTCCCCTGGCCCCGGACGGTCCCGACGACACGGCGAAGGCACCGGCCGGGGACGAGTCGGCCGAGGAAGGCGCGGGCACATGACCGGCCGTGCGCCGGAGCGCCCCACCACGGCCGGGGAACGGCTCCTGGCCGACCTTCGGGCCGAGGTCGCCCGGGCCGACGGCAAGGCGTCCGTCCTGGTCGCCGCGGTCGGCACGACGGCGGGCGTGCTCAGCGGCTGGCTGGCGGGCCGGGCCTGGCGGCCGGGCGCGCTCGACGGCGCCGGGACGGCCCTGTGGTGGACGGGAGTGGGCGGGCTGGCGGCCGCGCTGGTCGCCCTGCTGATGGCCGTGCTCCCGCGCTACCCCCGCAGCGTCTGGGTCCCCGGCGAACCGCTCACCTACTTCGGGGACATCCAGGACGCCGCCCGGCGGGGCCGGCTCCCGGAGGCGCTCGACGCCACCGAGCGCTCCCGAACCACCGCCCTCGTCACCGCCCTGGCCGAGACCAGCCGGATCGCCCTGTGCAAACACCGGTGGATACGGGCCGGGCTGCTCGCCTACGCCCTGAGCACCGTCCTGCTCCCCGTCTCACTGCTGCTCGGCTGAGCCCCGACCGCCGAAGGATGACCACGATGCCACCGACCCCACACCCCCAGGACCCGGACGACAGCCGCGTGCCGCCGGACGGGTCCGCCCCCGACGACCTGGTCTACGAGCACGGCCCCGGCCGCCGTGCGTACTACGCGGCCCGTCAGCGGCGGACGGACCTCACCGCCCTGGCACAGCTGGCGCTCGCGCTGCCCGCCTTCCTGACGAGTGCGCTGGTGGTCCTGCTCGTGGGCGGGCTCCTGGAGTACGGGGCCGGGGTGCCGTTCTGGATACCGGCCGCCCTCTGGCTGGTCTCCGGCGCCCTGGTCTTCCACCGGCCCACGGAGGACCTGCTCGCCCGCCACCTGTTCGGGCTGCGGCGGCCGATGCCCCGGGAGGCCGCCCGGCTGGAGCCGGTCTGGCGGGAGGTGACGGCCGTCGCCGGCATCGACGGGTCCCGCTACCGGCTCTGGGTCGAGGACAGCGACGGCCTCAACGCACTCGCCGCCGCCGGGCACATCGTCGGCGTCACCCGGTACGCGCTGGAACGGCTGTCGAGCCGCCGACTGGCCGCCGTACTCGCCCACGAGCTGGGGCACCACACCGGCGGCCACGCCTGGTCGCTGCTGCTCTGCCACTGGTACGGGCTGCCCGGACGGCTGGTGCGGCGGGTACTGCGCACGCTGGCGGCCCTGGCGGTCACGCCCTCCCGCTGTGCGGTCTACGCGGCCGGGGGCGTCCTGCTCCTCGCGCTGGGCGGGCTCGACTCCACGGCCACCCGGATCCTCTACGGGCTTCCGCTGCTGCTCGCGCTCCCGTACCTGTCGGCGGCCGTGGGACGGCGCGCCGAGCTCCGTGCCGACCGGCACGCCGCGGTGCTCGGCTTCGCCCCTGACCTCGCCGAGGTGCTGGAGGCGCTCCACGAGGACGAGCGGCCGACGCACACCTCGGTGCCCGCCCGGCTGCTCGCCACCCACCCCGACGTCCCGACCCGGCTCCACCACCTGCGGGCCTACCTGTGAACGCCGAAGGGCGGCCACCCCGTACGCAACGGGGTGGCCGCCCTCAGGACCTGTCAGGCGACTCGCTTACTGGTTGTACGGACCGTAGTCGTAGTCCTCCAGCGGGACGGCCTGGCCGGAGCCGGTGCCGAACGGCGAGTAGTCGATGTCCTCGTAGCCGACGGCCGAGTACATCGCGGCCTTGGCCTCCTCGGTCGGCTCGACCCGGATGTTGCGGTAACGGGACAGGCCCGTACCGGCCGGGATGAGCTTACCGATGATGACGTTCTCCTTGAGGCCGATGAGGCTGTCGGACTTGGCGTTGATCGCCGCGTCCGTCAGAACTCGGGTCGTCTCCTGGAAGGAGGCGGCCGACAGCCAGGATTCCGTCGCCAGCGAGGCCTTGGTGATACCCATCAGCTGCGGACGGCCGGAGGCGGGGTGACCGCCCTCGGTGACCACACGACGGTTCTCGGTCTCGAACTTCGAGCGCTCGACGAGCTCGCCCGGCAGCAGCTCCGCGTCGCCGGACTCGATGATCGTCACGCGGCGGAGCATCTGCCGGATGATGATCTCGATGTGCTTGTCGTGGATCGACACACCCTGCGAGTTGTAGACCTTCTGGACCTCGCCGACCAGGTGCACCTGGACCGCACGCTGGCCGAGGATGCGCAGCACGTCGTGCGGGTTGGTGGCACCGACGGTGAGCTTCTGGCCGACCTCGACGTGGTCGCCCTCGCCCACCAGCAGACGGGCACGCTTGGAGATCGGGAAGGGGATCTCGTCGCTGCCGTCGTCCGGGGTGACGACGATCTTCTTGGTCTTCTCGGTCTCCTCGATCCGGACCCGGCCCGCGGACTCCGAGATCGGGGCGACACCCTTGGGCGTACGGGCCTCGAAGAGCTCGACGACACGGGGCAGACCCTGGGTGATGTCGTCACCGGCCACACCACCGGTGTGGAAGGTACGCATCGTCAGCTGGGTACCGGGCTCACCGATGGACTGGGCGGCGATGATGCCGACCGCCTCACCGATGTCGACCAGCTTGCCGGTGGCGAGCGAGCGGCCGTAGCAGAAGGCACAGGTGCCGACCGCGGACTCGCAGGTCAGGACCGAGCGGGTCTTGACCTCCTCGACGCCGTGCCTGACCAGCTGGTCGATGAGCACGTCACCGAGGTCGACGTTGGCCGGCGCGATGACCTTGCCGTCGACGACGACGTCCTCGGCCAGCATGCGGGCGTAGACGCTGGTCTCGACGTCCTCGGTCTTGCGGAGGACACCGTCGGCGCCCCGCTCCGCGATCTTCAGCTTGAGGCCGCGCTCGGTGCCGCAGTCCTCCTCGCGGATGATCACGTCCTGCGAGACGTCCACCAGACGACGGGTCAGGTAACCCGAGTCGGCGGTACGCAGGGCGGTGTCCGCCAGACCCTTACGGGCACCGTGCGTGGAGATGAAGTACTCCAGCACGGACAGGCCCTCGCGGAAGGACGCCTTGATGGGACGCGGGATCGTCTCGTTCTTGGCGTTGGACACCAGACCACGCATACCGGCGATCTGACGCATCTGCATCATGTTTCCTCGGGCGCCCGAGTCGACCATCATGAAGATCGGGTTGGTCCGCGGGAAGTTCGCGTTCATCGCCTCGGCGACCTCGTTGGTCGCCTTGGTCCAGATCGCGATGAGCTCCTGCGTGCGCTCGTCCTTGGTGATCAGACCGCGCTCGTACTGCTTCTGGACCTTCTCGTCCTGCGCCTCGTAGCCCGCGACGATCGCCTTCTTGGCCTCGGGGACCACGACGTCGGAGATGGCCACGGTGACACCGGAACGGGTCGCCCAGTGGAAGCCGGCCGCCTTCAGGTTGTCGAGCGTCGCCGCCACGATGACCTTGGGGTAGCGCTCGGCGAGGTCGTTGACGATCTCGGAGAGCTGCTTCTTGCCGACCGAGTAGTCGACGAACGGGTAGTCCTCGGGCAGCAGCTCGTTGAAGAGCGCGCGGCCCAGCGAGGTCCGCAGCCGGAACGAGTCGCCCGGCTGGAACTCGCGCTCCGCGACGCCGTCGTCGCCCTCCTCCGAGACCGGCGGCACCCAGCCGCGCGGCGGGATGGTGCCCACCGGGAAGCGGATGTCGACCTTCGCCTGGAGGGACAGCTCGCGGGCGTCGAAGGCCATGATCGCCTCGGCCGTGGAGCCGAAGGAGCGGCCCTGTCCGACGACGTCGCGCTCCTCCTCGTCCGTGGTGAGGAAGAACAGGCCCAGCACCATGTCCTGGGTCGGCATGGTGACCGGACGGCCGTCGGCCGGCTTGAGGATGTTGTTCGAGGACAGCATCAGGATGCGGGCCTCGGCCTGCGCCTCCGCGGAGAGCGGCAGGTGCACGGCCATCTGGTCACCGTCGAAGTCCGCGTTGAACGCGGTGCAGACGAGCGGATGGATCTGGATGGCCTTGCCCTCGACCAGCTGCGGCTCGAAGGCCTGGATGCCGAGGCGGTGCAGCGTGGGCGCACGGTTCAGCAGGACCGGGTGCTCGGCGATGACCTCTTCGAGGACGTCGTACACGACCGTGCGGCCGCGCTCGACCATCCGCTTGGCCGACTTGATGTTCTGCGCGTGGTTCAGGTCGACCAGGCGCTTCATCACGAACGGCTTGAAGAGCTCCAGCGCCATGGCCTTCGGCAGACCGCACTGGTGCAGCTTGAGCTGCGGACCGACGACGATCACGGAACGCGCGGAGTAGTCCACACGCTTGCCGAGCAGGTTCTGACGGAAGCGACCCTGCTTGCCCTTGAGCATGTCGGACAGCGACTTCAGCGGACGGTTGCCGGGGCCCGTGACCGGGCGACCACGACGGCCGTTGTCGAAGAGCGCGTCGACAGCCTCCTGGAGCATGCGCTTCTCGTTGTTCACGATGATCTCGGGCGCGCCGAGGTCGAGAAGCCGCTTCAGGCGGTTGTTGCGGTTGATGACGCGGCGGTACAGGTCGTTCAGGTCGGAGGTCGCGAAGCGGCCACCGTCCAGCTGCACCATCGGACGCAGGTCCGGCGGGATGACCGGCACGCAGTCGAGCACCATGCCCTTGGGCTTGTTGCTGGTCTGCAGGAACGCGGAGACGACCTTGAGGCGCTTGAGCGCACGGGTCTTCTTCTGGCCCTTGCCGGTGCGGATGATCTCGCGGAGGCGCTCGGCCTCCTCGTCGAGGTCGAAGGACTCCAGGCGCTTCTGCAGCGCGGCGGCGCCCATGCAGCCGTCGAAGTACGTGCCGAAGCGGTCACGCAGCTCGCGGTAGAGCAGCTCGTCGCCCTCCAGGTCCTGGACCTTGAGGTTCTTGAAGCGGCTCCACACCTCGTCGAGACGGTCGATCTCGCGCTGCGCACGGTCGCGCAGCTGCTTCATCTCACGCTCGGCACCCTCGCGCACCTTGCGGCGCACGTCGGCCTTGGCACCCTCGGCCTCCAGCTCGGCCAGGTCGGTCTCGAGCTTCTTGGCGCGGGCTTCCAGGTCGGCGTCGCGGCGGTTCTCGATCTGCTGACGCTCGACGGAGACGTGCGCCTCCAGCGACGGCAGGTCGCGCGTACGGCGCTCCTCGTCCACGAACGTGATCATGTACGCGGCGAAGTAGATGACCTTTTCCAGGTCCTTCGGCGCGAGGTCGAGGAGGTAGCCCAGGCGCGACGGGACGCCCTTGAAGTACCAGATGTGGGTGACGGGAGCGGCGAGCTCGATGTGGCCCATCCGCTCACGGCGCACCTTGGCGCGCGTGACCTCGACGCCACAGCGCTCACAGATGATGCCCTTGAAGCGGACACGCTTGTACTTGCCGCAGTAGCACTCCCAGTCCCGGGTCGGACCGAAGATCTTCTCGCAGAAGAGTCCGTCCTTTTCGGGCTTGAGCGTGCGGTAGTTGATGGTCTCCGGCTTCTTCACTTCGCCGTGGGACCAGGTACGAATGTCGTCCGCGGTGGCGAGGCCGATCCGCAGCTCGTCGAAGAAGTTGACGTCGAGCACTTGTCGTCAATCCCTCTTTCGGGGGTTCGAGCCCCCTCGCGTCAGGCGAGAAATCGGGGCACTTCAGCAATGGTCTGAACGGGTCCGGGGAGAGCCGGCCGGATCACGGGGATCCGGCCGGCCAACCCGTCAGACCTCTTCGACGCTGCTCGGCTCGCGCCGGGACAGGTCGATACCGAGCTCCTCCGCCGCGCGGAAGACGTCCTCGTCGGTGTCGCGCATCTCGATGGACATGCCGTCCGAGGACAGCACCTCCACGTTGAGGCAGAGCGACTGCATTTCCTTGATGAGCACCTTGAAGGACTCGGGAATGCCCGGCTCGGGGATGTTCTCGCCCTTGACGATGGCCTCGTAGACCTTCACGCGGCCGGTCACGTCGTCGGACTTGATGGTCAGGAGCTCCTGGAGGGCGTATGCGGCGCCGTATGCCTCAAGGGCCCACACCTCCATCTCGCCGAATCGCTGTCCACCGAACTGCGCCTTACCACCGAGCGGCTGCTGGGTGATCATGGAGTACGGGCCCGTCGAACGCGCGTGGAGCTTGTCGTCGACGAGGTGGTGCAGCTTGAGGATGTACATGTAGCCGACCGAGACCGGGTCCGGGAACGGCTCGCCGGAGCGGCCGTCGAACAGCTGGGCCTTGCCGGAGGGCTGTACCAGGCGGTCGCCGTCGCGGTTCGGGATCGTGGCCTCGAAGAGACCGGAGATCTCGTCCTCGCGCGCACCGTCGAAGACGGGGGTGGCGACGTTGGTGCCGGGGGCGACCTGGTCGGCGCCGATGGCCTGGAGCCGCTTGGCCCACTCGTCACCGAGGCCGGAGACGTCCCAGCCGCGGCTGGCGAGCCAGCCGAGGTGGATCTCCAGGACCTGTCCCGGGTTCATTCGGGACGGGACACCCAGCGGGTTGAGGATGATGTCGACCGGGGTGCCGTCCTCGAGGAACGGCATGTCCTCGATCGGGAGGATCTTCGAGATGACGCCCTTGTTGCCGTGACGGCCGGCGAGCTTGTCACCGTCGGTGATCTTGCGCTTCTGAGCGACGTAGACGCGGACCAGCTGGTTCACGCCCGGCGGCAGCTCGTCGCCCTCCTCGCGGTCGAAGACGCGGACGCCGATGACCTTGCCGATCTCGCCGTGCGGGACCTTCAGCGAGGTGTCGCGGACCTCGCGCGCCTTCTCACCGAAGATCGCGCGGAGCAGGCGCTCCTCGGGGGTCAGCTCGGTCTCACCCTTGGGCGTGACCTTGCCGACGAGAATGTCACCGGCGACGACCTCGGCACCGATCCGGATGATGCCGCGCTCGTCGAGGTCGGCGAGGACCTCCTCGGAGACGTTCGGGATGTCCCGGGTGATCTCCTCGGGGCCCAGCTTGGTGTCACGGGCGTCGACCTCGTGCTCCTCGATGTGGATCGAGGAGAGGACGTCGTCCTGCACGAGGCGCTGCGACAGGATGATCGCGTCCTCGTAGTTGTGACCCTCCCACGGCATGAACGCCACGAGCAAGTTCTTGCCGAGGGCCATCTCGCCGTTCTCGGTGGCCGGACCGTCCGCGAGGACCTGGTCGGCGACGACCCGGTCGCCCTCGGAGACGACGACCTTCTGGTTGACCGAGGTGCCCTGGTTGGAGCGCATGAACTTGGCGATGCGGTACGTGGTGTACGTGCCGTCGTCGTTGGTCACGGTGATGTAGTCCGCGGAGACCTCCTGGACCACACCGTCCTTCTCGGCCTTGAGCACGTCGCCGGCGTCGGTGGCGCAGCGGTACTCCATGCCGGTACCGACGAGCGGGGCCTCCGACTTAATCAGCGGCACCGCCTGACGCATCATGTTCGCGCCCATGAGGGCACGGTTGGCGTCGTCGTGCTCCAGGAAGGGGATCATCGCGGTGGCGACGGACACCATCTGGCGCGGCGAGACGTCCATGTAGTCGACGTCCGTGCCGGGCACGTAGTCGACCTCGCCGCCACGGCGGCGGACCAGCACGCGGGACTCGGCGAACCGGAGGTCGTCGGTCAGCGGCGCGTTGGCCTGCGCGATGACGAAGCGGTCCTCCTCGTCGGCGGTCAGGTAGTCGACCTCGTCGGTGACCTGGTCGTCGACGACCTTGCGGTACGGCGTCTCGATGAAGCCGAAGGCGTTGATCCGGCCGTAGGAGGCCAGCGAGCCGATCAGACCGATGTTCGGGCCTTCGGGCGTCTCGATCGGGCACATGCGGCCGTAGTGCGAGGGGTGCACGTCACGGACCTCGAACCCGGCCCGCTCACGGGAGAGACCACCCGGGCCGAGCGCGTTGAGACGACGCTTGTGCGTCAGCCCCGACAGCGGGTTGTTCTGGTCCATGAACTGCGACAGCTGGCTGGTGCCGAAGAACTCCTTGATGGAGGCGACGACCGGCCGGATGTTGATCAGGGTCTGCGGCGTGATCGCCTCGACGTCCTGGGTGGTCATGCGCTCGCGCACGACGCGCTCCATACGGGCGAGACCCGTACGGACCTGGTTCTGGATCAGCTCGCCGACGTTGCGGATGCGGCGGTTGCCGAAGTGGTCGATGTCGTCGGTCTCGACGATGATCGACCGGCCGGACTCGCCGACCGTCTCGGTCTCACCGGCGTGCAGCTTGACCAGGTACTTGATCGTCGCGATGACGTCGTCGCTGGTGAGCACACCGGCGTCGAGCGGCTCGTCGGCGCCGAGCTTCTTGTTCACCTTGTAGCGGCCGACCTTCGCGAGGTCGTAGCGCTTCGGGTTGAAGTAGAGGTTCTCCAGCAGCGTCTGAGCGGCCTCGCGGGTGGGCGGCTCGCCCGGGCGCAGCTTGCGGTAGATGTCGAGCAGCGCGTCGTCCTGGCCCTGGGTGTGGTCCTTCTCCAGGGTGGCGCGCATGGACTCGTACTCGCCGAACTCCTCCAGGATCTGCTCGGTGGTCCAGCCGAGAGCCTTCAGGAGAACGGTGACGGACTGCTTGCGCTTGCGGTCGATGCGGACGCCGACCATATCGCGCTTGTCGATCTCCATCTCCAGCCAGGCACCCCGGGACGGGATGATCTTGGCGGAGAAGATGTCCTTGTCGGACGTCTTGTCGATGGAGGAGTCGAAGTAGACGCCCGGCGAGCGGACCAGCTGCGACACGACGACACGCTCGGTGCCGTTGATGACGAAGGTGCCCTTGTTGGTCATCAACGGGAAGTCGCCCATGAAGACCGTCTGGGACTTGATCTCGCCGGTTTCGTTGTTGGTGAACTCGGCGGTGACGAAGAGCGGGGCGGCGAACGTGAAGTCGCGCTCCTTGCACTCGTCGATCGAGTTCTTCGGGGGCTCGAAGCGGTGGTCGCGGAAAGTCAGCGACATCGACCCGGAGAAGTCCTCGATCGGCGAGATCTCCTCGAAGATCTCTTCCAGGCCGGACTTGGTGGGGACGTTTTGTCCGCTGTCCAGAGCAGCCTCGACGCGAGCCTTCCATGCGGCATTGCCGAGGAGCCAGTCAAAACTCTCGGTCTGCAGCGCGAGGAGGTTCGGAACCTCGAGGGGCTCCTTGATCTTTGCAAAGGAGATGCGCAGCGGGGCAGTGCTGGCACCGTTGTTCGTATTCGCGGTCGAGGCGTTGCGCGAGGCGGCCAAGAGGGGGTCCTTCCGAGGGCTCGGACTCACTACGCGCGTACCGGTCCCAAGCCGGACACGGTGACAGTCGAACCCCGACCCAAGCCAAAAGGCCAGGTCAGAGGCGATCAATCATCGGTGCTCAAGCGAGGGCATGCCCCTGGTGACGGGCAGGAGGCAGCTAACAGGCAGCGCAAAGGGTCAGTGTAGCCAAAAGGCACACTGATGTCCAGTGGGGGTTCTCAGAGACCCACGTCGCTCTCAACAGCTGTTCTCAACACCCATGGCTAGAACCTTTGCGCGCGATGCGCTCTTCTTTACTGCCCGCTCCGTCCACGATCCATGCCTCGAATCCCGGATCGTTGTGACGACGCGTCCTGAGAATTGCGCGCCGCGTGCGGTTCGTCAAGGCCCTCCCCCGGGGAGGAGGCCCCGGGCCCTCCGTCCGGCCCGCCTTCCGGCGCCGGTCGGCCGCACCGCGAGGCAACAGCGATGATCACCATACTCGTCAACGCGGGAAGAGCAAGGCAGCCGCTTCGGGTACGCCGAAGGGCGACCACCCCGATGGGTGATCGCCCTTCGTCAGATGACGTCCGTGCCGTGCGGCACGGGGCGCCAGGAGGAGTCAGCAGACTCCCTGAGTCACTTGACCTCGACGGAAGCGCCGGCGGCCTTGAGGGACTCGGCAGCCTTCTCGGCGGCCTCCTTGGCGACCTTCTCGAGGACCGGCTTCGGGGTGCCGTCGACGAGGTCCTTGGCCTCCTTCAGACCCAGCGAGGTCAGCTCACGCACGACCTTGATGACCTGGATCTTCTTGTCGCCGGCGCCGGTGAGGATGACGTCGAACTCGTCCTTCTCCTCGACGGCCTCGGCAACGGCGCCCGGGCCGGCCGGACCGGCGACGGCGACGGCCGCGGCGGCGGTGACGTCGAACTTCTCCTCGAAGGCCTTCACGAACTCGGAGAGCTCGATGAGGGTCATCGTCTCGAACTGCGCGAGCAGGTCTTCCTGGGACAGCTTCGCCATGATGGCGTCCTTCCACTAATTCGGCAGGTGCCGGATGTACATGTAGGCGGGCGTACGTTCGGCCCGCTGCGACCGTCTCCCTGATGGGCGGCGGTCAATGCGCGAGCCGAGTTACTCGGCACCGCCCTGCTCGTCGAGCTTGACGCGAAGCGCCTCCGCGGTGCGGACGAACTTCGACGGCAGCGCCTGGAGGAGCTGAGCAGTCTGGGACTGCTTGCCCTTGAAGGCACCGGCCAGCTTGCTGAGCAGAACCTCGCGGGACTCGAGGTCCGCAAGCTTCTTGATCTCATCGGCGGACAGCGCCTTGCCATCAAGGACACCGCCCTTGATGATCAGGTTCGGGTTCTCCTTGGCGAAGTCACGAAGACCCTTCGCCGACTCCACCGGGTCACCGGTGATGAAGGCAACCGCCGTCGGACCGGTGAACTGGTCGTCGAGCGAGGTGATCCCGGCCTCGTTGGCCGCAATCTTGGTCAGCGTGTTCTTCACCACGGCGTACTGGGCGTTCTCACCGAGCGAACGACGCAGCGTCTTGAGCTGCGCCACGGTGAGACCCCGGTACTCGGTCAGCACGGCGGCGTTCGAGCTGCGGAACTGGTCCGCGAGCTCGGCTACCGCGGCAGCCTTGTCGGGCCTTGCCATGAGCGTCGGCCTCCTTCCGGGTGATGAGGACCGCTCAGAAGGGGCCGGGAAAGACGAAACGCCCCGGCGCAGGCGCCAGGGCGTAGCTCGACCGAAAAGAATTCCGGGAGCTTTCCACAGTCACCTGCGCAGGTCGTCCGTACTCTACGGATCCTTCGGCCACCGGCCCTCTTGCGAGAGCACGGCAACGACCAGCGGTCTTTGGCTTCTGTAGGAGAGTACGCGACCGTGGTCGCGCCGAGCAAATCCGTCCGGTCCGGGTCGGACCGGGAGCGTCAGGACGCGGCGCCGGCCGCCCCCTGCTGCTGCTTCAGCAGCTCGGTGAAGTCCACCGTGTCGGCGGCCGCGGGGCGCTCGACGGAGACCTTCGTCCCGTAGTCGCTGTAGTACACCGTGGAGTTGAACTCGCCGGTCTTCATCTGACCGCGCTCGACCTTCTTGACCAGCAGGTCGTTGGCGTCGACCCAGATGTCGACCTGCTCGGTGGTGATGCCCGCCGCGCTGAGCTGCTCCTTGAGCTCCTTCAGCTGGGCGGCGTCGAGCTCGGAGTTCTTCCCGGTGAGCGCGGCGACGTCGAGGGTGCCGGAGTAGTGGGTGGTCCGCACCCCGCGTACGTCCTCGGCGCCGACCTTCTTCACGTCGCCGGAGGCCAGCAGCGACTTCACGCCCTGCTCGGGGGTGGCGTTCTGGATCTGCTGCTTCATCGCCTCGCCGGAGGCGCCCGCCATCTTGGCGAGGTCGGCGTAGCGGTAGCTGATCCAGTGCTTGCCGCCGACCTGCTTGGCGAAGCCCTCGCCCATGTTGGCGACGTAGCCGTCCTTGAAGTACCGGGCCTGCATCGTGCTGTCGGCGCCGGACTGCTTCAGGGTGTCCGCCATGCTGCCGCCGGTGTAGGTGATCTCCATGGTGCCGGAGAGCCCGTCGGACCAGTCGACCGTTCCGGTCTGCTTCATGGACATCACGGTGCCCATCTCGGTGGTGCCCTCGATCTTGGCCGACCGCTCCCCGCCGGTCTTCTTCTCCACGCTGCGCAGCGCGGCGATCGGGTCGGCCTTCACCACACCGCCGGCCTTGTCGGCGGTCCCCCGGTCGGCGCTCTTGCCGCTGTCCGACCCGCTGCAGGCCGCGACCGACGTCAGCGCCGCCACTGCCGCCACCGACAGACACACGCGTCGCACGGTACTGGTCCTCATGTCAGCTTCCACCCCTCGTTCGGCTCCGTCGGGACCTCACGCTAACGCACGCCTCCGACACCGCCTTCGGTATTCGTATGACGTGAACGAGGACGGGCCCCGCACCTCGAAAGGTTGCGGGGCCCGTCCTTTGTCACACGTGACGCGGCCTGGTGCCGAGCGCGGAGGCTCAGACGGCGGCCGGGTCCTCCTCGACGAGGAGGTTACGGGTGCGGTTGGCGTCCAGCGGGATGCCGGGGCCCATCGTGGTGGCCAGAGCGGCCTTCTTGATGTAGCGGCCCTTGGCGGCGGACGGCTTCAGACGGAGGACTTCCTCCAGCGCCGCCGCGTAGTTCTCCACCAGCTTGGTGTCGTCGAACGAGACCTTGCCGATGATGAAGTGCAGGTTCGAGTGCTTGTCGACGCGGAACTCGATCTTGCCGCCCTTGATGTCGGTGACAGCCTTGGCGACATCGGGGGTGACGGTGCCGGTCTTCGGGTTCGGCATCAGACCACGCGGACCGAGCACGCGGCCGAGGCGGCCGACCTTGCCCATGAGGTCCGGGGTGGCGACGACGGCGTCGAAGTCCAGGCGGCCCTTGGCGACCTCGTCGATGAGCTCGTCGGAGCCGACGATGTCGGCGCCCGCGGCTTCCGCGGCCGCAGCACGGTCACCGGTCGCGAAGACCAGGACCCGGGCGGTCTTGCCGGTGCCGTGCGGGAGGTTCACGGTGCCACGGACCATCTGGTCGGCCTTGCGCGGGTCGACACCCAGGCGGAAGGCGACCTCGACGGTGCCGTCGAACTTCGTGGTTGCGGTCTCCTTGGCGAGACGGACGGCCTCGAGCGGGGCGTAGAGGCGCTCCCGGTCGACCTTGGCGTCCGCAGCCCGGAGGTTCTTGCTGCGCTTCACTGCTGCTCCTGTGGTTTCAGAGTGTGGAGTCGTGGTGCGGGCCAGCGCTTGGCCCTACCACTGAGGACGTGAGGGGCTGACTCAGCCTTCGACCGTGATGCCCATGGAACGGGCGGTGCCAGCGATGATCTTCGACGCGGCGTCGAGGTCGTTGGCGTTCAGGTCGGGGAGCTTCGTCGTGGCGATCTCACGGACCTGGGCAGCCGTCAGCTTGGCGACCTTGGTCTTGTGGGGCTCGCCGGAGCCCTTCTCCACGCCCGCAGCCTTGAGGATCAGCTTGGCGGCCGGCGGAGTCTTCGTGACGAAGGTGAAGGAACGGTCCTCGTAGACCGTGATCTCCACCGGCACGACCATGCCACGCTGCGACTCGGTCGCGGCGTTGTAGGCCTTGCAGAACTCCATGATGTTGACGCCGTGCTGACCGAGCGCGGGGCCGACCGGCGGGGCCGGGTTGGCCGCACCGGCGTTGATCTGGAGCTTGATAAGCCCCGTGACCTTCTTCTTCTTGGGAGGCATTGCTCTCTCCGGGTCCTAGTGAGAGTGTTTCGCCGCCGTCCGGTCATCCGGATGGAGGCATACCGCACAACGATAACGGGTATAGCTGCGCGACCAAAAACCGAGCAGGTCAGACGGGCTTCTCAGCCGGTCTGACCTGCTCGGTAGGCATGTGTCCAGAATCAGCCGGGAGGCTCAGTTCTTCTGGATCTGGTCGAAGCTGAGCTCGACCGGGGTCTCGCGACCGAAGATCTCGACCAGGCCCTTGACCTTCTTCGAGTCGGCGTTGATCTCGTTGATCGTCGCCTGGAGCGTGGCGAACGGGCCGTCGGTGACGGTGACCGAGTCGCCCACCTCGAAGTCGAGCACCTGGACCTCGACCTTGCGGGCCGGAGCCGGCTTGCCCTCGGCCTCGGCGGCCTCGCGGGCGGCCTTCTCCTCGGCCTCCGGGGCGAGCATCTTGACGATCTCGTCCAGCGTCAGCGGGTACGGGTCGTAGGCGTTGCCCACGAAGCCGGTGACGCCGGGGGTGTTGCGGACGACGCCCCAGGACTCGTTCGTCAGGTCCATGCGCACCAGGACGTAGCCCGGGAGCTTGTTCTGGCGGACGTTCTTGCGCTCACCGTTCTTGATCTGGACGATCTCTTCCTCGGGCACCTCGGCCTGGTAGATGAAGTCCTCGACGTTGAGCGAGACGGCGCGCTGCTCCAGGTTGGCCTTCACGCGCTTCTCGTAACCGGCGTACGTGTGGATGACGTACCACTCGCCGGGCAGACCGCGCAGCTCCTCGCGGAGCGCCGTGACGGCGTCGACGGGGGCGGCCTCCTCGGCCTCCTCCACGTCCGCGTCCCCGGCCTCTTCCGCGGCCTCGTCGGCGTCCTCGGCGTGCAGGGCGGCTTCCTCGGCGGGCTCACCCGCGGCGGCGTCGGCAGCTTCGGCCTGGTCCGGGTCCTCGGCGTCCGCCGCCTCGACGATGTCGAGCTCGTCCTCGGCGGACTCGAAGGCGCCCGCCGTCGGCTCGACGGCGTCGTTCAGGTTCGGGTCAGACACGTGGCTGCTTCTTCCTGGAATACAAATGGGTGGAACATGCGAAAGGGGCGCCCATGAGGCGCCCTCCGCGGGATCAGCCGAAGACGTACTTGATGACCCGCTGGAATCCGAAGTCAATCACGGTCACCAGGCCGATCATGACGACGACGAAAGCAATCACCACAGTGGTGTACGTCGTCAGCTGGCTGCGAGAGGGCCAGACGACCTTGCGCAGCTCGGCGATGATCTGGCGGTAGAACAGCGCGAGGCGACCCAGAGGGCCCTTCTTCCCGCGCTTTCCGCCCTTCCGGGTCTTCTTCTTCGACTCGGGTACTTCATCCTCGGCATCAGGCATGTCGATGGAGCCCACGGCGTCCGTCACGCTTCTCACCTGATTCCGGGTCATGGCCGTGCCGCGCCCGGTGGAGCCGCACGGCGGTGCATTGAAGTACGTACATGCGCACACATCCTGGCGAAGGAGTGTGTAGCAGGGCCGGAGGGACTTGAACCCCCAACCGCTGGTTTTGGAGACCAGTGCTCTACCAATTGAGCTACGACCCTTTGTGGTTTCCACCAACCTACCGCATCTTCCCGGATGACTCCGATGCAGGAACGGTGCGGCTGGTGAAGGCCAACGACAGGTGAGTGTACGTGCTCATCGGCCCCGCGTCGAACAGATAGCTTCCGACAACTCCTGGTCGTATCCCGTCCACATGCTGTCCGGGCGGTGTCCGGACCCTGAAACCCTTGCGCCGACTGGGATCACGGTCTGGGACCATGGGAGCCATGAGCGCTGCAACCTCCCCCTCCGAGCGCCGGGTCTCCGCCCGTATCGCTGCCATCTCCGAGTCCGCCACCCTCGCCGTCGACGCCAAGGCCAAGGCCCTCAAGGCCGCCGGCCGCCCGGTGATCGGCTTCGGTGCCGGCGAGCCCGACTTCCCGACGCCCGGCTACATCGTCGACGCCGCCGTCGAGGCCTGCCGCACCCCGAAGTACCACCGCTACACCCCGGCGGGGGGCCTCCCGGAGCTCAAGGCCGCCATCGCGGAGAAGACGCTGCGCGACTCGGGCTACGAGGTCGACGCCTCCCAGATCCTGGTGACCAACGGCGGCAAGCAGGCCATCTACGAGGCGTTCGCCGCGATCCTCGACCCGGGCGACGAGGTCATCGTCCCCGCCCCGTACTGGACGACCTACCCGGAGTCGATCCGGCTGGCCGGCGGTGTCCCGGTGGAGGTCGTGGCCGACGAGACGACCGGCTACCGGGTCTCCGTCGAGCAGCTGGAGGCGGCGCGCACCGAGCGCACCAAGGTCGTCCTGTTCGTCTCCCCGTCGAACCCGACCGGCGCCGTCTACAGCGAGGCCGACGCCGAGGCGATCGGCCGCTGGGCCGCCGAGCACGGCCTGTGGGTGCTGACCGACGAGATCTACGAGCACCTGGTCTACGGCGACGCGAAGTTCACCTCGCTGCCCGCGATCGTGCCCGAGCTGCGCGACCGGTGCATCGTGGTCAACGGCGTCGCCAAGACGTACGCGATGACCGGCTGGCGGGTGGGCTGGGTCATCGGCCCGAAGGACGTGGTCAAGGCCGCGACCAACCTCCAGTCGCACGCCACGTCCAACGTCTCCAACGTGGCCCAGGTCGCCGCGCTGGCCGCCGTCTCCGGGAGCCTGGACGCGGTCGCCGAGATGCGCACGGCCTTCGACCGGCGCCGGCGGACCATCGTCCGGATGCTCAACGAGATCGACGGGGTGTTCTGCCCGGAGCCCGAGGGCGCGTTCTACGCCTACCCCTCGGTGAAGGAGCTGCTCGGCAAGGAGATCCGGGGCCGGCGTCCGGCCACCTCGGTCGAACTGGCGGCGCTCATCCTGGACGAGGCCGAGGTCGCGGTCGTCCCGGGTGAGGCGTTCGGTACGCCGGGCTACCTCCGGCTGTCGTACGCCCTGGGCGACGACGACCTGGTCGAGGGTGTCTCGCGGATCCAGAAGCTGCTCGCCGAGGCCAAGGCCTGAGCGGCTGCTATGTGAGTGGGCGGCCCCCGGCTCCGGCCGGGGGCCGCTCATTTGTTCGGGGTTCACCCCTGATTCGGGAACCGGCTACCACCGAACCCCGCGCATACGGCAGGATCCGGGGATGGAGCGTGATGTACGGCTGTTGCCCAAGGCCCACCTGCACCTGCATTTCACCGGGTCGATGCGGCCAACGACCCTGCTCGAACTCGCCGACAAGTACGGCGTCCGGCTCCCGGACGCGCTGACCAGCGGCGAGCCGCCCGAGCTGCGGGCCACGGACGAGCGCGGCTGGTTCCGTTTCCAGCGGCTCTACGACATCGCCCGGTCCTGTCTGCGGGAGCCGGAGGACATCCGGCGGCTGGTCCGCGAGACGGCCCAGGAGGACGTCGCGGACGGCTCCGGCTGGCTGGAGATCCAGGTCGACCCGACCTCCTACGCCCCGCTGCTCGGCGGGCTGATCCCGGCGATCGAGATCATCCTGGACGCGGTGGACAGCGCCTCCGCGGAGACCGGCCTGCCGATCCGGGTGGTGATCGCGGCGAACCGGATGAAGCACCCGCTGGACGCCCGCACGCTCGCCCGGCTCGCGGTGCGGTACGCGGACCGGGGCGTGGTCGGCTTCGGGCTCTCCAACGACGAGCGCCGCGGAATGGCCCGGGACTTCGACCGGGCCTTCGCCATCGCCCGGGAGGGCGGCCTGCTGGCCGCGCCGCACGGCGGTGAGCTGTCGGGCCCGTCCAGCGTGCGGGACTGCCTGGACGACCTCGACGCGGCCCGGATCGGGCACGGGGTGCGGGCCGCCGAGGACCCCCGGCTGCTGCGCAGGCTCGCGGAGCGCCAGGTGACCTGCGAGGTCTGCCCCGCGTCGAACGTGGCGCTGGGCGTGTACGAGAAGGCCGCCGACGTCCCGCTGCGCGCCCTCTTCGACGCCGGGGTGCCGATGGCCCTGGGCGCGGACGACCCGCTGCTCTTCGGCTCCCGGCTGGCGGCGCAGTACGAGCTCGTCCGGCGCCACCACGCGTTCACGGACGAGGAGCTGGCCGAGCTGGCCCGGCAGTCGGTGCGGGGCTCGGCCGCCCCGGCCGCGGTGCGGGAGGAGCTGCTGGCGGGCGTCGACGCCTGGCTGGCGGAGCCCGCCGCCTGATCCGGCGGGCGGGGGCGTCCTACAGCCGCACGCCGACCGTCACCGGTTCGTTGACGAGCGTGACGCCGAACGCCTCGTGGACCCCGGCGACGACCTCGCGGGCCAGTGCGAGGAGGTCCTCGGTGCTCGCCTCGCCCCGGTTGGTGAGGGCCAGGGTGTGCTTGGTGGAGATGCGCGCCGGGCCGGTGCCGTAGCCCTTGGTGAAGCCGGCCCGGTCGATGAGCCAGGCCGCCGAGGTCTTGACGTGTCCCCCGGCCGCGGGGAAGGCGGGGGGTGAGACCTCGGGGCCGAGCCGGTCGGCGACCCGGGCGCGGAAGGCCTCGTACGCCGCCTCGTCGAGGATCGGGTTGGTGAAGAAGGACCCCGCCGACCAGGTGTCGTGGTCCTGCGGGTCGAGCACCATGCCCTTGCCCGCGCGGAGCGCGAGCACCGTCTCGCGGGCGGCCGCCGCGGGCACCCGCTCGCCCTGCTCGACGCCCATCGCCCGGGCCGTCTCCGGGTACTTCAGCGGCGCGGAGAGGCCACCCGCGTCCTCCAGCTCGAAACGGACCCGCAGCACCACGAACCGGTCGGGTTCGGCCTTGAAACGACTGTGCCGGTACGAGAACGCGCAGTCGGCGTTCGGGATGGTGACCGTCTCGCCGGCCCGGCGGTCGTAGGCGACGACCTCCGTGATGGTGGAGGAGACCTCCTGGCCGTACGCGCCGACGTTCTGGATCGGTGTGGCCCCCGCGGAGCCGGGGATTCCGGCCAGGCACTCGATGCCCGCGAGCCCCGCCTCGACGGTGCGGGCGACGGCGTCCGTCCAGACCTCGCCGGCGGCCAGCTCCAGGCGCGTGCCGTCCAGGGCGAAGCCCCGGGTGGCGATGCGCAGGGCGGTGCCGTCGAAGCCCTTGTCGCCGATGACGAGATTGCTGCCGCCGCCGATGAGGAGCAGCGGGGTGCCGTTCCGGTCGGCCTCGCGGACGGCGGCGACCACCTCGTCGTCGGTCGTGGCCGTGAGGAGGCGGGTGGCGGGGCCGCCCAGCCGGAAGGTGGTCAGCGGGGCGAGGGGCGCGTCATGGAGTTCCTGCACGGGGACAAGGGTACGGTCCGTGTCCCCGCCGCTCGGGCGGGGCACGGGTGGCGGCCGCCACCCGCTTCCGGTCACGGGGAAGAGCTGAGGGGCGCGGCCCCGCGGACCGCGCCCCTCATGCCTCGTACGCCGCGGTCTCAGGCGAGCCGCACCACGGCGCGGGACATGCCCAGCACCTTCTGGCCCGCGCTCATGGCCGTGAGGTCCACCCGCACCCGGTTGTCGTCCAGCAGGGCGGCCACCTTGGCGCTGACCTCGATGAGGGCACCCTCGTCGTCGTTCGGCACGACGACCGGCTTGGTGAACCGCACCCCGTACTCGACGACCGCGGCCGGGTCACCGGCCCAGTCCGTGACCACCCGGATCGCCTCGGCCATGGTGAACATGCCGTGCGCGATCACGTCCGGCAGCCCGACCTCGCGGGCGAACTTCTCGTTCCAGTGGATCGGGTTGAAGTCCCCGGAGGCACCCGCGTACCGCACCAGCGCCGCCCGGCTCACCGGGAAGGACTGCGCCGGGAGCTCCGTACCGACCTCGACCGACTCGTAGGCGACCTTCGCCGTCATCACGCCTCCTCGGCGGCGCGCGCCACCAGCTTCGTCCACGCGGTCACCACGTGCTCGCCCGATTCGTCGTGGACCTCGCCCCGGACGTCCAGGATGTCGTTGCCCGCCAGGGACTTGATGGACTCGATCGTCGAGGTGACGGTCAGCCGGTCCCCCGCCCGCACGGGGCGTACGTAGCTGAACTTCTGGTCGCCGTGCACCACCCGGTTGTAGTCCAGGCCCAGCTGCGGGTCGTGGATGACCTGGCCGGCGGCCTTGAAGGTGATGGAGAACACGAAGGTGGGCGGGGCGATCACATCGCTGTGGCCGAGCGCCTTGGCGGCCTCGGGGTCGACGTACGCCGGATTCGCGTCGCCCACCGCCTCGGCGAATTCGCGGATCTTCTCCCGGCCCACCTCGTACGGCGGGGTGGGCGGATAGGTCCGCCCCACGAAGGACTGGTCGAGCGCCATGGGCTCGCTACCTCCTGGTGAAATGTGAACAGGCCGAAGACAGAACAGCCTTCATACAACGACACGAGGCCGCCCCCCAAAGGGGACGGCCTCGTGTACGAGCCTGATTCAGCGCGTTTCGCGGTGCGCCGTGTGCGAGTTGCAGCGCGGGCAGTGCTTCTTCATCTCAAGACGGTCCGGGTTGTTGCGCCGGTTCTTCTTGGTGATGTAGTTCCGCTCCTTGCACTCCACGCAGGCCAGCGTGATCTTCGGGCGGACGTCGGTGGCAGCCACGTGAGTGCTCCTTGGACGGACGGATGGACGGATGAACGCAAAGAAGAGTAGCCGATCGAAGGACCGACCCCACAATCGGCTACCGTGTGTAGCGGTGACCGGACTTGAACCGGTGACACAGCGATTATGAGCCGCTTGCTCTACCGACTGAGCTACACCGCTTTGATGACTGATCTCCCCCGCCGAAGCGGGGGATCTCGATCACCAGAGCCCCAATGCGGAATCGAACCGCAGACCTTCTCCTTACCATGGAGACGCTCTACCGACTGAGCTATTGGGGCGAGCGAGGAAGACATTACACGGTCCGTCGCCGATCGCCCAAATCCGATTCCGGGCCCCCTCCCGCGGCCCGGACGCACGCACCGCCGATCCCGTGCCGCGCGGGCCCTCGGGCCGCGCACCGCACGCCCCGGGAGCCCCTGCCGCCCCTCTGAGCAGGGCTTCCCCGACCCCGGCCCCCGGTACCGCGCCGACGCGTTTCCGCCCCGCACATCCCGCCGGGCCGCACCGGTACGACTATTCCGCTCCTCCCCGAACCGCGCCGGACACGCCCCTAGGCTCGTCCCACTCTGCGTGATCTTGCCCCTCTTCCCTCGTTCCCTCCCCCTTTTGCCCCTCTCCTCGCGCCCGTCCCTCGCCCACCTTCGATCGCCTGCTACCTGGAGCACGATGCCCGACAGCCAGCCGCGGCAGCCGGACGACCGGGCCGCCGACGCGTCCGGCGCCTCCCGCGGCGCCTCCCCGGCCGGGACCGGACCGGTGCTCTGCGGCGCCCGTCTCGCCGACGGCCGCGTCGTGGACGTACGGCTCGGCGGCGGCCGCATCGAGGCCGTCGGCACGGCGGACAGCCTCACCGCCTCCTCCGGCCCGCGGCTCGACCTGCGGGGCTATCTGCTGCTCCCCGCCCCCGCCGAGCCCCACGCCCACGGCGACACCGCCCTCACCGCCGACGGCGCGGGCCCCGGCCTCCCCGGACCCGCCTCGGACCGTCCGGAGGACATCCGGCGCCGCGCCACCGAGGCCGCCCTGCTCCAGCTCGGCCACGGCGCCACCGCGCTGCGCTCGCACGTCCGGATCGGGGACGTCCAGGGCCTGGCCGCGCTCGAAGCCGTGCTGCAGGCCCGACGGTCGCTGCGGGGGCTGGCCGAGCTGACCCCGGTCGCCGTGCCCCGGCTGCTCACTGGTGTCGCGGGCGCCGGGAACCTGGCGATGCTGCGCGACGCGGTGAAGATGGGGGCCGGCGCGGTCGGCGGCTGCCCGGACCTCGATCCGGACCCGGCGGGGTACGCGGAGGCCGTGCTGGAGGTCGCCGCCGAGCAGGGCTGCCCCGTCGACCTGCACACGGACGGCGCCGACCCGGCCCGGCTCGCCCGGCTCGCCGCCATGGCGGGAGGGCTGCGCCCCGGCGTCTCGCTGGGCCCCTTGGCGGGCCTCTCCCGGCTTCCCGCGCAGGTCGCGGGGCGAGCCGCCGATCAGCTCGCCGCGGCCGGGGTGACGGTGATCTGCCTGCCCCAGGGCGGCTGCTGCGGGGCCGAGGGGTGGGGCAGTGCGCCGGTGCGGCTGCTGCGGTCGGCCGGGGTGCGGGTCGCGGCGGGGAGCGGGGCGCTGCGGGACGTGGCGAACCCGGTGGGCCGGGGCGATCCCCTGGAGGCCGCCTACCTGCTGGCCTCGCAGCACGGATTATCGCCCGAGGAGGCGTACGGGGCGGTGTCCTCGGTGGCCCGGGAGGTGATGGGGCTGCCCGCCGTCCGGGTCGAGGCGGGGTTCCCCGCCGAGCTGCTCGCCGTGCGCGGGGAGGGGCTGCCGGGCGCGCTCTCGCTCGCGTACAGCCGGATCGTGGTGCACCGGGGCCGGGTGGTGGCGCGGACGAGCGCGGTGCGCGAGTACTGCGACTCCGAGACCGCCGTGGGCCTCGGCCTGCCCCGCCAGGGGCGATCCGACCACGGTCCCTCCGGCGGGCCCTGAGCGCGGCGGCCCGTCCCGGCGTACCGTCGTGACCATGCGCATCGTCATCGCAGGTGGACATGGTCAAATCGCGCTGCGGCTGGAGCGGCTGCTCGCCGCGCGCGGGGACGAAGCCGTGGGCGTCATCCGCAATCCGGCCCAGGCCGAGGACCTCAGGGCGGTGGGCGCCGAGCCGGTCGTCCTGGATCTCGAATCGGCCTCCGTGGAGGAGGTGGCGCGGGTGCTGGACGGGGCCGACGCGGCGGTCTTCGCCGCCGGGGCGGGCCCGGACAGCGGCGCGGCACGCAAGGAGACGGTGGACCGCGGGGCGGCGGTGCTGTTCGCCGACGCGGCCGAGCGGGCGGGCGTACGGCGCTACGTCGTGGTCTCGTCGATGGGCGCCGACCCGGACCATCCGGGCGACGAGGTCTTCGACGCCTACCTGCGGGCCAAGGGCGCGGCGGACGCGGACGTGCGCTCCCGGACGGCGCTCGACTGGACGATCCTGCGCCCCGGCATGCTCACCAACGACGCGGGCAAGGGGACGGTCCTGCTGGCCGCGTCGACCGGCCGTGGCCCGGTGCCGCGCGACGACGTGGCGGTGGCGCTGCTGGAGCTGCTGGACACCCCGGCGACGGCGGGGCTGACGCTGGAGCTGATCGCGGGGAACGTACCGGTCTCGGTCGCGGTGAAGGACGTCGCCGGGAACTGAGCCGGCCCGGCGTCAGCCGCGCGGCGCGGGGCGTACGGCGATGCCGTGGCGCTCCAGCAGCGCGGCGGTCACGCCGTCACCCGGGCGGAGCGTGCCGGTGAACGTGCCGTCGTAGACCGTTCCGCGCCCGCAGGAGGGGCTGCGGTCCATCAGCAGCGCCTCGGTGCACCCGGCCCGCCGCGCGGCCGCCAGCGCCCGCTGTGCGCCGTCCACGAACTCCGCCGTCACGTCGTGGCCGGTGTCGTCGACGACGCGGGCGCGGCCGTCGAGCACGTCGTGGCCGTCGCCGCCGACGATCTCGGCGGGGCGGCGCGGGGTGGCGAGCCCGGCGGCGGTCTCGGGGCAGAAGGCGACCGGACTGCGCTCGCCGAGCGCCTCGGCCACCGCGCCGGATTCCTTGGCCCGGCCGTCGAACCGGCAGGGCACCCCGCGCAGACAGGCACTGACCAGTACGGATTCCATCGTCACGGCCCTTTCGCAGCAGAAACAAAGAGGGCCCCTGTCGTGAGACAGGGGCCCTTCGATGTGGCGGCGCCAGGGTTCGAACCTGGGTAGGCTGAGCCGGCAGATTTACAGTCTGCTCCCTTTGGCCACTCGGGCACACCGCCGGGATTCGCTGCCGCTGATTCCCGCTTTTCGGCGGTGCTCTCTGGCAACGACGTAAACGATACCCGATGCCCGGGGGTGCTTCGCCACCCGGTTGATCAGCGGCTTGGCCGGCGGATCCGTCAGCGGCTCCGGGGGCGGGGATGCCGAGGGCTGTCCCGTCGCCCCCGGCGGATCGGCGCGCGGCGTCGGACGCGGTGCACCGCAAGACGGAGGGGCGTCCGCGTACTGCATGTATTCGGATGGTCCGACAACGCGGCGAGGTGCCGCGGCTGTCGTCGCGCGCCCGCCGGGGACGACGGGACAGCCCTTAGGCTTTGACCACGGCGCGCGGGACCGGTGGGTCCGCCGCCGCTCGTACGCGCGCACGGCGCCGTGCGCATTCCGACGCGTTCCGATTCCCGGTACCCCGATCCAAGGAGCCACACGTCATGGCCGACTCCAGTTTCGACATCGTCTCGAAGGTCGAGCGGCAGGAGGTCGACAACGCCCTCAACCAGGCCGCCAAGGAGATCTCGCAGCGTTACGACTTCAAGGGCACCGACGCCTCGATCGCCTGGTCCGGCGAGAAGATCCTGATGGCGGCGAACGGCGAGGAGCGGGTCAAGGCCATCCTCGACATCTTCCAGTCCAAGCTGATCAAGCGCGGCATCTCGCTCAAGTCGCTGGACGCGGGCGAGCCGCAGCTGTCCGGCAAGGAGTACAAGATCACCGCCACGATCGAGGAGGGCATCTCCCAGGAGAACGCCAAGAAGGTGGCGAAGATCATCCGCGACGAGGGCCCGAAGGGCGTCAAGGCGCAGGTCCAGGGCGACGAACTGCGGGTCAGCTCGAAGAGCCGGGACGACCTCCAGGCCGTGCAGGCGCTGCTGAAGGGCCAGGACTTCGACTTCGCGCTGCAGTACGTGAACTACCGGTGAGCTGACCGGACAGGGTGCGGCGGGGGCCCGTCGCCGGGGAGGACTCCGGCGACGGGCCCCGTCGCGTTCGCGCGGGCGGCGGGGCGTGAGCCGGGTGGAACGCGCGGGGCTCGACGTCCGAAAACCGCCGGTCCGGTCGGCGCGGGGGACGCAGACTGGTCCACATCGGGTGACGGTTTCCCCCGGAATCCGGCAGGACGTGCGAGAAGGGTACGAGCCATGACCATGTACGCGACGGTCGACAGCCCGCTGGGCGAACTGCTGCTGGTCGGCGAGGAGACCGGCGACGGGGTGGCACTCGCCTCGCTCTCGCTGCCCGGCCAGAAGGGCGGCGCGGTGGTCGAGGAGGGCTGGGTGCGCGCGCAGGCGGCCTTCGAGCCGGTCGCCGCCCAGCTGCGCGAGTACTTCGCGGGCCGGCTGACCCGCTTCGACCTCAGGTACGCGGAGGGCGTCGGCACCGACTTCCAGCGGCGGGTGTGGGCCGCGCTGGACACCGTGCCGTACGGGGAGACCGTCTCGTACGGGCAGATCGCCGCGCGGGTCGGCTCCTCGGGGGCCGGGGTGCGGGCCGTGGGGACGGCCATCGGGCGCAATCCGCTGCTGGTCGTGCGGCCGTGCCACCGGGTGATCGGCGCCGACGGGTCGCTGCGGGGGTACGCGGCCGGCCTGGAGCGCAAGGAGTTGCTGCTGGGGCTGGAAGGCGCCGGGGCGGTGCGCTGAGGTGACCGGGCTCTTCCCCCGTCCCCGGGCCGTGGTCGCGCCGGGCGCGGTGCACGTGCCGGAGTGGCTTCCGGTCGAGCGGCAGCGGGAGTTGGTGGCGGCCTGCCGGGAGTGGGCGCGCGGGCCGGTGCCGCTGCGGCACACCGCACTGCCGGGCGGCGGGGTGATGTCGGTGCGGACGGTCTGCCTGGGGTGGCACTGGCAGCCGTACCGGTACACGCGTACGGCCGACGACGTGAACGGGGCCCGGGTGGCCGAATTCCCCGACTGGCTGGCGGAGTTGGGGCGGGAGGCGGTGGCCGCGGCGTACGGGGAGGAGGGCCCGGCGGCGGCGTACGCGCCGGACGCGGCGCTGGTCAACTTCTACGACGGGGCGGCCCGTATGGGCATGCACCAGGACAAGGAGGAGCGCTCGGACGCCCCGGTGGTGTCGCTCAGCATCGGCGACAGCTGCGTCTTCCGCTTCGGCAACCCGGAGGGCCGCGGAAGGCCGTACACGGACGTGGAGTTGGCCTCGGGCGATCTGTTCGTCTTCGGCGGGCCGTCCCGTTACGCCTTCCACGGGGTGCCGAAGGTGCGGCCGGGGACGGCCGGTCCCGCGACGGGGCTGAGCCATGGCCGGCTCAACATCACCCTGCGCGAGACCGGACTGGCCGGCACGGGGCGTCAGCGGCGTTCGCGGGAGTTCCCGAACAGCAGCCGGTAGAGGATCAGCAGGATCAGGGAGCCGCCGATGGCGGCGATCCAGGTGGCCATGTCGAAGAAGTCGTTGTCGATGGGGCGGTCGAGGAAGCGCGACGATATCCAGCCACCGAGGAAGGCGCCGACGATTCCGATCAGGGTGGTGCCGACCAGGCCGCCCGGGTCACGTCCCGGCAGCAGGACCTTGGCGATGACACCGGCCACCAGGCCCAGAATGATCCATCCGATAATGCTCATGCGCGCGAACCTACCCATCACTCGTTCCTGGAATCCAGGACGCCGATGACGGTGGCGTGGTTGCCCGGGGTTCCGGCCCGCGGCCCGGGAGGCCGGGCCCGCGCGAGCAACTGTGCGGTGCGGTTCGCGCGTTCCTGGTGAGGGGCGGCTCCGGCGAACGGGCCGGTGCCGGATCGGTCACCTACGCGGACCGCTCCGGTTACCTCTGCCCCCGGACGGGGCCGATACTGGCCATCGGAGCAACTACGGGCAACCCCCGGAAGGCGAGCGACATGAAGCCCATACAGCTGATCCTGAACATCATCTGGGTGGTGTTCTGCGGATTCTGGATGGCCCTCGGCTATCTCGTCGCGGCACTCATCTGTTTCGTGCTGATCGTGACCATCCCGTTCGGCATCGCGTCGCTGCGGATCGCCGGTTATGTGCTGTGGCCGTTCGGGCGGACGACCGTGGAACGGCCGGAGGCGGGGGCGCCGTCCTGCGTCGGCAATGTGATCTGGCTCGTCTTCGCGGGGTGGTGGCTGGCGCTGGGGCACCTGCTCACCAGCATCCCGCTGTTCGTGTCGATCATCGGCATCCCCTTCGGCTGGGCGAACCTGAAGCTGATCCCGATCTCGCTGATGCCGCTGGGCCGCGAGGTGGTCCCCAGCGACCAGGCGTTCGGCGCCCGCTGAGCCTCCGGACGGCGGGCCCTTCAGGCGCGGGGGCCCGCCATCCGTTCCAGCCGGGCGATCCGCTCCGCCATGGGCGGGTGCGTGGAGAACAGCTTGGACAGGCCCTGGCCGGGGCGGAACGGGTTGGCGATCATCATGTGGCTCGCGGTCTCGATCCTGGGCTCCGGGGGCAGCGGCAGCTGCTTCGTACCGGCTTCGAGCTTGCGCAGCGCGTTGGCCAGGGCCAGTGGGTCGCCGGTGAGCTGGGCTCCGGAGGCGTCCGCCTCGTACTCCCGGGAGCGGCTGAGGGCGAGCTGGATGATCGAGGCCGCGACCGGGCCGAGGATCATGATCAGCAGCATGCCGAGGAATCCGGGGCCGTCGTCGTTGTCGGACCGGCCCACCGGGATCAGCCAGGCGAAGTTGACCAGGAACATGACGACGGAGGCGAGCGCCCCGGCGATGGACGAGATCAGGATGTCGCGGTTGTAGACATGGCTCAGCTCGTGGCCCAGGACGCCGCGCAGCTCGCGCTCGTCCAGGATCTGGAGGATGCCGTCGGTGCAGCAGACGGCGGCGTTGCGCGGGTTGCGGCCGGTGGCGAAGGCGTTGGGGGCCTGCGTCGGGGAGATGTAGAGCCGGGGCATGGGCTGGCGGGCGGCGGTGGAGAGCTCGCGGACCATCCGATACAGCTGCGGGGCCTCGAACTCGCTCACCGGGCGGGCCCGCATCGCCCTCAGCGCGAGCTTGTCGCTGTTCCAGTACGCGTAGGCGTTGGTGCCGAGGGCCACGAGGACCGCGACGATCAGGCCCGTACGCCCGAAAAAGCTTCCGATGACGATGATGAGGGCGGACAGGCCCCCGAGGAGTACGGCGGTTCTCAGCCCGTTGTGCCGGCGGTGCACGGTACGCCCTCCAAGTGGTGCGGCAGGGGAACCCTTTGCTTGGTGGTCTCCACTACCCCAGTGGAGCCTCCCGTACGGGTCAACGCCAGGCGGGAGGAGCGAGTTCCCCGGGGCCGTACCGCCGCCGGGCAGGGCCTGTCCGGCCCTTGCGGGCCGGAGCGGGCACTGGGCCGTACGGGTCAGCGCTGGGCGGGCACCGGAAGTCCGGCGGTCTCCAGGGCCGCGGGGTCCGGCTTGATCTCGCTGGTGCAGTGGGCGCAGCGGGAGGCGATGGCCGGGATCTCGGTGTAGCAGCGGGGGCAGTCGCGGACGACGGCCTTGATGTCGACCTTCTCCGCCTTGGCGAACCGGGCCTGGACCTTCGCCATGGGCACGACGACGCCGAAGTAGAGGACGGCGGCGGTGATCAGGAACGCGATGGCGGCGGCGAGGAACTTCCCGTACGGGAAGATGGCGCCCTCGACCGTGAACTGCGCCGAGCTGAAGTCGCCGACGGATCCGGTGGCGAGGCCGATCAGCGGGGTGATGAAGGCCGTGCTGAATCCGGTGACGACCGCGGTGAACGCGGCTCCGACGGCCAGACCGATGGCCATGGAGATGACGTTTCCGCGCAGGATGAAGTCCTTGAACCCGTTCAGCACCGCTCTGCTCCTCTGGGGATGTGTCCGTGTGGGGGGATGTGCGGGCAAGACCATGCCCTGTACGGGGCGCCCCGGGCAAACCGATCTTCGTGACGTCAGAAGAGATTGACCGCGGCGAAGCGGAGGATCGCCTGGGGGGCGCCGGAGAGCAGCACTCCGGCCACGGTGGTGAGCGCGATCACGGCGGTGAGGGGGGCCGGAACGGCGTGCCTGGTGGGGGCGGGTGCGGCGCCGTCCACGGGGACCGCGGCGGGGGCGGGCGCCGGGGCGTTCCCCGGGGCCTCCTCGGGGGCGCGGAAGAGTGTCGCGGTCCACTGGAGGTAGTAGTACAACGCGATCACGACGTTGACGGCCATGACGACGGCGAGCCAGCCGAGTCCGGCGTCGACGGCCGCGGAGAAGACCGTGACCTTGGCGAAGAGCCCGATGATGCCGGGCGGCAGTCCGGCCAGGCAGAGCAGGAAGAAGGCCATCGCCAGGGCGGCGAGGGGTCGGGTGGCGTACAGGCCGCGGTAGTCGGTGAGGCGGTTGCCGGGGCTGGTCCGGGCGACCAGGGCGGCGACTCCGAAGGCCCCGAGGTTCACGACGGCGTACATGAGGGCGTAGGCGACGGTGGAGCCGATGTGCTCGTCGCTGGAGTACGCGGCGGCGGCGATCGGGACCAGGAGGTAGCCGGCCTGGGCGACGGAGGACCAGGCGAGCAGGCGTACGGCGCCGCGGGCCCGGTCGGCGCGCTGGCGCAGGGCGGCGACGTTGCCGAGGGTCATGGTGAGCGCGGCGAGGACGGCGAGGGCCGGTCCCCAGACGTCGGCGTAGGCCGGGAACGCGATCACGGTGACGAGGATGAGGCCGGAGAAGCCGACCGCCTTGCCGACGACCGAGAGGTACGCGGCGATCGGCAGCGGGGCGCCGACGTAGGTGTCGGGCACCCAGAAGTGGAAGGGCGCGGCGGCCGTCTTGAAGGCGAAGCCGACGAGGGTGAGGGCGACGCCCGCCTTGACGAGGGTGTCGAGCTGTCCGGGCACGTCGTCGAGGCGGGCGGCGATCTCGGTGAGGTGCAGGGTGCCGGTGGCGGCGTAGACGAAGCTGACGCCGAGCAGCATGACGGCGGTCGCGACGACGGAGGAGAGGAAGAACTTGAGCGCGGCCTCGGAGGAGCGCCGGTCGCCGCGCTTGATGCCGACGAGCGCGAAGGCGGGCAGCGAGGCGACTTCGAGGGCGATGACCAGGGTCGCGAGGTCGCGGGCGGCGGGCAGCAGGGCGGCACCGGCCGCGGAGGACAGCAGCAGGAACCAGTACTCCCCGGGGCGCCGCCCTCGGGTGTCGCCGAGCGAGAGCAGGGCGGTGAGCAGGGCGCCGCCGAGCACCAGGACCTGGATGACCAGGGCGAAGTGGTCGGCGGTGTAGCTGCAGGCGGTGCCGGAGGTCGCGGCGGCCGATTCGGTGAGGCAGAAGGTGGAGCGGTCGCCGGCGCGCAGCGGGACGAGCAGGGCCAGGGCGGCGACGAGCCCGGCGGCGGTCAGGGTGCCGAGCAGCGGTTTGCGGTGTTCGGGGAGGAAGAGGTCGGCGACCAGGACGACCAGGGCCATGGCGGCGACGGCGACCGGGGGCGCGATCGCGAGCCAGTCGACGGACTGGACGAGGTCGGGGGTGCTCCCGGCGGCGGTGACGACGCCCGGGACGGCGACGGCGGTGGTCACGACTTGCCTCCTGCGAGGAGCTTCTGCACGGCCGGGTCGGTGAGGCCGAGGAGGACGGCGGGCCAGAGACCGGCGAGGACGGTGAGCGCGGCGAGCGGGGTCCAGGCGGCGAACTCGTACGTCCGGATGTCGGCGAGGGCCGGTGCCTCGCGCTTCTCGCCCATGCAGACCCGGCGGACGACCATGAGCATGTACGCGGCGGTGAGCAGGGTGCCGAACGCGGCGATCGACATGAAGGTGAGGAAGGCGGGCCTGCTGAGGCCGTCGGCGGGGTCGAAGGAGCCGAAGAGGGCGAGCATCTCGCCCCAGAACCCGGCGAGGCCGGGCAGGCCGAGGGAGGCGACGGCGGCGAAGGCGAGGAGGCCGCCGAGCCGGGGGGCCCGACCGTAGAGCGCGGCCCCGGTGGCGCCGGAGAGGGTGTCCAGGTCGGCGGTGCCGTACCGGTCCTTGATGGCGCCGACCAGAAAGAACAGCAGGCCGGTGATGAGGCCGTGGGCGATGTTGGCGAAGAGCGCGCCGTTGACCCCGGTGGGGGTCATGCTCGCGATGCCGAGGAGCACGAAACCCATGTGGCCGACGGAGGAGTACGCGATCAGGCGCTTGAGGTCGCCCTTGGCGCCGGGGCGGACGAGGGCGAGGCAGGCCAGCGATCCGTAGACGATGCCGACGACGGCGAAGGCGGCGAGGTAGGGCGCGAAGGTGTGCATCCCGTCGGGGGCGACGGGGAGCAGGATGCGGACGAATCCGTAGGTGCCCATCTTCAGCAGGACGCCCGCGAGCAGGACGGAGCCGACGGTCGGGGCGGCGGTGTGGGCGTCCGGCAGCCAGCTGTGCAGCGGCCACATCGGGGTCTTCACGGCGAGCCCGATCCCGATCGCCAGAACGGCGATGACCTGCACGGACGAGGTGAGCCCACGGCCGTTGTCGGTGGCGAGTGCCACCATGTCGAAGGTGCCGCTCTTGAGCCCGATCAGGAGCAGGCCCAGCAGCATGACGACCGAACCGAGCAGTGTGTAGAGGATGAACTTCCAGGCGGCGGCCTGCCGTCCGGCACCGCCCCAGCGGGCGATGAGGAAGTACATCGGGACGAGCACCGTCTCGAAGGCGAGGAAGAAGAGGATCAGGTCGAGGACGGCGAAGGTGGCGAGGGTGCCGGTCTCCAGGAGGAGCAGGAGGGCGACGAACGCCTTCGGGGAGGGGCCCTCGGGGGGCTTGAAGTAGCTGTGGAGCGCGCAGAGGAAGGCCAGCAGCGCGGTCAGGACGAGAAGGGGGAGCGAGATGCCGTCGATGCCGAGGTGGATGCGGACGTCGAGCGCCGGGATCCAGCCGATGTCGGTGGTGGCCTGCATCTTCGACGGGTGGTCGTGGTCGAAGCCCGCGGCGAGGACGAGCGCGCCGAGGAGAACGGCGCCGGTGACGGTCACGCCGTGGCGGAGCACGGCCTGGTCGGGGCTGCTCCCCTTCAGTCCGGGCGGGGCCGGGAGGAGGGCGGCCGCGGCGCCGACGAGCGGGCCGGCGATGACCAGCGCGAGAAGGAACTGCATCACGGATTCACTGATATCGATCACGGCTCACGACCCGGCGTTGACGTTGGCGAAGACGACGGCGGCGATCACCAGGACCAGGGAGCCGGCGAGCAGCGCGCCGAGGTAGGTCTGCACGTTGCCGGTCTGGGCGCGGCGGACGGCGGTGCCGAACCAGCGTGCGCCGGTGCCGGAGCCGCGTACGTAGGTGTCGACGACCTCGCGGTCCAGGAAGCGGACGAGGCTCGCCGCGGCCTGGACGGGGCGGACGAACAGCGCCGTGTACAGGGCGTCCAGGTGGAAACCGGCGGCGGCGTGGTGGTGCAGCGGCCCGAGCAGGAGGCGGCCGGGGTCGGCCGGGTCGGGGGCGTCGCCGTCGGTTCCGTAGGCGGCGGTGTGCGCGGTCATGGCCTGGGCCTCGATGACGGCGGGTTCGGCGTCCGGGTGGGCGACGACGGTGCCGACGCGGGTGCGGGCGGCGAGGGCGGAGGTGTGCCGCCAGGCGCCGTAGGTGATGAGTCCGCCGGCCAGCGCGACACCGGTGGACAGGACGGCGGTGGTGAGGGTGGGGGCGAGGCTGCGGCCGTCGAACCAGTCGCCGATCACGCCGACGCTCAGGCCGAAGGCGATGGTGGGCACGGCGAGGATCCAGAGGACGGCGGTCATCGCGGCGGGCTGCCTGCCGTGGTCGGGTGCCTCGGCGCCGCGGCCCCGGAAGGCGAGGAGCCAGAGGCGGGTGGCGTACGCGGCGGTGAGGAGGGCGGCGAGCAGTCCGGCGACGAGTACGGTCCAGCCCGCGGCGGCCGGGGCGACGTGCCGGTCCCCGAGTGCGGTGTGCTCGGCGGCGACGAGGACGGCTTCCTTGGAGAAGAAGCCGGCGAACGGCGGGATGGCGGCGAGGGCGAACAGGGCGACGGTCATCGTCCAGTAGGCGTCCGGGATGCGCTGGGCCAGGCCGCCCATGCGGGACATGGCGGCCAGTGAGTTGGTGCCGGCGGCGTGGATGACGACTCCGGCGGCGAGGAAGAGCACGGCCTTGAACGCGCCGTGGGAGAGGAGGTGGAAGACGGCGGCGGCCCGGTCGCCGACGGCGAGGGCACCGGCCATGTAGCCGAGCTGGCCGATCGTCGAGTAGGCGAGGACGCGTTTGATGTCGTCCTGGGCGAGGGCGGCGAGTCCCGAGCCGACCATCGTGATCGCGGCCATCGCGGCGAGGACGACGAGCGCCGCGCCGGACTGGGCGAAGACGGGCAGGAGGCGGGCCACGAAGTAGATGCCGGCGGCGACCATCGTCGCGGCGTGGATGAGCGCGGAGACGGGGGTGGGGCCGGCCATCGCGTCGGGCAGCCAGGTGTGCAGGGGGAACTGGGCCGACTTCCCGGCGACGCCCGCGAGGAGCAGCAGGGCGATGAGGGTGGGGTGGTCGAGGCCGCCGTTGGCGACGGCGCCCAGGATGCCGGTGATGCGGAAGGTGCCGGTGTCCGCGGCGAGCGCGAACAGGCCGATCAGGAAGGGGACGTCGCCGAGCTTGGTGACCAGGAAGGCTTTGAGGGAGGCGGCGCGGGCCTCGGGCGTCTCCCAGTAGTGGCCGACGAGGAAGTACGAGCAGATGCCCATGATCTCCCAGCCGACCAGGAGCACCATCAGGTCGCCGGAGTAGACGACGAGCAGCATCGCGGAGGTGAAGAGGGAGACCAGGGCCGCGTACGAGGGGTAGCGGGGGTCGTCGCGGAGGTAGGCGGTCGAGTAGATCTGCACACAGCTCGCGACGAGCCCGACCAGGACGGCGACGAGGACCGCGAAGCCGTCGAGGTGCAGGGCGAGGTCGATCGGGACTGAGCCGGTGGGGGTGAGCCGCGTCGCGGCGTCGATGGCCCGGCCGCCGCCCTGGCGGGAGGCGACGAGCACGGCGAGGGCGAACGCGGCGACGGTCGGCAGGACGGCGAGGGGGCGTACGAAGCCGGGGGCGGTGCGCCCGGTCAGGAGGCCGGCGACGGCGCCCAGGAACGGGAGGAGGGGGACGAGGACGGCGAGGGTCGTGGTGGTCACGCGGTGGCCTCTGCCTTCTTTGCCTTCCCTGCCGCAGCAGTGGCCTGGTCATCGGTGCCGTCGGGGGGCGCGGGCGCCTCGTCGTCGGAGAGGTCGGGGAGGTCCTCGGCGGCGTCGGTCTCGGCGGTGTCGCGGAGCCGGTCGATGTCGGAGCTGCCCCGGTTGCGGTGGACGGCGAGGACGATCGCCAGGCCGATGCCGATCTCGGCGGCCGCGATGGCGATGGTGAAGAGGGTGAGGGCCTGGCCGGCGTGGAGGGTGTCGCGGAGCCAGACGTCGAAGGCGACCAGGTTGAGGTTGACGGCGTTGAGCATCAGCTCGACGGAGAGCAGGACCAGGATCGCGTTGCGGCGGGCGAGCACTCCGTACAGCCCGGTGCAGAAGAGGAGGGCGGCGAGCACGGCGGGATAGGCGAGGTGCATCAGCTCTGCTCCTTACCGCGCTTGCGGGACAGGACGATCGCGCCGACCAGGGCGGCGAGCAGCAGGACGGAGAGTGCTTCGAACGGCAGCACCCAGTGCCGGAAGAGGGAGGCGCCGGTCACCTCGGTGGAGCCCCGGGCCGGTCCGGCCAGGTCGATCCAGGTGGTGCGGAAGGCGTCGACGACGACCCAGACGAGCGACCCGGCGGCGGCGAGCGCCACGGCGAGGGCCGCCCAGCGGTTGCCGGAGTCGGCGTCCGGGGAGCGGCCGATGGGCGCCCGGGTGAGCATCAGTCCGAAGAGGAGGAGGACGACGACGGAACCGACGTAGATCAGCACCTGCACCCAGGCGATGAACTCGGCGGTGAGCAGGAGGTACTCGACGGCGAGTCCGCCGAGCGCCACGACCAGCCAGAGGGCGGCGTGCACCAGTTGCCTGGTGGTGACGGTGGCGAGGGCCGCGCCGAAGGTGGCGAGGCCCACGAGGACGAAGACGATCTCGACGCCGGTCGGGGAGAGGAAGCCGGGGTGGGCCGCGGCTGCTGCGAGTGTCACGCCTCTCCTTCTCCTTCCGGGCGCCGGTTCTCCCGGGCCTGCTGGTTCTCCTGGGCGGCCTGCTGGGCCTCTTGCGCCTGCTGGGCTTCCTGGGCGCGCTGGGCTTCGAGTTTCTCGGCCGTCTTGCGGGCGGCGGCGATCTCCTTCGGCTCCTCGGCGGCCGGGTCGAGCGCGGGCGGTTCCGGCACCGTCCACATCCACTCGCGGAGCTTGTCGCGTTCGTGGGTGAGCTCGTGGATGTCCGTCTCCGCGTACTCGAACTCCGGCGACCAGAACAGCGCGTCGAAGGGGCACACCTCGATGCAGATACCGCAGTACATGCAGAGGGAGAAGTCGATGGCGAAGCGGTCGAGGACGTTGCGGCTGCGTTCGCGGCCACCGGGGGTGGCGGCGGGCACCGTCTCCTTGTGGGAGTCGATGTAGATGCACCAGTCGGGGCATTCGCGGGCGCAGAGCATGCAGACGGTGCAGTTCTCCTCGAACAGCCCGATGACGCCGCGCGAGCGGGGCGGCAGTTCGGGCTGGACGTCGGGGTACTGCGCGGTGACCGTCTTCCGGGTCATCGTCCGCAGGGTGACGGCCAGGCCCTTGGCCAGTCCGGAGCCGGGGATGCGCGCGGTCATGAACTGATCGCCACCTTCACGATGCCGGTGAGCGCGATCTGCGCGAGGGCGAGCGGGATGAGCGTGGTCCAGGCGAGCTTCTGCAGCTGGTCCTCGCGGAGCCGGGGGTAGGTGACCCGGAGCCAGATGACGACGAAGGCGAGGACCGCGGTCTTGAGGAGCGTCCAGACCCAGCCGAGTCCGTCGGCGCCGAGCGGTCCGTGCCAGCCGCCGAGGAAGAGGACGGTGGTCAGTCCGCACAGGACGACGATGCCCGCGTACTCGGCGAGCAGGAAGAGCGCGAAACGCAGACCGGTGTACTCGGTGTAGGCGCCGAAGATGATCTCCGAGTCGGCGACCGGCATGTCGAAGGGCGGGCGCTGGAGTTCGGCGAGCCCGGCCACGAAGAAGACCAGGGCGCCGACGATCTGCCAGGGCAGCCACCACCACTCGAAGGAGTCGAGGATGCCGGTGAGCGAGACGGTTCCGGCCGCCATCGCCACGGAGGCGGCGGCGAGCAGCATCGGCAGCTCGTACGCGAGCAGCTGGGCGGCGGTGCGGAGCCCGCCGAGGAGGGAGAACTTGTTCGCCGAGGCCCAGCCGGCCATCAGCGAGCCGAGCACGCCGACGCCCATGACGGCGAGTACGTAGAAGACGCCCGCGTCGATGAACTGCCCGGCCCCGCCCTCGCCGGGGCCGATCGGGATGACGACGAGCACCAGCAGGTACGGCAGGAGCGCGACGGCCGGGGCGAGCTGGAAGACGCGGCGGTCGGCGTCGGCCGGGACCACGTCCTCCTTCTGCGCGAACTTCACGCCGTCCGCGACGAGCTGGGCCCAGCCGTGGAAGCCGCCCGCGTACATGGGGCCGAGGCGGCCCTGCATGTGCGCCATCACCTTGTGCTCGGTCTGCCCGACGACGAGCGGGAGGACCAGGAAGGCGACGAAGACGGCGACGAGGCGGAGGGCGACGTCCAGTACGTCGTTCACGCGGGATCGCCTCCGGCGGACTCGGGGGGTTCAGGGGGTTCGGGTGTCTTGGGGTGTTCGGGGGGCTTCGGAGGTTCAGGGGTTTCCTGGGCCTCAGGAGCCTCGGGAGTTCCTGCGGCCGCAGGAGCCCCGGCAGTCTCGGGAGCCGCAGGAGCCTCAGGGGTCGCGGACTTCCCGGCGGCCTCAGGCTTTTCTGCGGCCTCGGACTTCCCGGCGGCCTCAGGCTCTCCCGCGGCCTCGGACTTCCCCGCGGCCTCGGGAGGCGTTTCCGGGTCGAAGGCCGGGCGGGCGTGGTGCCAGGGGGCGTCGCTCGCGGCCGTGCCGGAGCCGGTGCCCGCGTCCGTAGGGGCGTCCGGGCCCGGCTTCGCCGGGGTGTCCTTCTGGGGTTCGTTCTGCTGGGGTTCGTTCTGCTGGGGTTCGTTCTGCTGGCTGGCCGAGCCCTGGGAGGCGCTGCGGTTGCGGCGCGGCCTCGTGGGGCGCGCGGGCGCCTCCCCGGCCGCCCCGGGAACGGCCGGAGCCGCGGCTTCCGGGGTGATGGCTTCCGGGGCGGTGGCTCCGGCGGTTCGCTGGGCGGCCGAGCCCTCGCTCGCGCTGCGGGTCCGGCGTACCGGCCGGTCGCCCGCCGCACGCGCGGCGCGCGCCGGTCGGGCCGGGGCGGGCGGGAGCTGCCCCTTCAGGGGCCCCCATTCGTTCGGGTCGGGCACCCCGGGCGGCAGCATCGTGCGCCGCTTCGGCCCACCGTGCTCCGACTCGCCCGGCTCCTTCGCTCCGGGCCACGCCTTCGCGACCCGGGCCGCCAGCACGAAGTCCTTGCGCAGCGGGTGGCCCTCGAAGCCCTCGGGCAGCAGCAGCGGCACCAGGTGCGGGTGGCCGTCGAAGCCGATGCCGAACATCTCGTGCGTCTCGCGCTCGTGCCAGGCGGCGCCCGCGTAGACGCCGACGGCGGTGGGCAGGACCGGCGCCGCGTGCGGCACGGTCGTACGGAGCATCAGGCGGCGGACCCGGCCGCCGGCCAGGGCCACGACATGGGCGCAGACCCGGAAGCCGGTGTCCGGTTCGTCGACGGCGCTCAGCCAGTCGAAATACGTGCAGCCCAGCCGGTCACGGGCGGTTTCGAGGGCGGTGATCCAGGCGGCTGCCGGTACGTCGACGGTCAGCAGTTCGTAGGCGTACTCCGCCGTCGCGCCCTCGCCGAACAGTTCGGCGGCGGCGTCCGGCAGCCGGTCGTACGCGTCGTCCGGGGTGGTGGTCACGCGGGCTCCTCCCCCGTGTCCGGCTTCGGCGGCGCGGCGACGAGTCCGCTGCGCAGTGCGGCGGTCGAGGGGCGGGTGCCGCCCGTCGCGTACCGCTCGCCCAGCGACTCGCGGGCGATCTTCTCCTGGAGCTTGAGGATGCCCTGGAGCAGCGCCTCCGGCCGGGGCGGGCAGCCGGGTACGTAGACGTCGACGGGGATGATCTGGTCGACGCCCTTGGTGACCGCGTACGAGTCCCAGTACGGGCCGCCGCAGTTGGAGCAGGCGCCGAAGGAGATGACGTACTTCGGCTCGGGCATCTGCTCGTAGAGCCGCTTCACCGCCGGGGCCATCTTGTCGGTCACCGTGCCGGAGACGATCATGAGGTCGGCCTGGCGCGGGCCCGGGGCGAACGGGATCACGCCGAGCCGGATGAAGTCGTGCCGGGCCATGGAGGCGGCGATGAACTCGATGGCGCAGCAGGCCAGCCCGAAGTTGAAGACCCACAGGCTGTAGCGGCGGCCCCAGTTCAGGACCACCTTCATCGGTTCGGGTGCCAGGCGCGACAGGACGCCGAGCCGCTTGGGCTCCGGCAGGAAGGTCGGCACGGGCTGCTGCTCGGCTCCCCCGTCGGCCTGCGTGCTGGTCACGTCCATTCGAGGACGCCCTTCTTCCATGCGTAGAGCAGTCCCACGGCCAGGAAACCGAGGAAGACGAACATTTCGATCAGCGTCGTCGCCCCGTATCCCGGTGCGGCGAAGACCGTCGCCCACGGGAAGAGGAAGATCGAGTCGACGGCGAAGATCACGTACAGGAAGGCGTAGACGTAGTAGCGGACCTGGGTGTGGGCCCAGCCCTCGCCCACCGGGTCGACGCCGCATTCGTAGGTGAGGAGCTTCTCCGGCGTCGGCACCACGGGGCGCAGCAGCCGGCCGGCCCCGAAGGCGACGGCGACGAAGAGCACCCCGATCACGGCGAGCAGTCCGACGACCGCGTATCCCCGGAAGTAGTCCGACGCGAGAACGGCCGACGTCGATGCCGATCCCGTCAGGTCCGGCAGTTCCGGCAGGCCCGGTGCATCCGGCAGGTCAGCCACGTCCGCCCCTCGCTCCCCTGGAATCCGTCCGGTGTCCGTACGCACGGGAGTCTAGGCCCTGTTAAAGGGAGGGTAAGCAGCCGCGTCGGGCGAGGGGCCTGTCGTGAATGCCCCGAGGTGGGGTTATCCCCACCCCAGGGCACCCATGAGCCCCATGGCGTGCGGCGATCCGTACCGGCAGGCTTGTCCCATGACCATGAGCCCCCAGGTGCCGGACGACGACCGGCCGCCGCCCGCCCGCGCCATCCCCGACCGGTGGACGCGGCGCGAGATCGGCCATCTTCTGGCCGATCTGCCGATGACGCTCCTCGCGTTCGTCTACACGGTGGCGACGATCGGCGTCGGCGCGGCGCTCTCGGTCACGGTCGTCGGTCTGCCCCTGCTCGCCGTCTCGCTGCACGGGGCGCGGCTGATCGGCCGGTTCGAGCGGGGCCGGGCGCGGGCGCTGCTGGGCGTGCGGATCGACGAGCCGAGCCCGGTGGTGCTGTCGCGGCGGGAGACGGGGTTCTTCCCGTGGCTGTGGTCGAGCATCAAGGACCCGGTGGGGTGGCGGGCGGTGCTCTACTCCTTCGTCCGGCTGCCGTGGGGCGTGCTCACCTTCGGGGTGACGCTGGTGGGCCTGATCGCGCTGTGGCCGGTGGTCCCGTACATCACGCGGTTCCTCGCCAACGGGGACCGGGCGATGGTGCGCGGGCTGCTCTCGCCCTCCGACGAGCTGGAGCGCCGGATCGCGGAGCTGGAGGCGGACCGGGGCGTGGTCGTGGACACCGCCGCCGCCGACCTGCGCCGCATCGAACGCGACCTGCACGACGGCGCCCAAGCCCGTCTCGTCGCCCTCGCGATGGGCCTGGGGCTGGCGAAGGAGAAGCTGACCGCCGACCCCGAAGCCGCCGCCCGCATGGTCGACGAGGCCCACGGCGAGGTCAAGATCGCCCTCCAGGAACTCCGCGACCTCGCCCGCGGCATCCACCCCGCCGTCCTCACCGACCGCGGACTCGACGCCGCCCTCTCCGCCATCGCCTCCCGCTGCACCGTCCCCGTCACCGTCACCGTCGACCTCCCGGCGCGTCCCGCGGAGGCCATCGAGGGCATCGCGTACTTCACCGTCTCCGAGCTCCTCCAGAACGTCAGCAAGCACAGCGCGGCACGCTCGGCCACCGTCGAGGTCTGGCGCACCGGCGACCGGCTGATGCTCCAGGTCACCGACGACGGCCGGGGAGGCGCGAGGATGGACGGGGGCACGGGGATGGCGGGGCTGGCCGAGCGGCTGGGCGCCGTCGACGGGCTCTTCGTCCTGGACTCGCCGGCCGGCGGGCCCACCACGGTCACCGCCGAGCTGCCCTGGCGCGACCGCGAACCGTCGAAGAAGGCCGCGGCCGAGCGGATCCGGCGCGGCTGAGCCGCTCCCCCGCCCCGCACCCCACCTACCCGCGCACCACGCACGCGCACGCGCACGCCGAGAGGAAACGGACACACCCATGGCCACGGCATACGGACCGGACACGCGGGACCCTCGGTGGTC
Organism: Streptomyces sp. NPDC015144; assembly: GCF_043079735.1. NCBI lineage: Bacteria > Bacillati > Actinomycetota > Actinomycetes > Kitasatosporales > Streptomycetaceae > Streptomyces > Streptomyces sp. NPDC015144. Next base: position 197,454 of record NZ_JBIBUU010000014.1, on the reverse strand, counting down.
CGGGGCGGCCGGTCCCGGGGACGGCTCCCCGCTGAAGCGTCTGCTGCCCGCCGCGCTGCGGGCCCCGTTCGAGGGCAGGACCTGGCGCGCGCTGCTGTACCAGGTGCTGAGCGTGCCGGTCGGGCTGCTCCTGTTCGGCTTCTCGATCACCCTGACCACGTTCGGCGTGGGCATGCTGATCACCTTCCTCGGGGTCCCGATCCTGGCCGGGACGCTGGCCCTGTGCCGGGGGTTCGGCGCGGTGGAGCGGGAGCGGGCGCGGGCCCTGCTCGGGGTGGACGTGGCGGCCCCGGAGCCGGTACGCGGGCGGACCGGCGGGCTGATGTCCTGGATGGGCGCGTCGCTGAAGAACGGGGCGTCCTGGCGGCACGTGCTCTACTCGGTGGTGCAGTTCCCGTGGGCGCTGATCTCGTTCGGCCTCGGACTGCCGCTCTGGATGTGCGGCTGGACCCTCCTCACGTATCCGCTGTGGTACTGGGTCCTGCCCGCCCGGCTGAGCCACGACGGCCTCCAGGTGTACTCCGACACGGGCCGCACGGTGTACGTCGACACCCCGGTCGGGATGGTGCTGGCCTTCGTGACGGGCCTGGTGCTGGTGACGCTGACGGCATGGCTGGTCCGGGGGCTGGCGCACGTGGACCGGGCGCTGGTGCGCGGGCTGCTCGGGCCGTCCCGGCTGGCGAGCCGGGTCTCCGAGCTGGAGACGGACCGGGGCGTGGTCGTGGACACCGCCGCCGCCGACCTCCGCCGCATCGAGCGCGACCTGCACGACGGGGCCCAGGCCCGTCTCGTCGCCCTCGCCATGGATCTGGGGCTGGCGAAGGAGAAGCTGACCGCCGACCCGGAAGCCGCCGCCCGCATGGTCGACGAGGCCCACGGCGAGGTCAAGATCGCCCTCCAGGAACTCCGCGACCTCGCCCGCGGCATCCACCCCGCCGTCCTCACCGACCGCGGACTCGACGCCGCCCTCTCCGCCATCGCCTCCCGCTGCACCGTCCCCGTCACCGTCACCGTCGACCTGCCCGAACGGCCGGTCCAGGCCATCGAGGGCATCGCGTACTTCACCGTCTCCGAACTGCTCCAGAACGTCAGCAAGCACAGCGGGGCACGCTCGGCGACCGTCGAGGTCTGGCGCACCGGCGACCGGCTGATGCTCCAGGTCACCGACGACGGCCGGGGAGGCGCCGACCCCTCGGCGGGCAGCGGGCTGGCGGGGCTGGCCGAGCGGCTGGACGCGGTGGACGGCGTCCTGGCCGTGGACTCCCCGCAGGGCGGCCCGACCAGGATCACCGCCGAGCTGCCCTGGCGTGGCTGAGCGGACGTATGCGCAGCAACAGGATGAACGGGGCACCGCACACCCTCACCGGAAAGCTGTAATGCTGGGGACCGTACGAACGGACCCGAACAGCGCGGGCGGACCAGTGGGGGATGCGGCTTTCATGGTGGAGAACAGGGTGCGAGTGGTCATCGCCGAGGATTCGGTACTGCTCCGGGAAGGGCTCACCCGGCTGCTGACCGATCTGGGGCATGACGTCGTCGCCGGGGTGGGCGACGGCGAGGCCCTGATCAGGACGGTGGACGAGCTGGCGGCGCAGGGCGCGGCGCCGGACGTGGTGGTAGCCGACGTGCGGATGCCCCCGACCCACACCGACGAGGGCGTGCGCGCGGCGGTGCGGCTGCGGAAGGACCACCCGGGGATCGGGGTGCTGGTCCTGTCGCAGTACGTGGAGGAGCAGTACGCGACGGAGCTGCTGGCCGGATCCAGCCGGGGCGTGGGCTATCTCCTGAAGGACCGGGTCGCCGAGGTCCGGGAGTTCGTGGACGCGGTGGTGCGGGTGGCGCGGGGCGGGACGGCACTGGACCCCGAGGTGGTGGCGCAGCTGCTGGGCCGGAGCCGCAAGCAGGACGTCCTGGCCGGGCTGACGCCGCGCGAGCGCGAGGTGCTCGGGCTGATGGCGGAGGGCCGGACGAACTCCGCGGTGGCCAGGCAGCTGGTGGTGAGCGACGGCGCGGTGGAGAAGCACGTCAGCAACATCTTCCTGAAGCTGGGGCTGTCCCCCAGCGAGGGGGACCACCGGCGTGTCCTGGCGGTCCTGACGTACCTGAACTCCTGAGTCCCGGGCCCGGCCGGCGCCGGGCGCCCGGCGCCGGCCGGGCCCTCCCCGGTCGGCCCCGCCCCGACCGGCGGTGGCGGCGGACCTGGAGACCTGACGCACCGTCAGCTAACGTGCGGACCCCGGGCACCTCGGGCCCCCCAGGGCGCCCGGAACACGGAACGCGCCACATCAGGGATCAATTCGCGCCTCGAAACCCCATCCATTATGTGATCGCTCCGAGTAAGGCACCCCTTACAGAAGTAGGGTGGGCAGGGGGACCGTCGGCGTACCGGCGGAACCCGAGCCGCCGCCGCTAGGGAGGTCCAGTTCAGTGACCAGCCAGGTCAGTAGCCCAGCCGGACAGGCCGACGAGGCCAGCGAGGCGCTCGTCGGGGGCCAGCGTGCCCCCCGCTCCGGTGACACGGGAGCAGGCGAGAAGGAGATCCGCCGTCTGGACCGGGTGATCATCCGTTTCGCGGGTGACTCCGGAGACGGTATGCAGCTCACCGGTGACCGCTTCACCTCGGAGACCGCGTCGTTCGGCAACGATCTGTCGACGCTGCCGAACTTCCCCGCCGAGATCCGCGCCCCCGCAGGCACCCTGCCGGGGGTTTCGTCGTTCCAGCTGCATTTCGCGGACCACGACATCCTCACCCCCGGGGACGCGCCGGACGTGCTGGTCGCGATGAACCCCGCGGCGTTGAAGGCCAACATCGGCGACATCCCGCGCGGCGCGGAGATCATCGTGAACACCGACGAGTTCACCAAGCGCCCGATGGCGAAGGTGGGGTACGCGAGCAGTCCGCTGGAGGACGGTTCGCTGGACGGCTACCACGTCCACCCGGTGCCGCTGACGACGCTGACGATCGAGGCGCTGAAGGAGTTCGGCCTGTCCCGCAAGGAGGCCGAACGCTCGAAGAACATGTTCGCGCTGGGCCTGCTGTCGTGGATGTACCACCGGCCGACCGAGGGCACCGAGGCGTTCCTGCGCCAGAAGTTCGCGAAGAAGCCGCAGATCGCCGAGGCCAACGTGGCGGCGTTCCGGGCGGGTTGGAACTTCGGGGAGACGACGGAGGACTTCGCCGTCTCCTACGAGGTGGCGCCCGCCTCGCACGCGTTCCCGCCGGGCACGTACCGCAACATCTCGGGGAACCTGGCGCTGTCGTACGGGCTGATCGCCGCCGCCCGCCAGGCGGACCTGCCGCTGTACCTGGGCTCGTACCCGATCACCCCGGCCTCCGACATCCTGCACGAGCTGTCCAAGCACAAGAACTTCGGTGTGCGGACCTTCCAGGCGGAGGACGAGATCGCCGGGATCGGCGCGGCGCTGGGCGCCGCCTTCGGCGGTTCGCTCGCGGTCACCACCACCTCCGGCCCCGGGGTGGCGCTGAAGTCCGAGACGATCGGGCTGGCGGTCTCCCTGGAGCTGCCGCTGCTGGTCGTCGACATCCAGCGCGGCGGCCCGTCCACCGGCCTGCCCACCAAGACCGAGCAGGCCGACCTGCTCCAGGCGATGTACGGGCGCAACGGTGAGGCCCCGGTGCCCGTGGTGGCCCCCCGGACCCCGGCGGACTGCTTCGACGCCGCGCTGGACGCCGCCCGGATCGCCCTGACGTACCGCACCCCGGTCTTCCTCCTCTCCGACGGCTATCTCGCCAACGGCTCCGAGCCCTGGCGGATCCCCGAGGTCACCGACCTGCCCGACCTGCGCGTCCGGTTCGCCACCGAAGCCAACCACGAACTGGCCGACGGCACCGAGGTGTTCTGGCCCTACAAGCGCGACCCGCAGACCCTGGCCCGCCCCTGGGCGGTCCCCGGCACCCCCGGTCTCGAACACCGCATCGGCGGCATCGAGAAGCAGGACGGCAGCGGCAACATCTCCTACGACCCGGCCAACCACGACCTCATGGTCCGCACCCGCCAGGCCAAGGTCGACGGGATCACCGTCCCCGACGTGGAGGTCGACGACCCGGACGGCGCCCGCACCCTGGTCCTGGGCTGGGGCTCCACGTACGGCCCGGTCACCGCCGCCGTGCGCCGCCTCCGCGGCGAGGGGCTGCCCATCGCGCAGGCCCATCTGCGCCATCTGAACCCCTTCCCGAAGAATCTCGGCGAGGTCCTGAAGAGCTACGACAAGGTGATCGTCCCCGAGATGAACCTCGGCCAGCTCGCCACCCTCGTCCGGGCCAAGTACCTCGTCGACGCCCACAGCTACAACCAGGTCAACGGCATGCCGTTCAAGGCCGAACAGCTCGCGACGGCACTCAAGGAGGCCATCGATGCCTGACACCGACACGGCCAACCCGCTCCTCAACCTGGTGCCCCGGGCCGAGGCCAAGCAGACCATGAAGGACTTCAAGTCCGACCAGGAGGTCCGCTGGTGCCCCGGTTGCGGCGACTACGCCGTGCTCGCCGCCGTGCAGGGCTTCATGCCCGAACTGGGCCTGGCGAAGGAGAACATCGTCTTCGTCTCCGGGATCGGCTGCTCCTCCCGCTTCCCGTACTACATGAACACCTACGGGATGCACTCCATCCACGGCCGCGCCCCGGCCATCGCCACCGGGCTGGCCACCTCCCGCCGCGACCTGTCCGTCTGGGTCGTCACGGGTGACGGCGACGCCCTGTCCATCGGCGGCAACCACCTGATCCACGCCCTGCGCCGCAACGTCAACCTCAAGATCCTCCTCTTCAACAACCGGATCTACGGGCTGACCAAGGGCCAGTACTCCCCCACCTCCGAGATCGGGAAGATCACCAAGTCGACGCCGATGGGCTCGCTGGACGCCCCGTTCAACCCGGTCTCCCTGGCGCTCGGCGCGGAGGCGTCCTTCGTCGCCCGCACCATCGACTCCGACCGCAAGCACCTCACGAGCGTGCTGCGCGCCGCCGCCGACCACCCGGGCACGGCGCTCGTGGAGATCTACCAGAACTGCAACATCTTCAACGACGGCGCCTTCGAGGCCATGAAGGACAAGGACCGGGCGCAGGAGGCGGTGATCCGGCTGGAGCACGGGCAGCCCATCCGCTTCGGCACCGACGACGCCAAGGGCGTCGTCCGCGACCCGGCCACCGGTGACCTCCAGGTCGTCGACGTCACCCCGGAGAACGAGTCCCGCGTCCTGGTCCACGACGCCCACAGCGCGTCCCCGACCACCGCGTTCGCGCTCTCCCGCCTCGCCGACCCGGACACCCTGCACCAGACCCCCATCGGCGTCCTGCGCGATGTGGACCGTCCGGTGTACGACACGCTCATGGCGGAGCAGCTCGACACCGCCGAGGAGCGGCACGGCAAGGGCGACCTGGGCGCGCTCCTCGCCGGGAACGACAACTGGACGGTCGTCGGCTGACCCCGCCACCGGTACGTACCGCCGTCGCCGGACGGGCTGAACTTCGGCCCGTCCGGCGTCGGCGTCCCGGGACGGCGGCCGGTCGCCGCGCACGATGTGGCCATGACCCTGGACCGTCCCGCGTACCGCATCAAACGGCGTCTGCTCGGCAGGCCGCTGACCACCGAGCGCATCAGTCAGGAGAAGCTGGACAACCGGACGGCGCTCGGGGTGCTCGCCTCCGACTGCATCAGTTCGTCCGCGTACGGCTCCGAGGAGATGCTGCGGGTCCTGGTGCCCGTGATCGGCACGGCGGCGTTCACCCTGCTGATGCCGGTGACCGGCGCGATCCTGCTGGTGCTGCTGCTCCTGACGCTCTGTTACAGCGATGTCGTCATGATCTACACCCGGGCGGGCGGTTCGTACGTCGTCGCGCGGGAGAACTTCGGGCCGGACGTCGCGCAGATCGCCGCCGTCGCCCTGCTCGTCGACTACATCGTCACCGTCGCCGTGCAGGTCTCGGCCGGCACCAACGCGCTGATCTCGCTGGCCCATCTGGCCGGGAACGGCTTCACCGGCCTCGACCACCTCCAGCTCCCCGTCTCCGTCGGGGTGATCGTGCTGCTCGCGTACGGGAACCTGCGCGGGATCCGGGAGGCGGGGCGGACGTTCGCGCTGCCGGCCTATCTGTTCATGGCGGCGGTCGGGCTGGTGCTCGTCGCCGCCGCGGTGCGCGGGCTCACCGGGGAGCTGCCGCACGCCGATCTGCACGCCCCCGGTGTCGTGCCACTGGGCACCCCGGGGGACGGCTGGCTCTACGGCGCCTCGCTCTTCATCGTGCTGCGTTCCTTCGCCAACGGCGGCTCGTCCCTGACCGGCCTCGAAGCGATCTCCAACGGCATCTCCGCCTTCCGCGAGCCGCAGGGCCGCAACGCCCGCCGCACCCTGATCACGATGAGCTGCATCCTCGGCACGCTGGTCCTCGGCGTCTCCACGCTGGCCCACTTCACCCACGCCGTCCCGTACGCCGACGGCACCCCGACGGTCATCGCGCAGGAGGCGCACTTCGCCTTCGGTGACGGCCCGCTCGGCACGGCCGGGCTGGTCTTCGTGCAGCTGGCGACGGCGCTGGTCCTCTACACCGGCGCCAACACCCCGTTCACCGGGTTCCCGTTCCTCGCCAGCTTCGTGGCCCAGGACCGGTTCCTGCCGAGGGTGCTGACCCGGCGCGGTCACCGGCTCGCGTTCTCCAACGGCATCATCTCGCTGGCCGTGGTCTCGCTGGCCCTGCTGCTGGCCACCGGGGCGAGCGTGGACCGGCTGGTGGCGCTGTACGCGATCGGCGTGTTCACCGCGTTCACCATGGCCGGGGCCGGGCTCACCGCGTACCACCTGCGGCGCCGCGAACCGCACCGCAGGCTCAAGATCGGGGTGAACGCGCTGGCCGCGGCGATCTCGGCCGCCGTGGTGCTGATCTTCGCGGTCACCAAGTTCACCGAGGGGGCCTGGCTGGTCGTGGTGGTCTTCCCGCTCGGCGTGTGGGGGCTGATCCGGATCAACCGCGAGTACCGCCGCGAGGCCGCCGCGCTCCGGAGCATCCAGGCGCCGGGCGCCGACCGCCCCCGCGACCGGCGCCACCTGGTCCTCGTGCTGGTCGAGACGCTGGACCTGGCGACGCTGAAGGCGCTGCGGTACGCCCATGAGCTGCGCCCGGACGGGATCCGGGCCGTGCACTTCGCGATCGACGAGCCGCACGCCCGGCGGCTGGCCGCCCGCTGGGAGGCGACCGCCGCCACCTCCGTGCCCCTGGACCTGGTGGCGTGCCCGGACCGGCGGCTGCGCCACGCGATGCGGGAGCTGGCGGCCCGCACCACCGAGGACGGCCACACCGCGCTGACGGTCCTGGTGCCGCGCCGGACCTACTCCAACGTGCTCGGCAAGCTGCTGCACCGGGGCACCGGCGAGCAGATGGCCAAGGCGCTGGCCCCGCTGCCGCACGTGGCGGTGACGATCCTGCCGTTCGACGTGTCCCGGGCGCTGCGGGCCCTGGAGGAGGGGCGCACCCCGGACCCGGACTGAGCGGGGCGGGCGCCGCTACGAGGCCCGCGCCTTGCGTTCGTCGTACTCCTCGCGCGCCACCCGCACCGCGTCCACGCTGCGCTCGGCCCAGCGGGCCAGTGCCCACACCTGCTCGGCGGCCTCCCGGCCCAGGGCGGTGAGCGCGTAGTCGACCCGGGGCGGGATCACCGGCTTGGCGTCCCGGTGCACGAAGCCGTCCCGCTCCAGCGTCTGGAGGGTCTGGGCCAGCATCTTCTCGCTGACCCCGCCCACCTCGCGGCGCAGCTCACTGAAGCGGTACGAGCGCTCCAGCAGGGCGGCCAGGACCAGGACGCCCCACCGGCTGGTGACGTGTTCGAGCACCGGCCGGGAGGGACACAGCGGCCGGTTCACATCGGGGCGCGGGTCCATTCCACTTACATTCATACCAGTACCTTACCTACAAGTGGGTACTTTCGAATAGTGAGTACACCCCCTACGGTGAGCCGTGCGGGCCGGTGGATCGAGCCCCGGACCGCGTACCCCCAGGAGGAACCACCCATGAGCATCGTCGTCGCCGGAGCCACCGGAGAACTCGGCCGTCTGGTCGTCGAGGAGCTGCTGACCACCGTGGACGCGGGCGAGGTCGTCGCCGTCGTCCGGGACGAGGAGAAGGCGGCGCCGCTGGCCGCCCGGGGCGTGGAGGTCCGGGTCGCGGACTACGACCGCCCGGAGTCGCTCAAGGGCGCCTTCCGGGCCGGCGACCGGGTGCTGCTGATCTCCGGCAGCGCGGTCGGCAAGCGGGTGCCGCAGCACGCTGCGGTGATCGACGCGGCCGTGGCGGCGGGCGTGGCCCAGTTCGCGTACACCGGTGTCCTGGGCGGCCCCGAGGCCGACTTCCGGCTGGCCGACGAGCACAGGGCCACCGAGCGGCTGATCCTCGACTCCGGTCTGCCGTACACCTTCCTGCGCAACGGCTGGTACACCGAGAACTACACGGCCAACCTGGGCCAGGTCCTGGCCCACGGCGCCGTCGTCGCCAACGCCGGTGACGGGCGGATCGCCTCCGCCACCCGGGCCGACTTCGCCGCCGCGGCCGCCGCCGTGCTGACCGGCGAGGGCCACCTCGGCGCGGCCTACGAGCTGAGCGGCGACGTCGCCTGGTCGCTCGCCGAGTACGCGGCGGTCGTCTCCGCCGCCACCGGCCGGGAGATCGCGTACCGGAACGTCCCGGCCGCGGTGCACCAGGAGATCCTGACCGGCGCCGGGGTCCCGGAGTTCTTCGCGTCGATCCTCGTCGACGTGGACGAGGCGATCGCGCGCGGCCGGCTCGCCCTCACCAGCGGCGATCTGGCCCGGCTGATCGGCCGCCCGACGACCCCGCTCGCCGACACGGTGGCCGCCGCGGTGGCCCGCGCGTAACACCCGTTCCCTCACCCCCAGGGACCTCGCGTGTCATGACCGTATCCCGATACGGGTATGACACCGGGCCCTTCCCGGCGCTACCTTCGTGCGGTGGAACAGATACGCCTGGAGGGCCCGTGAAGGGGATCGACGAACAGCGGGCGGGTCTCCTGTCCGGCTTCAGCGCCTACGCCATGTGGGGGCTCGTCCCGCTCTTCTGGCCGCTGCTGAAGCCCGCCGGATCGATCGAGATCCTCGCCCACCGCATGACCTGGTCGCTCGGCTTCGTCCTCCTCGCGCTGCTGGCACTGCGCCGCTGGTCGTGGATCGGCGAGCTGGTGCGGCAGCCGGGCAAGCTCGGCCTCCTCGCGGTGGCCGCCGTCACCATCACCGTCAACTGGGGCCTGTACATCTGGTCGGTGAACAACGGGCACGTGGTGGAGGCGTCGCTCGGCTACTTCATCAACCCGCTGGTCACCATCGCCATGGGCGTCCTCTTCCTCGGGGAGCGGCTGCGCCCCGTGCAGTGGGTGGCGGTCGGCACGGGGTTCGCGGCGGTGCTGGTGCTGGCGATCGGCTACGGGCGTCCCCCGTGGATCTCGCTGACCCTGGCGTTCTCCTTCGCGACCTACGGCCTGATGAAGAAGAAGGTCAACATGGGCGGCCTGGAGTCGCTCACCGCCGAGACCGCCGTGATGTTCCTGCCGGCGCTCGGCTATCTGCTGTGGCTGGGCGCCCGGGGCGAGTCGTCCTTCGCCTCCGAGGGGCTCGGCCACGCGGCGCTGCTGGCGTCGGCGGGGCTCGTCACGGCCGTTCCGCTCATCCTGTTCGGGGCGGCGGCGATCCGGGTGCCGCTCTCCACCCTGGGGCTGTTGCAGTATCTGGCGCCGGTCTTCCAGTTCGTCCTCGGCGTCGTCTACTTCCACGAGGCGATGCCGCCGGCGCGGTGGGCCGGGTTCGGCCTGGTGTGGCTGGCACTGACCGTGCTGACCTGGGACGCGTTCCGTACGGCGCGACGGAACCGGGTGCGGGCGCGCGCGGCGCGGGAGGCAGTGGCCCGAGAGGCAGTGGCCCGGGAAGCAGCGGCCGGGGAGGCGGCAGCCGGGAAGGTCGCGCCCCCGCACATCCCCTCCGCCCCGGCTCCCCTCCCGGCGGCCGGGGAGCCGAGCCCTTCCCCCCACCCCTGACCCATAACGTTACCCGGTTGCATTTTTAACTCGGTTGCGGTTCTCTGGTCGTCCACGGAACCGCGACCGAGGAGCCCGCATGCCTGCCGCCCTACCTTCGTCACCCGTCCCCGTACTGATCGTCGGTTCGGGTCCGACCGGCCTGACCCTGGCCTGCGATCTGGCCCGCCGCTCGGTGGGCGTGCGGATCATCGACCGCTCGCCCGGGTTCCCGCGCAGTTCCCGGGCGAAGGGCCCGAATCCCCGGTCCCTGGAGGTGTTGGCGGACCTGGGGGTCGCCGACCGGGTGCTGGCGGCGGGTTCGGCACCGTTGCCGATGCGGAAGTACCGGGACGGGGTGCCGGTCGCCGACGCCGATCCGGCCGCGTCGCTGCGCCCGACGCCCGATGCCCCGTACGCCCATGGCCGGCTGATCGCCCAGTGGCAACTGGAGGAGATCCTCCGGGAGCGCCTCGCGGAGTTCGGCGTGCGGGTGGAGCTGGGGGCGGAGGCGGTCGGGCTGACGGAGGCGGACGACCTGGTGACGGTCGCGCTGGCGGACGGCCGGAGCATCGACGCCCGGTACGTGGTGGGCTGCGACGGCGCCCACAGCCGGGTGCGCAAGCTGCTCGGGGTCCCGTTCGAGGGGAAGACCGCGCCGGAGCAGTCGATGGTCTGCGGGGACGTGGAGGTGGAGGGCCTGGACCGGTCCCTCTGGCACCAGTGGTTCGACGAGGACGGTGCCGTGATGCTGTGCCCGATCCCGGGCACGCGGGCGGGCTGGTGGTTCCAGGCGGGCCCGGAGCGGGACGCGGCGGGTGCGCCCGTACCGCCCTCCCTGGAGAGTTTCCGGCGGCTGTTCGCCAAGCACACCCGCCTCCCGGCCGACCGCCTGACCGGGGCCACGCTGCTGTCCACGTACCGGGTCAACGAGCGGATGGTGGACCGTTACCGGGTGGGCCGCGTCCTGCTCGCCGGGGACGCCGCGCACGTCCACTCCATCGCGGGCGGACTGGGCATGAACACGGGCATCCAGGACGCGTTCAACCTGGGCTGGAAGCTCGCGCGGGTCGCCGCCGGTTCGGCGGACCCGCGCCTGTTGGACACGTACGAGGAGGAGCGGCTGCCGGTGGCCGCCTGGACCCTGGACGTGACGGCGGACCGGCTCCGGGCGACCCTGGAGGCGATCCGCCGACCGGGCGGCGGCCTGGACACGGCGGTCTCCGGCGACACGACCGGCCTGGGCGTCGGCTACCCGTGGTCGTCGCTGGCGGGCCCGGGTTCCACACCCCGGCTGCGGCCGGGCGACCGGGCCCCGGACGCCCCCTGTCGCTCCGCCGCGACCGGCGCGCCGATCCGCCTGTTCGACGCTTTCGCGGGCCCGCACTTCACCCTGCTGGGCTTCGGCCCCGACACGGCCGAGGCGCTCCGGGCGACGGAGGCGGCGTACGGCCCGGCCGTACGCGCGTACGGCGTGGACGCGGGCCCGTACGGGGACGGGTCCGGCGCGGACGCGGGAACGGCCGGCGCGGAGACGGACGGTGCACGCTGCCTCGTCGACGACGCCGGCCACGCCCGCACCGCCTACGGCCTCACCCCGCCCGCGCCGACCGGAACGCTCGTCCTGATCCGCCCGGACAACCACGTGGCCCTGATCGCCCCGGCCACCGAACCCGACACGGTCACCGCCTATCTCACCCGCGCGACCAGCACCCCCGCACCGCGCTGAGCAAGCGGCGCGTCGGAGGGGGTGCACCGCCTGCGGCTCCGCGCCGATGACCGGCCGGGCGCCAACGGGTACCAACCGGAATCCGACGTATCGAGCCTCGTGCTGTAATCCTCCTTCCAAGGTCGAAGAGTTGGGGGACAGGACATGGCTGCTGGATCCAGACGCGCCGCCGGACTGCTGGTGGCAGCGGCGGTGCTGCCGCTGACCGGTTGCGGCGGCAGTAGTGGCGACGGCGCCGAGACGACCGCGTCCACGGCGGCCGCGGTCGAAGCGGCGCGGGCCTACCAGCGTGCCTCGCTGCACCGGGACTGGAGGGCGGTCTGCGAGGGCATGACCGAACGCCTGCGGCGCCGGATAGACGCGAAAACGCTCGACGAATGCGTCCAGATCATCGGAACGCCCGGGATCGGCGATCACCGGGACGCCCGGATGAGCACCGGCACGGCATTCGACGTCGAGGCGTTCGGCGACCACCCGGCGGGGACCGGACTTCGGGTGACCGTCGACGACGGACCGGGCCGGGTCGCGCACACCGCGCTGCGACTCGTCCCCGGCAAGGCGGGCGCATGGCTCGTCGACCAGGCGGTCAACCTCCCCTCCCCGGGAGGCACGGGCCCCACGGCCGTACGCGACGCACTGCGCCGCAAGTAGCCCGCGGCGTTTCCGGGGCACTGACCCCGAGGGAATCTCCGTCCGCCCCGGCATCCGGCGCTTTTCCCCGACCCGCGACGAGAGACGTGCCGCGCGATCACCCGGGTTCAGCGACTCAACAGTGGCGGAGCGGGCTGACGACGTCTTCGGTCCGAAGTACGGGCCTCCCGCGACGGCCCGCACAGCCACTTCCCGCTGGGCCGGATGAGTCCACCCGTGAGTACTTCCCGGGATCGACCTCGCGTCGGGCGAGGAAGTCCGTGAGCAGGCGGAGACGGGGCCGGAGGCGGTCTACGGCCAACCGTGCTCCGTGAGCGGATCACCACCCTCGATGTAGCCGAGCAGGCCGGCCTGGGGGTATTCGATAATGTCCTCGGGCAGGTCGTACACGGACCACCACCGCAGGTCGAGGCATTTCTCGGGCTCGCGGTTGACCGGTTCGCCCTGCCACCTGGTGGCCTCGAAGAACAGGCCGACCCGTTCGATTTCGGGGCTCTGCTTGTGGTGCACGACGTGCACCAGCCGAAGGTGCCGGGGATCGACCTCGACCCCGGTCTCCTCGCGCAACTCGCGGGCGGCGCCGGCGGTGAGCGGTTCACCGGCGTCCAGTTTCCCCGACGGAGCGTGCCACCGCCCGTAGCCGTACGGTCCTCCGCGCTGTGACAACAGCACCTTGTCGCCGTCGCGCAGAATCACGTGCGTATCGATCACGGGGGTCGCGGGTGTCGCGTTCATGTACTCACCGGGGGTCGTGGGGTTCGGGTTTCCCGACGCTACTCCTGGCCGCGGGCAGAGCGTCGGCGATTCGCGTCGCCACGTCCGCAGGGGTGGAGTCCGTCGAGTCGACCAAGAACACCTCGACGCCGAGGCCCCTCAAGGTCTGTGCCGCCTCTCGGTAGAGGTCGAGCTCGCGACGTGGCCCCATCGGATCGTCATGGAAACGGTGGCGTCTCCCGCGCTCGGCGAGGCGAGCCGAGATGTGTCCGGGTTCGGCCGTGAGGATCACCGCGAGGTCGGGCAGTGGAATGTGCCGGTTCAGGGCGAGCACGAACGGCTCGGGAACGCCGTCGAGCCGCTGAAGGACGAGACTCGATGCGAGGTAGCGGTCACAGACGACGGTCCGGCCGGAGGTGAGAAGGGGGTCGAGCTCGACCTCGATGTGCTCGTACCGGTTGGCCGCGACGAGACAGGCCAGGGCACGCCCGTGGATGTGGTTCGCCCTGGACCGGGTGAACTCACCGAGTTCGCTCGTCGAGGGTTCGGTCGTCGTGTGGACAGGAACGCCACGTCCGAAGAGCACGCGGCCGAGTTCGGCGACCGTGGTCGACTTCCCGACGCCGCTCGGCCCGTCCACGCTGATGAATGTGCCGGGGCGCCTGCTCATACGGTGTGCCCGAGGCGGTTCCGCTCGTGCTGCTCGCGCGTCAGTTCGGCGAGTGTCTTTCGCAACCTGCGGAGAGGTACGGCTCCGAACTGGACACCGACCGAGAAATTGAACTCGTCGCGCTGCCTCATGCCCTCGTGCGCGCCGTCGTCGGTCAGGTCGACATCGGAATACGCGAGCAGGGTGTCGGGGGCGTGTCCCGCATCAGTGAGCGCCGCCCAGACGGGCGTGCCGGGGTAGGGGCGGAACTCGAAAACACTTGCCCGGAAGCGTCCCGCGCCATACCGGTCCGCCATGCCCCACAGGTTGTGGATGTGCTGCACCGTGGCGTCGAGGTCTCCCTGGTCCTCCCCCGGATACCCCAGGATGAAATATCCCTTCACGCCGATGCCACGCATAAGCAGGCGGGCAGTGACCTGCTCGGTCATCCCTGCGGTGATCCGCTTGTCCATACCGGCGAGAACCCGGTCGCTCCCCGACTCGATCCCGAGGGCAACCTCGCGCAGCCCGTTCGCCTTGAGCGTGTCGAGCATGTCGTCGTCGAGCCGGTCGAACACGTTGATCCGCCCCGTGGCGTCCCACACGTACCGGTCACCGATCCGGTGCCGGGTGAACGCCTCCATCTGCGGGATGATCACACGTTTGGCGCCGAGGAACAGGTCGTCGACGAATCGGTACGCAGTCGCCCCGTAGGTTTCGTGCAGGTGATCGAGCTCGCCGACGATCCTCTCGGGCGATCGGGGCCGGATCCTGACGTCGGGGTTGGCCGAGACGGCGGCGCCGCAGAACCCGCAATCGTACGGGCACCCGCGTGACCCGACGATGTTCGCCTCGATCCGGCCGTCGTCCGCGAGATACGGGTCCTGGGGCAGGAATTCGCGGTTCACGAGCGGCAGGGCGTCGATGTCCGGGCTGAGCCAGTCGGCCGCCTTCTCACGCGCGATACCGACGGCATGCGTGCCGAGCAGACGGTCCCGCCACATCACTCCGGGAAGTTCGGTGCGCCGCCGGTCATCGGCCAGGAGCGCGGCGACCCGGGACTCGCCCTCACCGACGACCAGGGCCCGCAGGTTGGCCATGCGGGGGTCGTCGAGAATACGGGCGGGCATCGCACGGGCGTGGTGCCCGCCGACCATGAGCGCGATGCCGGGATCGAGCCCGGCGGCGATGCGGGCCGACATCTCGTAGGTGGGGGCGAGCAGGTTCATCCCCACCCACCGGGGCCCGACGCTGTTGACCAGTCGCGCCGTCGCGTCGACTCCGAGCCCATGTGCCTCGGCATCCAGCACACCCACATTGAAACCGGCCTGCTGGGCGTACGTGGCGATGTATGCCATGCCCAGGACGGGCAACGTGTAGTCGTTGGTCCTGGGACGCAGGGCGTAGTCACGGAGTGGCGCGTTCACGAACAGGGCGTCGAGCGCCCGGCTCGACTCGGCACCGGCGATCAGATCAGTGGTCGCGCGGGTGTCCTCTGCGGTCGTTAAGGTCATTGCTCCCCCACGTGAGAGTGAACAGAGTCAGGGCATGCAGTTGAGGGCGAGAAGGCGCCCACCGGCGCCACATGGCCTCGAATTCCGTCTCCCCTCGCGGAAATTCGAGACTGGGGGCCGCCTTCCGGGCCCATGTCCGTACGGCGAGATCACCGTGCGGATAGATCGAGAAGTCGCCGGTGAAGTCGGCTGCGGCCGCGCCCGCCGTCCACGGGCCGATACGAGGCACTTCGACGAGCTCTTTGACCAGGCTCTCGGGGTCGAGCGTGGACCAGTGCTCACCCCGTTCGAGGTACGCCTCGGCGGCGGCACGCAGGGCCACTCGGTTGAACTTCGTCCCAGCGGACGCGAACTCCTCGTCGGAGAGACCGAGGACCGTCTCGGCAGTCGGCACACGTGCGAAGTCGCCGGCCATGGTGGAGACCGTCTGTCCGTACGCGCCATAGAACGCCCGGTGTTTCCGCAGGGCCTGCTTCGCACTCACCACCTGGCGGAGGATCGCCGTCGCGATCGCGTCCCACAACGAGGGGTTGTCGAGGCGGACGACCGTATCCATGCCCACCAACTCGGCGAGCAGCGGACCGGCCCCTTCGAAAGTGGGCAGCTCAACCGAAGACGTGAGGGATGGGCACGGCTGCTCGCCGTCACCGTCCCCTTCGATGGGCGAGAAGGAGAGACATCCGTCCGAGCCATCCCAGAGGGCGAGCCACGTGGTTCCGGCGTGCTCAACAAGACGGGCCCGATGACCGTCGGCCGTGTTCTGCCATCCGGGATGTTCGGTGATGATCTTCGCGCTCATGAACTCAATTCCGGTCTCGATGCATGGAGTTAGACAAAAGGGCGGTGGTGCACGCACACGCTTCGAGGTACCGCACGGGAAGAAGAATCCGCTCGGCGATCTCTCCGCTCCCGAAACAACGTAGCTTCGGATGGGCATCTCATCGCCGAATCAGGCCGAAGTACAGCCGCCTGCTTGCCGTTCAACGTGTTCTCGGGGGAATGACTGGATTCACGCGCCCCTTCTGGCCCGCACCATCGCTCGGCACATCCGCCATCCGCGCGCCGACCAAGCCGGCATCGATGACACCGGGTTCGGCTTCTGCGCGCGGCACGACCGACGCGGTCGGCGCAACGGTTGCTCATCTCGGGTGGGCGGAGAGGGTGTACGTCATGTCGGTGTCCGGGACGACGACGAGGAGCGGGCTGCCTCCCCTGAGGTGGGCCTGCGCCTCGCGCTGACCCTTGCGGTCCGCGTACCACTCACGCAGCTCGGCCGGGCGATTCGGCGGGGCACCGGCCGGCCGGTGCGGACGCAGGTGCTGCACCCACGCCTTTCCCTCCAGGTCCAGACGCGGACCGTCCTCGGGATCGCTGTCCAGCCGGTCCGCGATCCACAACGCCTGACCCCCCAGCCACCGCACCGCCAACACCGGCGAGATCGTCTCGAACCTCCCCAGCACATACCGCGCCATCCGCCCGGTACCCCCGAAGAACTCCACCGCCAACACCTCACACCGGTAACCCGGCAGCCCCTTCGCCCTGTTCACACGCCACCCCTGCTGCTCCGCAGATTCCGCAACGCGTTCTCCACACTCAACCGCTCCGCCGGAGTCAACGCCCGCACCCACCCCGGCTCCGCCTCCCACTCCACCCCACCCCCCACCGGCCGCAACGACCAGTACGGCCCCGCCACCCCACGGAACTCCCCCACCCGACCCCCACGCCCCTCATCCCGGAACAACGCCCCAGGAGGCGGCACTTCGGGCTCACCCGAAGGCCCCTCCGAGCGCCCCTCCGAGGGCCCCTGACCGTTCGGAACACCCGCGTTCTCGCACACGTCAACTCCGCTCCGTAGTTGTCCCACTACCAAGAGGCTTCAGAGTGGCCTAGAGTCGGGCCGTCTTCAACGTTCCGGAAAGGGAGGGCACGTTGGTCAACATCAAGCCGTTGAACCCGGAAGCAAGCCCGAGGGCCGCTTATGGGGCCCGCTTACGCAGTTCGCGCGAGTCGCGCGGCTGGACGCAGGATGAACTCGCTGGCCTGGGAGGGTACTCGGGCAGGCACATCTCTGCGGTGGAAACTGGCCGCAAACCGCCAACGCTCCCGTTCTCGCGGAGCATGGATACTGTCTTCGGATTCACCAGTACCGCCGAATCGTTCGAACGCGCGTGGACAGAGCTGCGGAACGGCAGCCTGCTGGAGGGCTTCCCGGAGTACCTGAGCCAGGAGAACCGCGCGGCTGAGATCCGATTGTTCGACATCGGCGTGGTGCCGGGGTTGCTCCAGACGCCGGAGTACGCAACGGTCCTGGAAGAGGGCAACGTGCGACGGGGCACCATCACTCCGGACCAGGCCGCCGAGCGGGTCGAGGCACTGATGGACCGACAGTCCATTCTGACGCGGCGCAACCCGCCGATCCTGATCGTGGTGCTGGACGAGAGCTGCATCCGCCGCGTGATCGGCAGCCCCGCTGTCATGGAGCGCCAGATGGCCCATCTGATCGAGTTCGCCGAACGACCCAACACCATGATCCAGGTGGCCCCCTTCACCATGGGCGAGCGCCGCCCGTTCGGCCGACAGGTGAACCTGCTGACCATGCCCGACCGCTCGGTGATGTCCTACGTGGAGTCCGAAACCAACGGGTACTTGGACAGGGAATTGACGTCTGTGCTGCCGTTGGTGAGGTACTACCATCAGCTTCAAGCCGAGGCGCACTCCCAGGCGGCCTCCGTGGCCATGTTCGACGAGGCACGAAAGGGCACCCCCCGATGACTGATTCCCCCTCCCCCCTCTGGATCAAGTCCTCTTACAGCGGCAACGGCGGGACCTGCGTCGAGTGGGCCCCGGCCCAGGTGCCCACCACCGGCGTCGTCCCCGTACGCGACTCCAAGAACCCGGGTGGCCCCGTGCTGCACGCCTCTTCCACCGCCTTCGCGACCTTCGTCGCAGGCGTCAAGAGCGGAGAGTTCGGAGCCGCCTGACCAACGGCCGTCCCGCACTTCTCATCCGCAAGGCCCCACCGTGCAGCGCACGGTGGGGCCTTCGCACTCTCCGCTCCCGCCGGTTTGCCCCCTCGGCCCGAAGGGCACCTGGAACGCGGCACGGCTTTCGCGTTCGCACCCCGGACAGTCACGAAAGGGTTCCCATGACGGTCAAGGCTCCCCTCTGGTTCACTTCCTCCTACAGCGGCGGTGGCGGCTCCTGCATCGAGGTCGCCACCAACCTCGCCGCCCCGCACGGCATCGTTTCCGTACGCGACTCCAAGAACCCGCACGGACCCGTACTCCGCACCACCCCCACCCCCTTCACCACCTTCGTCACAGGCGTCAAGAGCGGAGACTTCGGCGGGAGCCCGGCCTAGGTACTGGCGGGCTCTCGGATTCAGCGGTCGCCACAAAGCCCAGCAGATCGGGGCGGACAGGCCGATGCGGGTTTTCGTGGCCGGGCTGACGGTGGAGTGCGGCAGAGTGGCCGTATGGGAACAAGTCTGGGGACTGTGGTAATCACCGGTGCGGCCGGGCGAGTTGGGTCGGCGGTGCGGGTCGGCTTGCGCGGTGACGTCGAGCGCCTGGTGCTTGTCGATCGTGTTGGTCTCGCCGTGCAGGACGCGGCCGAGGAGGTGCGGCAGTTCGACCTGCGTGACGCCGAGGCGGTGACGGCGGCCTTGGCGGGGGCCGACGCGGTGGTGCATCTGGGCGGGGTCCCGGATGAAGCGCCCTTGCCGGACCTGCTGGACGGCAACGTTCTGGGGACGCACAACGTGCTGGAGGGGGCACGGCGGCAAGGGGTCGGGCGGGTGCTGCTCGCCAGCAGCAACCGTCTCACCGGCTTCTATCCGGCGTCGCAGACAGTGACTGCCGAGATGCCTCCACGACCGGATGGTCTCTACGGGGTGAGCAAGGTCGCGGTCGAGGCCCTGGGGCGCCTGTATGCGGACAAGTTCGGCCTGTCCGTGGTGTGTCTGCGCATCGGAAGCTTCGAGGACGTACCAACCGAGCATCGTCACCTGGCGACGTGGCTGAGCCCCCGCGACTGCCTCGGTTTCATTCGTGCGGCCCTCCTCGCCCGCGACGTCCACTTCGAGACCGTCTATGCCGTTTCCGCCAATGCCCGCCGGTTCTGGGACATCGAAGCCGGAGCGGCCTTGGGATACGTGCCCATGGACGACGCGGAAGCGTATGCGCCGGGTCTCCCACCGGGCGGGGACGCGGCGAGCAGCCTGCAGGGCGGCGCCTATGCCGATGCGGAGTACACGCTTCGGCATGTGTGAAGCCGGCTGAACGCGGTGGTTCTCCTCCGCACCGAAGGGACGTCGGCCCGGGGCGGCTACACGCCGGTGGCGCCGTCGACGCGTTCGCGGACCAGGTCGGCGTGGCCGTTGTGGCGGGCGTACTCCTCGATCATGTGGACGTAGATCCAGCGGAGGCTGACCTCCTGCCCCATGAAGCGGCCCGTGTCGGTCAGTGGGCGCCCGGCGCAGTGCTCGCGGGCGTGGGCGATCTCCGCGTGCCAGGTGGCGAGGGCGGCGCCCAGGGTGGCGTCGGCGGCCACGTCGAAGCCTCCGTCGGGGCCGTCCGGGTCGGCCTGCGGGTCGTGGATGGGCGGGGCCTGCTCACCGGCGAAGACGCGGCGGAACCAGTTCCGTTCGACCTCCGCCATGTGCTGGACCAGGCCGGTCAGCGTGAAATCGGACGGTGGTACGGAGGCCGTGGCGGCCTGCTCGTCGTCCAGTCCCTCGCACTTCATGGCCAGGGTGGTGCGGTGGAAGTCGAGCCAGCCTTCGAGCGTCGTGCGCTCGTCGGCGTTCAGGGGCGGCATGGGTCGGTCGATGGCGCTCATCGGTCGATTATCGCCAGTGCCCGAACCCCGCCCGCGGGCAGGACCTGCACCCCCCTGGAAGGAAGATGTGACCCTTCACCGGTCGATCGTCACATTCTCTTCCGAGCCCCCCGACGCAGGTCTCCGTCATGGGGGCTTTCCCCTCCGTCCGTCGCGCCGGCGAGCACGGCCGCTCGCCGACGCGACATTCCCGGCACACGCCTCAGCCGCAGCAGCCCCCGGCCCCGGATGCGGCCGCCGCCGGGGCGGGGGTGGGCGCCGTGGACGGCTTGACGGCGCGGACGATCGCCGCGTGCATGCCGTCGGCCACCGTGTGGGTGGGCACGATCTCGATGTCCGTGAACCCGGCGGCCGCCAGACCGGACCGGCACTCGGCGAACGAGAGGGCCCCGGCGATGCAGCCCACATAGTCGCCGCGCTCGGCCCGCTGGGCGGGGGTGAGGGCATCGTCGGCGACGACGTCGGAGATCCCGATCCGGCCGCCCGGCCGCAGAACGCGAAGCATCTCGGCGAACACGGCCGGCTTGTCGGTGGACAGATTGATCACGCAGTTGGAGATGACGACGTCGATCGTGGCCGCCGGAAGCGGGACGG
Organism: Streptomyces sp. NPDC015144; assembly: GCF_043079735.1. Taxonomy (NCBI): domain Bacteria; kingdom Bacillati; phylum Actinomycetota; class Actinomycetes; order Kitasatosporales; family Streptomycetaceae; genus Streptomyces; species Streptomyces sp. NPDC015144. Next base: position 176,735 of record NZ_JBIBUU010000014.1, on the reverse strand, counting down.
CCTCGATCGTGCCCTTGAGGAATTCGACGTTCCGCGCGCCCGCCCGCGCCGCGTTGGCGAGGGCCAGCGCCAGCATCTCCTCGGTCATGTCGAGCCCGTACGCCTTGCCGGTGGGGCCGACGCGGCGGGCGGACAGCAGGACGTCGATACCGCCGCCGGACCCGAGGTCGAGGACCCGTTCGCCCTCGCGGAGATCGGCGACGGCGGTGGGGTTGCCGCAGCCGAGGGAGGCGGCGACGGCCTCGGTGGGCAGCGCGCCGCGCTCGTCGTCGGCGTACAGGGCCGAGCCGAAGTTCTCGTCGACCTCCACCGGCTCGACGCCGCAACAGCCCGCGCCGACGCCCTCCGAACCCTCGGCGCCCCCGGCACCCTCGGTGACCTGGAGCGCGGAGGCCGCGTAACGGCGGCGGACGGTCTCACGGAGTTCGGTGGGGTCGGTCATGGCCGCTCCTCGGTTCGTCGCACGGGACACATGCTCTGCATTGACGTTCATCGATGCAAGCTTGTGCTCTGGATCGAAGTTCGTCAACATAGAAGGATGTCGAATCAAGAGCTGGTCGTGCTCGGCCAGGACGAGGGAACGGGCTCCGAGGGCTGCTGCCCGACGCTGCTGACCGCACCCATGGACGAGGACCGGGCCACCGAGCTGGCGAAGGTGTTCAAGGCACTCGGCGACCCGGTCCGGCTGCGGCTGCTGTCGATGATCGCCTCGCGGGCCGGCGGCGAGATCTGCGTCTGCGACCTGACCCCGGCGTTCGAGCTGTCGCAGCCGACCGTCTCCCACCACCTGAAGCTGCTGAAGCAGGCCGGGCTGATCGCCTCCGAGCGGCGGGGCACCTGGGTCTACTACCGGCTCGTCCCCGAGACCACCGACCGGCTCGCCGCCGTACTGGCCCGGCCGGACGAGACCGTGGCGGACGCCTCGTGACCGGGACGGAGACCGCATCCGCATCCGCGTCGGCATCGGAGTCGGCCTCGGCTTCGGCATCGGCGTCGGCGTCGGCTTCGGAGCCCGGGGCGGGTCGGGTCGCGGGGCGGCTGTCGTTCGTCGACCGGTTCCTCGCCGTGTGGATCCTGGTGGCGATGGGGGCCGGACTCGGCCTGGGACGGCTGGTGCCGGGGCTGGGTGACGCGCTCGCGAAGGTGACCGTCACGGGCGTCTCGCTGCCGATCGCGCTCGGCCTGCTGGTGATGATGTATCCGGTGCTCGCGAAGGTCCGCTACGACCGGGTGGGCACCGTCACCCGCGACCGGCGCCTGCTGCTGCCCTCGCTGCTGCTGAACTGGATCGTCGGCCCGGCGCTGATGTTCGCGCTGGCCTGGCTCCTCCTGCCGGACCTGCCCGAGTACCGGACCGGGCTGATCATCGTGGGCCTCGCCCGCTGCATCGCCATGGTCATCATCTGGAACGACCTGGCGTGCGGGGACCGGGAGGCCGCCGCCGTGCTGGTCGCGCTCAACAGCGTCTTCCAGGTCCTCGCCTTCGCGGGTCTCGGCTGGTTCTACCTGTCCGTCCTGCCGGGATGGCTCGGGCTGGAGCAGACCGTGCTGGACGTGTCGGTGTGGGAGATCGCCCGCTCCGTACTGATCTTCCTCGGCATCCCGCTGCTCGCCGGGTTCCTCACCCGACGCCTGGGCGAACGGGCCCGGGGCCGCACCTGGTACGAGTCGAAGCTGATCCCCCGGATCGGGCCGTTCGCCCTGTACGGGCTGCTGTTCACCATCGTGGTGCTCTTCGCGCTCCAGGGCGACGCCATCACCTCCCGGCCGCTCGACGTGGCCCGGATCGCGCTGCCGCTGCTGGTGTACTTCGCGGTCATGTGGACGGGTTCCATGGCGCTGGGGCGCCTGGTCGGCCTGGACCACCCGCGTGCCACGACCCTCGCGTTCACCGCGGCGGGCAACAACTTCGAGCTGGCCATCGCGGTCGCCATCGCCACCTTCGGCGCCTCGTCGGGCCAGGCGCTCGCCGGAGTGGTCGGCCCGCTCATCGAAGTGCCGGTCCTCATCGGGCTGGTCCATGTCGCGCTCGCCGCCCGCCGGTTCTTCCCGGCCGGCACCCCCGAAGGGACCGTACGTGACTGAGGCCCCCGGCGCCGGGCGGAAGCCCTCGGTGCTGTTCGTCTGCGTCCACAACGCGGGCCGTTCACAGATGGCCGCGGCCTGGCTCAGCCACCTCGCCGGGGACCGGATCGAGGTCCGCTCCGCCGGCTCCGCACCGGCCGGGGCCGTCAACCCGGTCGCCGTCGCCGCCATGGCCGAGGCCGGGGTCGACATCTCCGCCGAAGTGCCCAAGGTCCTGACCACCGACGCCGTCCGCGCCGCCGACGCCGTCGTCACGATGGGCTGCGGGGACACCTGCCCCGTCCTCCCGGGCAAGCGCTACCTGGACTGGGTGCTCGACGACCCGGCAGGCCAGGGCATCGACACCGTCCGCGCCGTCCGGGACCGGATCAGGGCCCTGGTGGAGGAGCTGATCGCCGAACTCGTACCGGCCGGCGGCGGGGAACCGGCCGTCCGCGCCGCCCAGGCCGAAGAATCGTCCTGAGGGCTGTCCCGCAATCCCTGGTGGATCAGCGTGCGGCCCCGGACGAAGGCCGCCCGGTCCGTCGAGGTGGAGGCCGGGGGTCGGTCGCGGGGAGTAGGGCCCGCGCCCCATGCGCGCCGCGGGGCCCGGCCTCTAGGGTCGGCGCTCATGGAGACGACCACCGGGAACGTCCGGCGCCGGATGGAAGAACGCAGGCGCGACACGCTGGAGCGGCTCGGCGGTGAACGCGACATCTGGGTGTCGACGGCGCACCCCGAGCACGGGCCGCATCAGGTGCCCCTGTGGTTCCTGTGGGACGGTCAGGCTGTCTGGATGTGCACCACCGCCGCCTCCGCGACCGCGCGGAACGTCCGGGTGGAGCCCCGCGTACGGCTGGCGCTCCAGGACACCATGGACGTGGTGCTCCTCCAGGGCGAGGCGGAGTGCTTCTCGGACCGGGAGGTGCCGGGGGAGGTGGCGGACGCGTACACCGCGAAGTTCGGCTGGGACCCGCGGACGGAGGAGGCTTCCCACCTGTACGTGCGTGTCGCGCCCCGGACCGTACGCGCCTGGCGCGGCGTGCCCGAGCTGCACGGCCGGGTCGTCATGCGCGACGGGGTGTGGGTGGAGTAGGGCGCCCGGCCGCCGCCCCGCCCCCGGAGTGGCGGCCGGGCACCTTCCTCGCGCGTCGGAGCATCGGCGCGTCGGAGCGCTGGCTCAGTCGTCGATGTCGACGCGGTCGAACTCCCAGAGCTGGGTGGGCGAGCCGCTGCGCCGGTCCAGCTTGACCTGCGGGACGTCGTCCCGGTCCAGCGTGGCGATCCGGTCGGCGCCGGGGAGCCCGATGGTGAACCTGCGGTTGCCCGCCGACTCGATGGTCCACTCGCCGGGCTTCTTCGTCGCCGAGAGGAAGACCGCGTCCTCCTGAGGGACGAAGGCGTAGTGGCCGAACTGGGCCGGGCCCGCGCTGATCGTGTACCGGTCGGGGGAGACCTCCTTCACCGTCCACTTCTCGACGAGCCGGCCGCCGAAGTACCGCAGCGGGACGTCGATCGGCGGGTAGATCAGCGGAACCGGACCGATGCCCAGGCCGGACCCCGGCTCGGAGGCCACGTTGTGGATCACGTAGACGCCCGGGACGGGGGCGGCCGGGGCCGGGGCGGCGGCGGGGGTCGCCGCATGGGTGGGCACGGTGGCGGTGAGGCTCAGGACGGCGAGCGCCGCGGCGGCCAGAATCGTCTTCATGCCGGAGGAACGAACGCCTCCGGCCCGGGTCACGCCCCGGTACGCGATCCGGGGGACGCGGAACGGGGCGCGGGGCGGCGCGTGCGCCGGGTCACTTCCGCCAGAACAGGTGGTGCGTCACCCCGCTCGGGCTGGGGACGACGTCCAGGTGGAAGCGGTCGCGCAGCTCGTCCGGGGACTCCCAGAGCCGCGAACCGGCCCCCAGCTCCACCGGCGCCACCGCCACGTGCAACGTGTCCACCAGGTCGGCTTCGAGGAACGCCCGGATGAGGGTGGCCCCGCCGCCCAGGCGCACGTCCTTGCCCCGCGCCGCCTCCTTCGCCCGTTCGAGCACCGCGGCCGGTGTGTCGTCGACGAAGTGGAACGTGGTGTCGGAGAGCGTGAACGACGGGCGCGGGTGGTGCGTCATCACGAACACCGGGGTGTGGAACGGGGGCGTGTCGCCCCACCAGCCGAGCCAGTCGTGATTCTGCCAAGGGCCCACCTGCGGGCCGAACTTGCGGCGGCCCATGATCTCCGCGCCGATGTTGTGGTGGAAGTCCCGGGTGAGGTAGTCGTCGAGGCCCCGGCTGCCGCCGGGGTCGGTCCGGTTCGGCCAGCTCGCGGTGGCCCCGGCCCAGGAAAGCATGGCTCCGGGGTCGGCGTGCCCGAAGGGCGTCTCCAGGCTCTGGCCCTCCCCCGCCCCGAAACCGTCGCTCGACACGCAGAAGTTCTGGACCTTCAGCAGCTGTCCCATGTCTCTCTTCCCATGTGTGGTCCGGTACGGCAGGCCTGCCGCGCCGGTTCGGACTGTGGATCTTCCGTGCAGGTGAGGACTGTTCCGAGCCGGAGAACTCATCGGGTCCTGGGGCGCGGCCCGCGCCCCAGGACCGATAACCGGAGCGGTCTCCTACGCTTATCGCCATGGTCAGCCCTTCCGCGTACGCCCTCGTCGCCACCGACCTGGACGGCACCCTGCTGCGCAGCGACGACACCGTGAGCCTCCGGACCCGGGCGGCGCTCGCGCTGGCCGCGCGCGCGGGCGCCCGGCATATCGTGGTGACGGGACGGCCGGTGCCCGCGATACGCGGACTCCTGGACGGGCTCGGCTACCGGGGGCCCGCCGTGTGCGGGCAGGGGGCCCAGCTGTACGACGCCGGGTCCGGGCGGCTCCTGCACGCGCTCACCCTGGACCGGGAGGCGGCCGAGACGGCGCTCGGCAAGATCGAGGCCCAGGTGGGGCCGGTCTTCGCCGCCGTGGACCAGGAAGGGACCGAGGGGCGGACCCTGATCGAGCCGGGCTTCCGGATGCCCCACCCGAGGCTCCCGGCCCAACGGATCGAGAAGCGGGCCGAGTTGTGGTCCGCGCCCGTACTGAAGGTGCTCGTCCGTCATCCGAGGCTCACCGACGACGCGCTGGCCGCGGCGGCCCGCGCGACCGTCGGCGAACTCGCCACCGTCACCCTCTCCGGCCCCGGCACGGTCGAACTCCAGCCGTACGGCGTCGACAAGGGCACCGGGCTGGCGCTGGCCGCCGCGTATCTCGGCGTGGACCCCGGGGCCTCGATCGCGTTCGGGGACATGCCCAACGACCTGCCGCTGTTCCGCACCGCCGGGCACGGCGTGGCCATGGCCGACGCCCATCCGGAGCTGCGGGCCGCCGCGGACGAGGTGACCGGGTCGAACGACCGGGACGGGGTCGCGCAGGTGCTGGAGCGGCTGTACGGCTGACGGGCGGGCCCGAGGGGCGACGAGGAAACGGGCGACGGGGGCCCGGACGGCGAAGGCACGGGCTTCGGGGGGCGACACGGGGCGCGCCGGCCGTCAGAGCGTCATGACGCAGTAGAGCCGGTGCGGCTCGGGGTGGGCCCGTGCCTCCTCGGCCAGCTCCGCCAGATCGTCCAGGAAGCCGGCCAGTTCCTCGGGCTCGGCGTCTCCCCCGAACTCCTCGATCCCCGACCAGGTCTCGGCCACCGCCGCGAAGCCGCCGGGTCTCGCCGCCGTGAGCGCGTCGCGCAGCTCGTCGGTGAGCGTGACCAGCCAGCGGGAGTCGTCCTCCGGGGAGCTGAGGAGCCGGTTGAAGCGCGGGAGCGACCTGACGTCCTCGTACGGCGTGCCGGTCAGCCCGCTCTCGGCCTGGCCCAGCTGCACGTACGGCTCGATCCCCTTGACCGGGAGCAGCGGGTGGCCGGACTCCTCGATGCCGCGCTCGAAGGCGGCCAGCGCCGCCGCGTCGTCCGGCGCGCTGAAGTAGTCGTAGAAGATCCCCATGCCCGCATGCTGGCACGCGGGTCTGACAATCCGTCCGGTCCGGTGGTGCAGGGCCCCGGCTCAGGGGGTGGGTGTCGCCCCGATCGAGCGGAGCACATGCGCGACCAGGTCGGCGATCTCCTTCTCGTCCTGCATCGGTCTGCGCAGCACATGGCGGAAGTACAGCGGCCCGATCAGCATCTCCACCGCCAGCCGCAGATCGGCGTCCGGCGGTATCTGGCCCTGCTCCTGGGCCCGTCGCAGCCGGTCGACCGCCTCTTCGAAGCGGGGGTCGAGCAGCTTGCCGCGTACCGTGCGGGTGAGTTCCTCGTCGTGGTGCATCTCGGAGAGGATTCCGGCGAACGCGGGGCCCAGCGGCGGGGTGGAGACCAGCCGGGACGCGCTCTCCAGCGTGGCCCGGAGATCGGCGACGACGTCCCCGGTGTCCTGGTACGTCATCGTGTCGACCAGGCCCTCGGCGAACGCTTCGAGGAGCACCGCGCTCTTCGACGGCCACCAGCGGTAGATCGTCTTCTTGCTGACACCGGCCCGGGCCGCGATGGCCTCGACGGTGACCCGGCCGTACCCCTTCTCCGTGCACAGTTCGAGGGCCGCCGTCAGCGTGGCCCTCCGTGATCGCTCGCTACGGCGCTCTGAAAACGGCGATGTGATCATTCGGTGAGCATAGGGGTGTTTGAACAGGGCCTTGTTGACAGCCTGTCGTCACAGGTCGAACAATATCGAGGCGGAAACGGAACGTGCCGTGTCGTGTCGTTCCGGTGATCCGCACCGTTCGTGCCGTTCGTGCCGCGACGAGCCGATCGGGGGACGGCTCGCCCGGCCGACGGTGCGACGGGCAGGTGCCCCGCCCGCCACCGCCGTTCACGCGGTGATGTCCTTCGCCGTGAACCGGGCCCAGGCCGCCGAGCCGAACACCGCCGCGTACAGCCCCTGGAGCCCGAGGTTCTTGACCACCTCGTCCCAGTAGACGGGGGCGCGCAGCAGGTCCGCGTACGACATCCAGTAGTGCGGGAAGAGGTAGGGGTGGACCGCGCTCAGCTGCGGGATGCCGTCGACGATCTGCACGGTGATCAGCAGGCCGACGGTGGCGGCCATGGCGGCGACGCCGCTGCCGGTGAGCGTCGAGACGAAGAGGCCGACGGCGGCGAAGCCGATCAGCGAGGCCGCGACGACGACCGCGATCAGTCCGGCCCGCAGCAGTCCCTCGCCGAAGCCGATCCGGGTGCCCGAGATGGTGGTGACGTCACCGGCCGGGAAGAGCAGCAGGCCCACGGCCAGGGCCGACACCGCCACGACCAGGGTCGCGAGCAGGCAGAACACCAGCACCGAGGCGTACTTCGTCAGCAGCAGCCGGGTCCGGCCGGCCGGGGCGACCAGCAGGTAGCGCAGCGTTCCGGCGGCGGCCTCGCCCGCGACCGCGTCGCCCGCGACGACCCCGACGGCCATCGGCAGGAAGATCGGGAGGGTGACGGCGAGGGCCGCGAAGACCAGGAAGAGGCCGTTGTTGGTGACCTGGGAGAGGAAGGCCGGTCCCGCCGCGTCGCCGCCCCCGTCCGGGCCGGGCGAGGAGCCGTGCCCGGTCTCGATCCGTACCGCGATGCCGATCAGCACGGGCACCGCGGCCAGCAGCCCGAGCAGGGCCAGGGTGCGCCAGCGGCGGAGGGTCAGGGACAGCTCGGAGCGGAGGATGCCGAAGGTCCACAGCGGGTTGCGGGACACCCGCCCGGAAACGGAGGCGGGGGCGGGGGCGGGGGCGGTTTCAGCCTGCGACATCGAAACCCTCTCCGGTGAGTGCGACGAAGGCGTCCTCCAGCGAGGCCCGTTCGATCCCGAAGGACCGCAGGCGGACGCCGGCGTGGACCAGGGCGGCGCTGAGGTCGGCGAGTTCGGTGCCGGGTGGCGGGGCCTCGGCGTCGACCCGGTCGCCGTCGACGGTGATCCCGGTGACGCCCAGCTCCCCCAGGACGCGGGCGGCGTCGCCCGGGTCGGGGGTGGTGACGGCCAGCCGGCCCCGGGCGCCCGCCGCCAGCTCGGCGACCGGGCCCTGGGTGAGGAGGCGGCCCCGGGCCATCACCGCCGCGTGCGTGCAGACCTGCTCGATCTCGTCGAGGAGGTGCGAGGAGAGGAAGACCGTGGTGCCGTCCGCCGCCAGCTCCCGGACCAGGGTGCGGATCTCCCGCATGCCCTGCGGGTCCAGGCCGTTGGTCGGTTCGTCGAGGACCAGCAGGCGGCGCGGGCGGAGCAGGGCGGCGGCGAGGCCGAGGCGCTGCTTCATGCCGAGCGAGTACGCCTTGGCCTTCTTCCCGGACGCGGCGGCGAGGCCGACCCGGTCCAGGGCCTCGGCCACCCGGGCCCGGCGGGTGCGCGGATCGGCGGTCGGGTCGGCGGAGTCGTACCGCAGGAGGTTGTCCCGGCCGCTGAGGAAGCCGTACGGGGCGGGGCCCTCGATCAACGTGCCGACCTGCGGGAGCACGGTGCGGGCGGCGTCGGGCACCGGGTGGCCGAGGAGCCGGGCGGTGCCGGAGGTCGGGGTGATCAGGCCCATCAGCATCCGGATGGTGGTGGTCTTGCCCGAGCCGTTGGGGCCGAGGAAGCCGAAGACGCTGCCGCCGGGGACCGTGAGGTCCAGGCCGTCGACGGCGAGCTGGCCGCCCCGGTACCGCTTGGTGAGGCCCCGGGTCTCGATCACGGGGCCGGGGGCGGCGGCCGTCGCGGGCTGTGTCATACGTACTCCCCCAGGGGTCGGACGGGACCGCCCCGCCGTACGGAGCGTACGACGGGGCGGCCGGGCGGTGCGTGGTGCGACGGTGCGTGCGGAGCACGCGGTGCGCGGGGAAGGGCCCGCGCCCGTACCGTCAGGAGGCGCCGTTCGCGACCTCGACCAGCTTCTCCTTGGTGACGGCGCCGACGTAGACGCGGCCGTCGTCGGTCATCAGCGTGTTGACGACGCGGGTCTGGAAGACGGTGCCCGAGCCGAACTTCCCGCTGACCTTGTCGCCCAGCGCGTCCAGGAACTGCCGGGCCTCGGCCGGGGCCTCCTGCGACGCCTTGTCGGGGAGCCCGGCGGCGCCCGGGACCTTGAACTCGGCGACGGCGCTCCAGCCCTCGCCGATGACCCGGGCCCCCTTCACGCCCTGGTCCCCCGCGCCGAGCTGCCCGGCGCCCGGGACCAGGCCTTCCAGCCCCTCCAGCCCCTTCGCGTCGGACCGGCCGGCCTTCCCGCCGTCCTCGTCCTCCTGGGCCTCGGTCACCTCGGTGCCCTTGGCCGGGGTGAAGGTGAACAGGGAGGCGTCCGGCTTCGCGAAGTCCACCTTGGTGAACCCGGCGTCGACGATCGCCTTGCCGCCCGAGCTCGGCAGCAGGGTGAACTTGAGCGGTACGCCGTTCTCCGCGTCGACCGCGATGGTGGCCGAGCCGATCGTGGAGCCGCTCTGCTTCGGCTTGACCACCAGCCGGTACGCGTCGCGCCCGGCGACCCGCGCGGTGCCGTCGACCGTCACCGAGGTGGTCGGTCCGGCGGCCTCCAGCACCTGCTCGGCCAGGGCCTGCGGGGTGGTGGGCACGCCCTCGGGCACGGACCGCTTCCCGGCGCGGTGCCCGGCGTCCTTCCCCGCCTCGTCCGCGGTGGCGTGGTAGGCCGTGTCGGACTTGCTGTCGTACGCCCAGACCTGGTCGCCGTTGCGGATCAGGCTGTACTCGGCGGCGTCGTCCAGGATGGACAGCCGCTGCTTGTCGGGGCCGTCGGCGGCCAGCCGGAGCGTGTGCGTGCCCGACACCAGCTCCGTCATCCGGTCCTTCGGGTCGGCGCTCGCGCCGCCCCGGCCGCCCGGCCCGTCCTCGCCGCCGGTGAAGGCGCCGGCCAGGCCGCCGAGCGAGGGGATGCCGAGGTCCGTGCTGATCCGCATCGTGCCGGAGAGCCGCTGCGTGTCCGAGGCGGCGATCTTCTCGATGAGTTCCTGCGCGCCGATCTTCGGCAGTTCGGGGTCGCCGGAGCTCGCGAGCGCCGGGACGAGCCCGATCGTCGCGGCGGCCACCCCGGCCACCGCGACCGGGACGATGTAGCGCGCCGCCTTGCGGCGTCCGACGCCGCCGTCGGCCGTGGTGCCGGTCGCTGCGCTGTCGTTCGGTGCCATCTGTGCCCTACCTCCGTGGTCGGCGGCTTTCCGTCCGGTTGCCCGTTCCGTGCCCACTCCGCGCCGCCATTCTCACCCGGTTCGGTCAGGAGTGGTTGTTCTCCATCTGACCAAATCGGCGGCCCCGGAACGTCAGCCCGCGGAAGCAACTCCGCCTACCTCTACGGGATGACACCGCGCCCCGCCGTACCGCGAACCGCGTCGGGGATGTCCCTGACACCCCACCGGCCGCAGGGGCCCCGCAAGGGGGTGACGGGGGCTCAGGGCCTGTGCCGGGTGGCCTTCGGCCGATGGGCGGACAGGACGTGGCAGCTCGGCCGGAGGCCGCCCGACAGGCTCTCAGCCCGCGCGGTGGACCACCGCGTCGCACAGCTCGTACAGCGCGGCCTTCGCGTAGCCGTCGGGCAGCGGCGCCAGCGTGGCGCGCGCCTCCTCCGCGTACCGCACGGTGTCCCGCCGGGCCTGCTCCAGCGCCGGGTGGGCGCGCAGCCTGCGCAGCGCCTCGGCGTGCCGGGCGTCGTCACCGAGGTCGCCGTCGAGCAGCTCGACGAGCTCCACGTCCTCGGGCCTGCCCTCGGCCGCGGCCCGGGCCCGCAGATGGAGCACCGGGAGCGTCGGGATGCCCTCGCGGAGGTCGGTGCCCGGGGTCTTCCCGGACTCGTGGGAGTCGGAGGCGATGTCGAGCACGTCGTCGGCGAGCTGGAAGGCGACGCCGAGCCGCTCCCCGTACTGGGTCAGCACGTCGACCGCCGCATCGTCCGCGCCGGCCGTCATCGCGCCGAAGCGGCAGGCCACCGCGATCAGCGAGCCGGTCTTGCCGCGCAGCACCTCCAGGTAGTGCTCCACCGGGTCGGCGCCCTCGGCCGGGCCGGCGGTCTCCAGGATCTGGCCGGTGACCAGCCGCTCGAACGCCTCCGCCTGGACGCGCACGGCCTCAGGGCCGAGGTCGGCCAGTATGTGCGAGGCCCGGGAGAAGAGGAAGTCGCCGGTCAGCACGGCCACCGAGTTGCTCCAGCGGGTGTTGGCGCTGGGCACACCGCGGCGCACCTCCGCCTCGTCCATCACGTCGTCGTGGTACAGCGTCGCGAGGTGCGTCAGCTCGACGACGACGGCGGCGGGCACCACGCCCGGCGCGTCCGGGTCACCGAACTGGGCGGCCAGTATCCCGAGCAGCGGCCGGAAGCGCTTGCCCCCGGCGCGGACCAGGTGCTGCGCGGCCTCCGTGATGAAGGGCACGCTGCTCTTGGTGGCATCGAGCAGCCCGGACTCGACAGCGGCCAAACCGGCCTGGACACCGGCCTCAAGCGCCTGGTCCCGCACGCTCAGCCCGAACGGCCCGACGACGGTCACGAGGGGTTCTCCTGTCTGCTGTCGATCACACGGAATGTCGATGTGTCGCTGCCATCACTCAAGTCAGCGTATCCGGTCCCCTTTGGATCACCGTGGGCGCCTTCCCGCCACCGCCGGTATGTTCGGGATCAGCTCATACGATCAGGAGTTCTCCCTTTGTCCCCCACGGCCTCCGACACCCAGCCGACCAAACCGCCCCGCACGGACGACCATGCCTTTTTCGGCCAGCCACGGGGTCTGATGACCCTGTCGGGCCTGGAGGTCTGGGAGCGGTTCTCGTTCCTGGGCATGCAGGCGATTCTGGTCCTCTACTTCGCCGACACGGTGTCCCGCGGCGGCATGGGCATGTCGCCCGGCACCGCCGCCTCGGTCTCGGCCGCCTACGGCACACTCGTCTATCTGGTGTCCGTCGCGGGCGGCTGGCTGGCCGACCGGATGCTCGGCTCGTACCGCGCGGTGCTCTACGGCGGAGTCCTCATCGCCTGCGGGCACTACGCCATGGCGGTGCCCACCGACGCGATGACCTGGACCGGCCTCGGACTGATCAGCGCGGGAACGGGCCTGCTCAAGCCCAATGTGGCCACCATGGTCGGCAAGCTCTACCGCACCGACGACGAGCGCCGGGACGCCGGATTCGCGCTCTACTACATGGGCATCAACATCGGCGCGTTCCTCGGCCCGCTGGTCACCGGCTGGCTCGGCGACCACGCGAGCTGGCACTGGGGCTTCTCGGCCGCCGCCTTCGGCATGACCCTCGGCCTGATCCAGTACGTACTGGGCCGCCGTCACCTGGCCGGGCGAAAGCACTCGGCCGAATTCGCCCTCTCCCCGGAGGCGATGCGGCGGGCCGTACGGCTCATCGTGGCCGGGGCCGTGGTCGTCGCCGTCCTCGCCACCGCCCTGTCCCTGGCGGGGTGGCTCACCATGGGCCGCCTCGTCGACCTGCTCACCCTGATCTCGGTGATCGCGCCGGTGGTGTACTTCGCGGTGATGTTCCGCAGCCCCCGGGTCACGGCCGAGGAACGCGGCAGGCTGCGCCCGTACGTGGTGCTCTTCCTGGCCTCGGTGGTGTTCAACTTCATCCTGTTCCAGGCGTACTCGACGATGATGCTGCTCGCGTCGACCAACGCCCGCACCGAGATCCTCGGCTTCCACTTCCCGGCGAGCTGGTACGCCTCCGCGCTCGGCGCCTTCGAGGTGGCGCTCGCCCCGGTGGTCGCCGCCGTCTGGGCACGGATGGGGCCGCGCCAGCCGCACGCCTCCAACAAGATCGCGATCGGGGTGATCCTCGGCGGGCTGTCGTTCCTGCTGATGGTCCTGCCCACCTCGGGCCACACCGGCGACACGTACAAGATGGCCGCCTGGTGGATCGTCGGCTCCTACCTGCTGCTCGGCCTCGGCGACATCCTGCTGGAGACCTCCGGCATGTCCGCGACCACCAAGCTCGCCCCCAAGGCGTTCACCAGCCAGACGATGGCGCTCTGGTTCCTCTCGCTGGCCCTCGCCAACGGCATCCAGGCCCAGGTCGTGAAGGTCTACGGCGAGGTCTCCAACCCCGTCTACTTCGGCGTCAACGGCGCGATCGCGGTGGTGGGCGGCCTGGCCGTCGTCGCCTCCGCCCCCTGGCTCAGGCGCACCATGCACCCCGTCCACTGAGGTACCACCATGCACATCCGCACCACGTTCCCGTACGAGACCGTCCGCGAGGACGTCCGCATCCCGCTGCCGGACGGCACCCTGCTGTACGCCCGGGTCTGGCGCCCGGTCACCGAGGAGCCGGTGCCCGCGCTCCTGGAGTACCTGCCGTACCGGCTGACCGACTGGACGGCGCCGCGCGACTGGCAGCGCCACCCCTGGTACGCCGGACACGGCTACGCCTCCGTCCGCGTCGACGTGCGCGGCCACGGCAACAGCGAGGGGATGCCGGGCGACGAGTACGACGCGACGGAACTGGCGGACGGCGTCGCCGTCGTCCACTGGCTGGCCGAGCAGGAGTGGTGCTCGGGCCGGGTCGGCATGTTCGGCATCTCCTGGGGCGGCTTCAACTCGCTCCAGATCGCCGCGCTGGCCCCCGAGCCGCTGAAGGCGGTCGTCACCGTCTGCTCCACCGACGACCGCTACGACAACGACGTCCACTACATGGGCGGCTCGGTCCTCGGCGTCGACATGCACGCCTGGGCGGCCACCATGCTGGCCTTCGTCTCCCGCCCGCCGGACCCGGCGCACGTCGGCGCGGGCTGGAAGGACATGTGGCTGGAGCGGCTGGAGAAGGTCGAGCCGTTCATCCACACCTGGCTGGCCCACCAGACCCGCGACGCGTACTGGAAGCACGGCAGCGTCTGCGAGGACTACTCCGCGATCCGGGCGAAGGTCCTCGCGGTGGGCGGCTGGCACGACCCGTACCGCGACACCGTGCTCCGGCTCGTCGAGCACCTCCCGGCGGACCGGGTGCGCGGGCTGATCGGGCCCTGGTCGCACCAGTACCCGGACCGGGGGCTGCCGCCGGGGCCGTCGATCGGCTTCCTCCAGGAGACGCTGCGCTGGTGGGACCAGCACCTGAAGGACGAGGACACCGGCGTGATGGCCGAGCCGCTGCTGCGGTCCTGGATCAGCGCCTCGCACCGCCCCGCCACGGTCTACGAGACGCTGCCGGGGCGCTGGGTCGGGGACGACGCCTGGCCGTCCCCGAACGTCTCCCCCGTCGCGTACGCGCTCGGCGGCGGCCCGCAGACCGTCGATTCGCCGCAGCGCACCGGGCTGGACGCCGGGCGCTTCTTCCCGTTCGGCAACGACGCCGACCTGCCGCCCGACCAGCGCGACGAGGACGCCAAGTCGGTCTGCTTCGAGTTCCCGGTCGAGGGCGCCCCGATCGAGATCCTCGGCCGCCCCCGGGTGACGCTGCGCATCCGGATGGACGTACCGCGCGGCCAGGCGATCGCCCGGCTCTGCGACGTGGCCCCGGACGGCTCCTCCACCCTGGTCACCCGGGGCGCGCTGAACCTCTCCGCCCGGCACGGCCGCGACCGGGTGGTGGAGTGGCCGCCCGGCGCCACCGAGGACGTCACCTTCGAGCTGAACGGGATCGGGCACACCTTCCCGCCCGGCCACCGCATCCGGCTCGCGGTCTCCTCCGCGTACTGGCCGTGGATCTGGCCGCAGGCCGGCTCGGTGGGCTTCACCCTCGACGCCGACGGCAGCCAGGTCGAGCTGCCGGTGCGCCGCGCCGCCGCGGAGCCGGAGATCCGGTTCGAGGAACCGGAGCAGTCGGAGCCGCTCGGCGTGGTGTACCCGGCGACCCTCGACGAGCAGCGCCCGGAGCGGCTGGTGGTCCGGGACGTCGCCAAGGGCGAGTGGCGGCTGGAGGTCGACCCCCGCTACGGCGGCACCCGGGTCTACCCGGACGGCCTGGAGTTCACCGAGGACGCCCTGGAGACGTACACGATCCAGGAGGACGACCCGCTCTCCGCCCGCACCCGCTCCGACTGGACGGTCCGGCTGCACCGGCCCGAACTGGCCTGGGACGTGCGGATCTCGACCCGCTCGGAGATCACCGCGGACGCGGACGACTTCGTCACCTCCGACGAGGTCGTCTGCACGGAGGGCGGCGAGGTCGTCTTCCACCGCACCTGGGAGCGGCGCATCCCGCGCACGGCGGGGTGAGCCGGGCCGGTGCCCGGACACCGTGGAACTTTCCGGGCATCGGCCCCAGTTGGGACACTCCCGCGACGGGGCGGCGCCGACGTAACGTGTCCCCCAAGCGACCTGGAAAGCGAGGCAGCAACACATGCCCGAGCAGAGCAGCCCGCTCGATCTGGCCGAGGGCGACCCCTTCGGCCCGCACAACCTTCCCTACGGTGTGTTCTCCACCCCCGACCACCCCGAGGACCGCCGGGTCGGCGTCCGCATCGGCGACCACGTCCTGGACGCCGGGGCCGCGGCGCACGCGCTCGGCTCGCCCTACGCGCGCCTCCTCGCCCAGCCCGACCTGACCGCCCTGCTGGCGGCGGGCCGCACCGCCTGGCGGGACGTCCGGCGGGCCCTCACCGCCTGGGTCACCGTCCCGGCGCACCGCGCGGACATCGAGCCGCTGCTCCACCCGCTGGACGCCGTGACCCTCCACCTGCCGTACCAGGTGGGCGACTACGTCGACTTCTACGCGAGCGAGAACCACGCCACCAACGTCGGGAAGATCTTCCGCCCGAACGCCGAGGCGCTGACGCCCAACTGGAAGCACCTGCCGATCGGTTACCACGGGCGCTCCGGCACCGTCGTCGTCTCCGGCACGGACGTGGTCCGCCCGTCCGGCCAGCGCAAGGCCCCGGCCGACCCGGCCCCGGTCTTCGGCCCCTCCGTCAAGCTGGACATCGAGGCCGAGGTCGGCTTCGTCGTCGGCGTCGGCTCCGCGCAGGGCACCCCGGTCCCGCTGGGCTCCTTCCGGGACCACGTCTTCGGGCTCTGCCTGCTCAACGACTGGTCGGCGCGGGACATCCAGGCGTGGGAGTACGTCCCGCTCGGCCCGTTCCTCGGCAAGTCCTTCGCCACCTCCGTGTCGGCCTGGGTGACCCCGCTGGAGGCCCTGGAGGCGGCCCGGATCGCGCCCCCGGCCCGCGACCTCCCGCTCCTGCCCTACCTGGACGACGCCGACGCGGACGAGCCCGGCGGCCTCGACCTGCGGATCTCCGTCGCGATCAACGGCGAGACGGTCGCGGAGCCGCCGTTCTCCACCATGTACTGGACCGCCGCCCAGATGCTGGCCCAGATGACGGTGAACGGCGCCTCGCTGCGCACCGGCGACCTGTACGGCTCCGGCACCGTCAGCGGCGCCGAGCCCGGACAGCGCGGCTCCCTGCTGGAGCTGACCTGGAACGGCACCGAGCCGCTGGAACTCGCGGACGGCAAGCGCACCTTCCTGGAGGACGGCGACACGGTGACGCTGACCGCCTGGGCGCCGGGGCCGGACTCCACCCGGATCGGCATCGGCGAGGTCACCGGCCGGATCGTCCCCGCGTCATGACCCAGCCCGCCCCGGAGCTCACGCTCCCCGAAGAACTGCTGCTGCTCGCACTCCACCCGCTGCGCGGCCGGCCGCTGTGCCGCGCCCGGTCCCTGGAGTACGGGACGGCCGGCGCGGCCCTGCGGGAGCTGGAGCTCCAGGGGCGGGTCACCGAGGAGCGCGGCCGGGTCGGGGTGACCGGCCTGCCCGCTCCCGCGGACCCCTTTCTCGGGCAGGTGCTGGACAGCCTGGCGACCCCGCGGGCGCGCGGACTCGGCGCGCGGGGCTGGGTGCGGCAGACCGGGCAGTACACCGGGGAGCTCTGCCTGGAGCACCTGGTGCGCCGCTCGGTGCTGCGCCGGGAGACCGGCCGCCTGCTGGGCCTGCTGCCGTTCCACCGCCATCTGGCCGAGGACCCGGGCCTGCCGCTCGCGGTCCGCGACCGCTTCGCCGCCGCACAGGCCGCGGGCTTCCCGGAACCGCGCGGCCGGGCGCTGGCCGCCCTGGTCGCAGCGGTCGGCCTGGCGTCGGAGGTGGGGCGGGGCGGGCTGCGGTCCAGCTGGACGATGCACGGCCTGATCGACGACGACTGGGCCGCCCGCGCCGTCCACCACAACGTCCGCCGGGACCGGTCGTCCCACCGCGCCCCGTCCTTCACCTCGAAGACCTCCTCCAGCGACGACTGACGGACCCGGCTCCCCTGGAAAGCCCCTGGTCAGCCACGCACCAGGCGTTCACGCGTTCGGGGGAGCCATGTCCCGTTCCCGACGGATACGCTGAAAAGCCCCGCGAGACTCCACGTCATGGGAGCACTGATGAGCGTCGGACCCGAGGCCAACGAGCCGCGGTGGGCGGTTCCGCCCGTGGGCGGCTGGACCGCCGATGACCTGGACACACTCCCGAATCTGCCTCCACACACGGAGCTGATCGACGGGAGCCTTGTTTTCGTGAGTCCGCAGACCGTATTTCACGAGCGTGCGATCGACTACCTCAAGTGGCAGTTGCAGTCCCTCGCTCCGGCCGACCTGGAGGTCTTCCGCGAGTTCACCATCGACGTCGACTTCCAGAACAGGCCCGAACCCGATGTGGTCATCGTGCGGGCGGACGTCGTCGAGGGGCTGCGGCAGACCCGCTTCCCCGCGGACAGCGTGCTGCTGGCGATCGAGGTCGTGTCCGAGGAATCCGTCACCCGGGACCGCGAGACCAAGCCCGTGAAGTACGCGCGGGCGAGGATCCCGCACTACTGGCGGGTGGAGAACCACGACGACCGGGCCGTGGTCTACGTCTTCGAGCTGGAGCCGTCGACCGGGGCCTACACCTCCACCGGGATCTTCCACGACCGGATGAAGGTCTCCGTCCCCTTCCCCGTCGATCTCGACCTCACGGAGATCACCGCGCGGCGCCGGGCGGCGGAGCGGTAGTGGACCGCCCGCCACCCGGCCCGCGCGCTCACGCGTACTCGGGCGGCTCCTCGTCCCAGCCGAACTCCGCGTCGTCGTAGGGCGCCGCCGGGGCCTGGGCGCGGGGCGCCGGGGCGGGATCCTGGGCCGCCGGGGTCGCCTCGGGCGCCCGGGGCTCCGGGGCCGTCCGGGACTCCGGAGCCGCCAAGGACTCCTGGGGCGCCGGGGACTCCTGGGGCGCCGCCTCGCCGAGCTCCGCCAGGACCTCCAGCACGCCCTCCCCGTACGTCGCCAGCTTCTTCTCGCCCAGGCCGCTGATGCCGCCCAGCGCGGCGACCGAGTCCGGCCGGGCCGCGGCGATCTCGCGCAGGGTCGCGTCGTGGAAGATGACGTACGCCGGGACGCCCTGCTCCTTCGCCTGTGCGGCGCGCCAGGCCCGCAGCGCCTCGAAGACCGGAACGGCCTCCGGGGGCAGCTCGGCGGCGGCCGCCTGCGACTTCGTCCTGCGCTCGGCCTTGGTGGACCGGGACGCGGGCTTCGGCGCCTCCTTGCGCAGGTGGACCTCGCGCTGCCGCCCGAGGACCGAGCCGCTCTCCTCGGTCAGCACCAGCGTCCCGTACTCGCCCTCGACGGCGAGCAGCCCCTGCGCGAGCAACTGCCGTACGGCACCGCGCCATTCGGCCTCGCTCAGCTCCTCGCCGATGCCGAAGACGGAGAGCTGGTCGTGGTCGAACTGGATGACCTTCGCGGTGCGGCGGCCGAGCAGGATGTCGATGATCTGGCCCGCGCCGAACTTCTGCCCGCGCTCCCGCTTCAGCCGCACCACCGTCGACAGCAGCTTCTGCGCGGCCACCGTGCCGTCCCAGCTCTCCGGCGGGGTCAGGCAGGTGTCGCAGTTGCCGCAGTCCGTCGTGGTGGGCACCTGGCCGAAGTACGTCAGGAGCTGCGCCCGGCGGCAGCGGACCGTCTCGCACAGGGCCAGCATCGCGTCGAGGTGGGAGGCGGCGCGGCGGCGGAACGCCTCGTCGCCGTCGCCGCCCTGGATGAGCTTGCGCTGCTGGACCACGTCCTGGAGGCCGTACGCCATCCAGGCCGTGGACGGCTGCCCGTCGCGGCCGGCGCGGCCGGTCTCCTGGTAGTAGCCCTCGACCGACTTCGGCAGGTCGAGGTGGGCGACGAACCGCACGTCCGGCTTGTCGATGCCCATGCCGAAGGCGATCGTCGCGACGACGACCAGCCCCTCCTCGCGCAGGAACCGGGACTGGTGGGCGGCGCGGGTGCCCGCGTCGAGCCCCGCGTGGTACGGGACGGCCTCGATGCCGTTGCGGGAGAGGTACTCGGCGGTCTTCTCCGTCGAATTGCGCGAGAGGCAGTAGACGATGCCCGCGTCCCCGGCGTGCTCCTCCTTGAGGAAGGTGAGGAGCTGCTTCTTCGGGTCGGACTTGGACACGATCCGGTACTGGATGTTGGGGCGGTCGAAGCTGGCGACGAAGTGCTTGGCGTCGGGCATGCCGAGGCGCCGGGTGATCTCCTGGTGCGTGGCGTCGGTGGCGGTCGCGGTCAGCGCGATGCGCGGTACGTCGGGCCAGCGCTCGCCGAGGACCGAGAGGGCCAGGTAGTCGGGGCGGAAGTCGTGGCCCCACTGGGCGACGCAGTGCGCCTCGTCGATCGCGAAGACGGAGATTTCGCCGCGCGCGAGCAGGTCGAGCGTGGAGTCGAGCCGGAGCCGCTCCGGGGCCAGGTAGAGCAGATCGAGCTCACCGGCGAGGAACTGCGCCTCCATCGAGCGGCGCTCGTCGAAGTCCTGCGTCGAGTTGACGAACCCGGCGCGCACGCCGAGCGCCCGCAACGCGTCGACCTGGTCCTGCATGAGGGCGATCAGCGGGGAGACCACCACGCCCGTACCGGCTCTGACCAGGGCCGGGATCTGGTAGCAGAGGGATTTCCCGCCGCCCGTGGGCATGAGCACGACGGCGTCGCCGCCGGCCACCACATGGTCGACGATCGCTTCCTGCTCACCGCGGAACGCCTCGTAGCCGAACACCTTGTGCAGCGTCCGCCGTGCGTCGCTCTCCGTCACATCCATCGTTCCGCCCGCGCCCATCGCTCTGCCCTGCTCCGTGTTGCCGTCTCCCTGCCACGATAGGCGCCGCATACGACAGCGCCGGACGGGCTTGACTCGGCAAGGCCCGTCCGGCGCTGTTCGTGGCGTGCGCGGTGCGCTACCGCACGAAGATCCCCGCCTGGCTCGCCAGGTCCAGGAAGTACTGCGGGGCCAGGCCCAGCACCAGCGTGACCGCGACGCCCACCCCGATCGTCGTCATCGTCAGCGGCGACGGGACGGCGACCGTGGGGCCGTCCGCCTTCGGCTCGCTGAAGAACATCAGCACGATGACCCGGATGTAGAAGAACGCGGCGATCGCGGAGGAGATCACACCGACCACGACCAGTCCGCCCGCGCCGCCGTCCGCCGCCGCCTTGAACACGGCGAACTTCCCGGAGAAGCCGGAGGTGAGCGGGATACCGGCGAAGGCCAGCAGGAACACCGCGAAGACCGCGGCGACCAGCGGCGAGCGGCGGCCGAGCCCGGCCCACTTCGACAGGTGCGTGGCCTCGCCGCCCGCGTCGCGCACCAGGGTGACGACGGCGAAGGCGCCGACCGTCACGAAGGAGTACGCGCCGAGGTAGAAGAGGACCGACGAGATGCCGTCCGGGGTCGTCGCGATCACACCGGCGAGGATGAACCCGGCATGCGCGATCGAGGAGTAGGCCAGCAGCCGCTTGATGTCGGTCTGGGTGATCGCGACGATCGCCCCGCCCAGCATCGTGACGATCGCGACGGCCCACATCACCGGGCGCCAGTCCCAGGCGAGGCCCGGCAGCACCACGTACAGCAGCCGCAGCAGCGCGCCGAACGCGGCGACCTTGGTGGCCGCGGCCATGAAGCCGGTGACCGGGGTCGGGGCGCCCTGGTAGACGTCCGGGGTCCACATGTGGAAGGGCACGGCGCCGACCTTGAAGAGCAGGCCGGTGAGGATCATCGCGCCGCCGATCAGCAGCAGCGCGTCGTTGCCCATGGTGGCGGCGAGCGCCGGGTCGATCTGGGTGACCGAGCCGTCGACGACCTGGGCGATCCGGGCGTACGAGACGGAGCCCGCGTACCCGTAGAGCAGGGCGATCCCGAAGAGCAGGAAGGCCGAGGAGAACGCGCCGAGCAGGAAGTACTTCACCGCGGCCTC
This sequence comes from Streptomyces sp. NPDC015144, assembly GCF_043079735.1. NCBI lineage: Bacteria > Bacillati > Actinomycetota > Actinomycetes > Kitasatosporales > Streptomycetaceae > Streptomyces > Streptomyces sp. NPDC015144. The sequence continues at coordinate 155,598 of NZ_JBIBUU010000014.1, read as the reverse complement.
CTGCGACATCAGCCGCTTGCGGCGGGCGACGGCGCAGAGCAGGTAGAGCGGGAGGGAGAAGACCTCCAGGGCCACGAAGAGCGTCAGCAGGTCGTTGGCGGCCGGGAAGACCAGCATCCCGGCCACCGAGAACAGCACCAGCGGGAAGACCTCGGTGGTGGTGAACCCGGCCTTGACCGCGGCCTTCTCGCTGTCGCTGCCGGGGACCGAGGCGGCCTGGGCGGCGAAGGAGTCGACGTGGTTGCCGTGCGAGGCGGGGTCGAGCCTGCGCTCGGCGAAGGTGAAGACGGCGACCAGCGAGGTCAGCAGGATGGTGCCCTGCAGGAAGAGCGTCGGCCCGTCGATCGCGATGGCGCCCATCGCGGCGATGTGCGCCTTCGTCGTCGCGTAGCCGCTGGCCGCCAGGCCGACCACCGAGGCGAACGCGGCGGCCAGCGCGACGACCGTGAGGAAGACCTGCGTGTAGTAGCGGGCCCGGCGCGGCACGAACGCCTCGACGAGCACGCCCACCACGGCGACACCGATCACGATGAGGACCGGCATGAGCTGGGTGTACTCGATGACCGGCGCCTTGAACCTCTCGACGGGGGCGGCCGCCGTCACCCCGCCCGCCGTCGTCCACAGACCGTGGACAGCTGTTGCGCTCACTTGGCGGCCTCCACCTCAGGCTGGGGGTCCTTCTTCTGGACGTCCGACATGGTGTGCTGCACCGCCGGGTTGACGATCTCGGTCAGCGGTTTCGGATAGACGCCCAGGAAGAGCAGCAGCGCGATCAGCGGGACGACCACCGCCAGCTCCCGGACCTTGAGGTCCGCCATGCCCTGGACCTCGGCCTTCACCGGGCCCGTCATCGTCCGCTGGTAGAGGACGAGTACGTAGAGCGCGGCGAGCACGATGCCGGTGGTGGCGACGATGCCCGCCGCCGGGTAGGCGCTGAACGCGCCGACCAGGACCAGGAACTCGCTGACGAACGGGGCGAGCCCGGGCAGCGACAGGGTCGCCAGACCGCCGATCAGGAAGGTGCCGGCCAGGATCGGCGCCACCTTCTGGACCCCGCCGTAGTCGGCGATGAGCCGGGAGCCGCGCCGGGTGATCAGGAAGCCCGCCACCAGCATCAGCGCGGCGGTCGAGATCCCGTGGTTGACCATGTAGAGCGTGGCGCCGGACTGGCCCTGGCTGGTCATCGCGAAGATGCCCAGGATGATGAAGCCGAAGTGCGAGATCGACGCGTAGGCGATCAGGCGCTTGATGTCGCGCTGGCCGACGGCGAGCAGCGCCCCGTAGACGATGCTGATCAGCGCCAGGACGACGATCACCGGCGTCGCCCACTTGCTGGCCTCCGGGAAGAGCTGGAGGCAGAAGCGGAGCATCGCGAAGGTGCCGACCTTGTCGACGACCGCGGTGATCAGGACGGCCACCGGGGAGGTCGCCTCGCCCATCGCGTTGGGCAGCCAGGTGTGCAGCGGCCACAGCGGGGCCTTCACCGCGAAGGCGAAGAAGAACCCGAGGAAGAGCCAGCGCTCGGTGCCGGTCGCCATGGAGAGCGAGCCGTTGGCGCGGGCCTCGGCGATCTCGGACAGCGAGAACGTCCCCGCGACGACGTAGAGGCCGATCACGGCGGCCAGCATGATGAGCCCGCCGGCCAGGTTGTAGAGGAGGAACTTGACCGCGGCGTACGAGCGCTGCGCCGCCGCGTTCTCGTCGCTCCCGGAGTGCGCCCGGTCCCCGAAGCCGCCGATGAGGAAGTACATCGGGATGAGCATGGCTTCGAAGAGGATGTAGAAGAGGAAGACGTCGGTGGCCTCGAAGGAGAGGATCACCATCGCCTCGACCATGAGGATCAGGGCGAAGAAGCCCTGGGTCGGGCGCCATCGATACGGCTTCGTCTCGTTGGGGCCTCCCCCGCTCGAACGGAGTTGAGAGCTTGGGGACGGATCGGCGTCGTTCCAGCCGGCCAGGATGACGAAGGGGATCAGCAGGGCGGTGAGCGCCATGAGCGCGACGCCGATGCCGTCGACGCCCAGTTCGTAGCGGACGCCGAAGTCCTTGATCCAGGCGTGCGATTCGGTGAGCTGGTAGCGCTCGCCGCCGGGCTCGAAGCGGGCGAGCGCGAGGCCCGCCAGGACGAGCGTGGCCAGCGAGAAGACCAGCGCCGTCCATTTCGCGGCGGTGCGCTTCGCGGCCGGGACGGCGGCGGTGGCGACCGCCCCGATCGCCGGGAGCGCCGCGGTCGCTGTCAGGAGGGGAAAGGACATGTGATCAGACCGCCCTCATCAGCAGGGTCACGGCGATGAGGACCGCCGTACCGCCGAACATCGAGACCGCGTAGGAGCGGGCGTAGCCGTTCTGCAGCTTGCGCAGCCGGCCGGAGAGACCGCCCATCGAGGCCGCCGTGCCGTTGACGACGCCGTCGACCAGGGTGTGGTCGACGTAGACCAGGGAGCGGGTGAGGTGCTCGCCGCCGCGGACCAGGACCACGTGGTTGAAGTCGTCCTGGAGGAGGTCGCGGCGGGCGGCCCGGGTGAGCAGCGAGCCGCGCGGGGCGGTGACCGGAACGGGCTTGCGTCCGTACATCGCCCAGGCGAGGGCGACGCCGACGACGAGGACCACCATGGTGGCGGCGGTGACCGTCGTGGCGCTGACGGGCGCGTGTCCGTGGCTGTGCTGGGTGACCGGCTCCAACCAGTTCAGGAAGCGGTCGCCGATGGAGAACAGCCCGCCGGCGAAGACCGAGCCGAAGGCGAGGACGATCATGGGGATGGTCATCGACTTCGGGGACTCGTGCGGGTGCGGCTCGTTGCCGTCCGCGTCGGGCTGCCAGCGCTTCTCGCCGAAGAACGTCATCAGCATCACGCGCGTCATGTAGAACGCGGTGATCGCGGCGCCCAGCAGGGCCACGGAGCCGAGGATCCAGCCCTCGGTGCCGCCCTTGGCGAACGCCGCCTCGATGATCTTGTCCTTGGAGAAGAAGCCGGACAGTCCGGGGAATCCGATGATCGCCAGATAGCCGAGGCCGAAGGTGATGAAGGTGACCGGCATGTACTTCCGCAGGCCGCCGAACTTCCGCATGTCGACCTCGTCGTTCATGCCGTGCATGACCGAACCGGCGCCGAGGAAGAGCCCGGCCTTGAAGAAGCCGTGCGTCACCAGGTGCATGATCGCGAAGACGTAGCCGATCGGGCCGAGCCCGGCGGCCAGGATCATGTAGCCGATCTGCGACATCGTCGAACCGGCGAGGGCCTTCTTGATGTCGTCCTTCGCGCAACCGACGATCGCCCCGAAGAGCAGGGTGACCGCGCCGACGACCACGACGACCAGCTGGGCGTCCGGCGCCCCGTTGAAGATCGCGCCGGAGCGGACGATGAGGTAGACGCCCGCGGTGACCATGGTCGCGGCGTGGATGAGGGCGGAGACCGGGGTCGGGCCCTCCATCGCGTCACCGAGCCAGGACTGGAGCGGCACCTGGGCCGACTTGCCGCATGCCGCGAGGAGCAGCATCAGGCCGATCGCCGTCAGCTTGCCCTCGCTCGTCTCCCCGGTCGCTTCTAGGACCGGGCCGAAGGCGAAGGTGCCGAAGGTGGTGAACATCAGCATGATCGCGATCGACAGGCCCATGTCGCCGACCCGGTTGACCAGGAACGCCTTCTTGGCGGCGGTGGCCGCGCTGGGCTTGTGCTGCCAGAAGCCGATGAGCAGGTACGACGCCAGGCCGACGCCCTCCCACCCGGCGTACAGCAGCAGGTAGTTGTCGGCGAGGACCAGCAGGAGCATCGCCGCGAGGAACAGGTTCAGATAGGCGAAGAAGCGACGGCGGCGTTCGTCGTGCTCCATGTAGCCGATCGAGTAGATGTGGATCAGGGTGCCCACACCGGTGATCAGCAGGACGAACGTCATCGACAGCTGGTCGAGCTGGAAGGCCACGTCGGCCTGGAAGCCCTCGACCGGTACCCAGCTGAACAGCTTCTGGTGCAGGGCCCGGTCCTCCGCGCCCTTCCCGAGCATGTCGAGGAAGAGCACGACGCCGATGACGAAGGAGGCGGCGGCGAGCAGGGTGCCGAGCCAGTGCCCGGCGCGGTCCAGCCGTCGTCCGCCGCAGAGCAGGACCGCCGCTCCGAGCAGGGGCGCCGCCACGAGCAGCGCGATCAGGTTCTCCACGATTCAACGTCCCCTTACAGCTTCATCAGGCTGGCGTCGTCGACCGAGGCCGAGTGGCGGGAACGGAACACCGACACGATGATCGCGAGCCCGACCACGACCTCCGCGGCGGCGACGACCATCGTGAAGAAGGCGATGATCTGGCCGTCGAGATTGCCGTGCATCCGGGAGAAGGTCACGAACGCGAGGTTGCAGGCGTTGAGCATCAGCTCCACGCACATGAACAGCACGATCGCGTTCCGCCGGATCAGCACACCGGCCGCACCGATGGTGAACAGCAGGGCAGCGAGATAGAGGTAGTTGACCGGATTCACTTGGCGACCTCCTCTTCTTCGTTGTCCCGGCCGAGCCGCTCCTCGGAGCGCTGCTCCAGCGCCCGGAGTCGGTCCAGCGATTCGTGCGAGACGTCGCGGATCTGGCCGCGGTCGCGCAGGGTGCCCATGACGGTGAGCTCGGAGGGCGTGCCGTCGGGGAGCAGACCCGGGATGTCCACCGCGTTGTGCCGGGCGTAGACGCCGGGGGCGGGCAGCGGCGGGAGCTGCGTACCGCGCACCCGCTCCTCGGACAGCTCGCGCTGGGTCTTCGCGCGCTCGGTGCGCTCCCGGTGGGTGAGCACCATCGCGCCGACCGTCGCGGTGATCAGCAGGGCGCCGGTGATCTCGAAGGCGAAGACGTACTTGGTGAAGATGAGGCTGGCCAGCCCCTCCACGTTTCCGCCGTGCTCGGTGTTGGCGGTACCGAGCCCGTTGAAGCTGCTCAGCGAGGCGTTGCCGATGCCCGCGATCAGCAGGACCCCGAAGCCGAGGCCGCAGCCCGCGGCCAGCCAGCGCTGGCCCTTCAGGGTCTCCTTCAGCGAGTCGGCGGCGGTGACGCCGACCAGCATGACCACGAAGAGGAAGAGCATCATGATCGCGCCGGTGTAGACGACGATCTGGACGATGCCCAGGAAGTACGCGCCGTTGGCGAGGTAGAACACCGCCAGGACGATCATGGTCCCGGCGAGGCTCAGCGCACTGTGCACGGCCTTCTTCATGAGGATGGTGGACAGCGCGCCGATCACGGCGACGACGGCGAGCACCCAGAACTGGACGGCCTCGCCGGTCGAGGTCTGGGAGGCCGCGGCGGCCAGGGCGGTCATGCGCCCACCCCCTGCGCCGAGCCGTTGTTCTCGTGGTGGGTGTCGTCGTCCGGCTTCTCGCCCTTGGAGACGGCGGTCTGGCGTTCCGTACCGGGGGCGGCCTCGGTGACCAGACCCCGGTAGTAGTCCTGCTCGTCCATCCCCGGGAAGATCGCGTGCGGGGTGTCGACCATGCCCTCCTCCAGGCCCGCGAGCAGCTCGTCCTTGGTGTAGATGAGGCTTTCGCGGGTGGTGTTGGCCAGCTCGAACTCGTTGGTCATCGTCAGCGCCCGGGTCGGGCAGGCCTCGATGCACAGTCCGCACAGGATGCAGCGGGCGTAGTTGATCTGGTAGACGCGGCCGTAGCGCTCACCCGGGGAGTAGCGCTCCTCGTCGGTGTTGTCCGCGCCCTCGACGTAGATCGCGTCGGCCGGGCAGGCCCAGGCGCACAGCTCGCAGCCGACGCACTTCTCCAGCCCGTCCGGGTGGCGGTTGAGCTGGTGCCGGCCGTGGAAGCGCGGCGCCGTCACCTTCGGCGTCTCCGGATACTGCTCGGTCAGCCGCTTCTTGAACATGGCCTTGAAGGTCACGCCGAAGCCGGCGACGGGGTTCAGGAACTTCTCTCCGGAGGATCCGGAAGATCCCGAGGATCCCTCGGACCCCGGAGTCCCCGGGGAGTTGGGCGACTCAGACACCGTCGGCCTCCTTTCCGTCACTCGCGTTTCCGTCACTCTGAGTATCCGCCCCGCCACTGACAACGAGCTCCCGCTCGCCCCGCGGCCTGCGGCGCGGCACCGGCGGCAGGGTCTGTCCGGGCAGGGGCGGCACCGGGAATCCGCCCGCCATCGGGTCGAAGGCCGGCTCCGGCCCGGCGGCCGCGTCGGCGGCCCGCTCCTTCTTGTCGCGGAAGAGGTCGGCGACGAAGGAGAGCAGCAGGATCGCGAGCACCGCCCCGGCCACGTACAGCACGATCCCCGAGAAGTCGTACCCCTCGTTGCGCAGCGCCCGCACGGTGGCGACCAGCATCAGCCAGACCACCGAGACCGGGATGAGGACCTTCCAGCCGAGCTTCATCAGCTGGTCGTAGCGGACCCGGGGCAGCGTGCCGCGCAGCCAGATGAAGAAGAAGAGGAGCAGCTGGACCTTGATGACGAACCAGAGCATCGGCCACCAGCCGTGGTTCGCGCCCTCCCAGAAGGTGCTGATCGGGTACGGGGCCCGCCAGCCGCCCAGGAACAGGGTCGTGGAGACGGCGGAGACGGTGACCATGTTGACGTACTCGGCGAGCATGAACATCGCGAACTTGATGGACGAGTACTCGGTGTTGAAGCCGCCGACCAGGTCGCCCTCGGACTCCGGCATGTCGAACGGGGCCCGGTTGGTCTCACCGACCATCGTGACGATGTAGATGATGAACGAGACCGGCAGCAGAAGGATGAACCACCGGTCCTGCTGGGCCTCCACGATCTTCGAGGTCGACATCGACCCGGAGTAGAGGAAGACCGAGGCGAACGCGGCGCCCATCGCGATCTCGTAGCTGATCATCTGGGCGCAGGAGCGCAGACCGCCCAGGAGCGGGTACGTCGATCCGGACGACCAGCCGGCCAGGACGATGCCGTAGATCCCGACCGAGGCGACCGCGAGGATGTAGAGCATCGCGATCGGCAGGTCGGTGAGCTGCATCGTGGTGCGGTGCCCGAAGATCGAGACCTCGTTGCCGGACGGGCCGAAGGGGATGACCGCGATCGCCATGAACGCCGGGACGGCGGCGATGATCGGCGCGAGGACGTAGACCACCTTGTCCGCGCGCTTGACGATCACGTCCTCCTTCAGCATCAGCTTGATGCCGTCGGCGAGCGACTGGAGCATGCCCCAGGGACCGTGCCGGTTGGGGCCGATGCGCAGCTGCATCCAGGCGACGACCTTGCGCTCCCACACGATCGAGAAGAGCACGGTCACCATCAGGAACGCGAAGCAGAACACCGCCTTGATGACGACGAGCCACCACGGGTCGGTGCCGAACATCGACAGGTCCTCGGCGGCGAGCACGACGCTGTGCGGTGCCGCGGCCAGTTGCGCGAAGGCACTCACGCCCCCACCTCCGGTGTGACGTCGGGGGTCCCCGGCGTGGCGGGGCCGATCCGGACCAGGCCGCCGGGGAGGGCACCGGTGTCGGCCAGCACGCCCCGCCCGGCGGAGTTCAGCGGCACCCAGACCACCCGGTCCGGCATGTCGGTGACCCGCAGCGGGAAGGTGACGCTGCCCGTCGGGCCGGTGACGGCCAGCAGGTCGCCGTCCTTCACCCCGGCCTCGGCGGCGGTGGCCGGGGAGAGCCGGGCGACCGCGGCGTGCCGGGTGCCGGCCAGCGCCTCGTCGCCCTCCTGGAGCCGGCCCAGGTCGAGCAGCATCCGGTGGCCCGCGAGGACGGCCTCGCCGTCGCCGGGCCGGGGCAGCGGGCGCGCCGCCTCGTTCGGCTCGGCGCCGTGCGCTCCGGTCCAGCCGCCGAACCGGTCCAGCTCGCGGCGTACGGACTTCAGGTCGGGCAGCGCGAAGCGGGCGGCGGCCGTCACGTTCCCGGTACGGGCCATGGCGTCGGCCAGCATGTGCAGCACCCGGGCGTCGGCCGGGGCGAGCGTACGGGTCATCTGCTCGGGCTTCAGCGCGGCGTCGAACATCCGCACCCGGCCCTCCCAGTTGAGGAACGTGCCGGGCTTCTCGGCCACCGCGGCGACCGGGAGCACCACGTCGGCGCGGTCGGTGACCTCGCTCGGCCGCAGCTCCAGCGAGACCAGGAATCCGACCCGGTCCAGGGCCTTTAGGGCGCGGGCCGGGTCCGGCAGGTCCTCGGTCCCGACCCCGGCGACCAGCAGCGCGGCCAGTTCGCCGGTGGCGGCGGCCTCGATGATCTGGCCGGTGTCGCGGCCGAAGCGGCCGGGGAGTTCGCCGACGCCCCAGATGGAGGCCACCTCGCCGCGGGCCCGCGGGTCGGTCGCCGGACGGCCGCCGGGCAGCAGCGACGGGAGCGCGCCCGCCTCCACCGCGCCGCGTTCCCCGGCCCGGCGCGGGATCCACACCAGCGCCGCCCCGGTCGCGGTGGCCGTCCGCAGCGCGGCGGTGAACCCGCCCGGCACTCCGGCCAGCCGCTCGCCGACCACGATCACGGAGCCCTCGGCGCGCAGGGCCTCGGCTGCCGCCGCGCCCTCGCCGTCGAGTCCGACGCCGCCCGCGAGGGCGTCCAGCCACTCGGTCTCGGTGCCGGGGGCGGCGGGCAGCAGCGTGCCGCCGGCCTTGGTGAGGCCCCGGGTGGCGTGCGAGGCGACCGCGTACGTGCGCTGCTTGTGCTTGCGGTGGGCCTTGCGCAGCCGCAGGAAGACGCCGGGGGCCTCCTCCTCCGACTCGAAGCCGACCAGCAGCACCGTCGGCGCCTTCTCCAGCGAGCCGTACGTGACGCCCGTGTTGTCGAGGTCCCGGCCGCGGCCGGCGACCCGGGCGGCCAGGAAGTCGGCCTCCTCGCCGCTGTGCACGCGGGCCCGGAAGTCGATGTCGTTGGTGTCCAGGGCGACCCGGGCGAACTTGCTGTACGCGTAGGCGTCCTCGACGGTCAGCCGGCCGCCGGTGAGCACGCCCGTGCGGCCGCGCGCGGCGGCCAGTCCGGTCGCGGCGGCGGCCAGCGCCTCGGGCCAGCTCGCCGGTTCCAGGACGCCCTCGGCGTTGCGGACCAGCGGGGTGGTGAGCCGGTCGCGCTGCTGGGCGTAGCGGAAGCCGAAGCGGCCCTTGTCGCAGACCCACTCCTCGTTGACCTCGGGGTCGTTGGCGGCGAGCCGCCGCATGACCTTGCCGCGCCGGTGGTCGGTGCGGGTGGCGCAGCCGCCCGAGCAGTGCTCGCAGACCGAAGGCGAGGAGACCAGGTCGAAGGGGCGGGAGCGGAACCGGTACGCCGACGAGGTCAGCGCGCCGACCGGGCAGATCTGGATGGTGTTCCCGGAGAAGTACGACTCGAAGGGGTCGCCCTCGCCGGTGCCGACCTGCTGGAGCGCGCCGCGCTCGATCAGCTCGATCATCGGGTCGCCCGCCACCTGGTTGGAGAACCGGGTGCAGCGCGCGCAGAGCACGCACCGCTCGCGGTCCAGCAGGACCTGGGTGGAGATCGGGACGGGCTTCTCGTACGTCCGCTTCCTCCCCTCGAAGCGGGAGTCGGCCTCGCCGTGCGACATCGCCTGGTTCTGCAGCGGGCACTCGCCGCCCTTGTCGCAGACCGGGCAGTCCAGCGGGTGGTTGATGAGCAGCAGCTCCATCACACCCTTCTGGGCCTTCTCGGCGACGGGCGAGGTGAGCTGCGACCTGACCACCATGCCCTCGGTGCAGGTGATGGTGCAGGAGGCCATCGGCTTGCGCTGGCCCTCGACCTCGACGATGCACTGGCGGCAGGCGCCGACCGGGTCGAGGAGCGGGTGGTCGCAGAAGCGCGGGATCTCGATGCCGAGGAGTTCGGCGGCCCGGATGACCAGGGTGCCCTTGGGCACGCTGATCTCGATGCCGTCGATGGTCAGCGTGACCAGGTCCTCGGGCGGGATCGCCGCCTCGCCGCCCCCGGAGGGCGCACTCGTGGTGACTGTCATGCGTTCACCCCCTGGTGAGCGTTCTTGTCGTCGGCCCAGGCGGTGGACCGGGCGGGATCGAAGGGGCAGCCCTTGCCCGTGATGTGCTGCTCGTACTCCTCGCGGAAGTACTTCAGCGAGGAGAAGATCGGCGAGGCGGCGCCGTCGCCGAGGGCGCAGAAGGACTTGCCGTTGATGTTGTCGGCGATGTCGTTGAGCTTGTCGAGGTCGGACATCCGCCCCTTGCCCGCCTCGATGTCGCGGAGCAGCTGGACGAGCCAGTACGTGCCCTCGCGGCAGGGTGTGCACTTGCCGCAGGACTCGTGGGCGTAGAACTCGGTCCAGCGGGTGACGGCGCGTACGACGCAGGTGGTCTCGTCGAAGCACTGGAGCGCCTTGGTGCCGAGCATGGATCCGGCGGCGCCGACGCCCTCGTAGTCGAGCGGTACGTCGAGGTGTTCGTCGGTGAACATCGGGGTGGACGAGCCGCCCGGGGTCCAGAACTTCAGCCGGTGGCCGGGGCGCATGCCGCCGCTCATGTCGAGCAGCTGGCGCAGCGTGATGCCGAGCGGCGCCTCGTACTGGCCGGGGGTCGCGACGTGCCCGCTGAGCGAGTACAGGGTGAAGCCGGGGGACTTCTCGCTGCCCATCGACCGGAACCAGTCCTTGCCCCGGTTCAGGATCGCGGGAACCGAGGCGATGGACTCGACGTTGTTCACCACGGTGGGGCAGGCGTACAGGCCCTCGACGGCGGGGAAGGGGGGCCGCAGCCGGGGCTGGCCGCGTCGTCCTTCCAGCGAGTCGAGCAGTGCGGTCTCCTCACCGCAGATGTACGCGCCGGCGCCCGCGTGCACGGTGAGTTCCAGGTCGAGCCCGGAGCCCAGGACGTCCTTGCCGAGGTAGCCCGCCTCGTACGCCTCGCGCACGGCTTCGTGGAGCCTGCGCAGTACGGGGACGACCTCGCCGCGCAGGTAGATGAAGGCGTGCGAGGAGCGAATCGCGTAGCAGGCGATCACGATGCCCTCGATGAGGCTGTGCGGGTTGGCGAAGAGGAGCGGGATGTCCTTGCAGGTGCCCGGCTCCGACTCGTCGGCGTTGACCACCAGGTAGTGCGGCTTGCCGTCGCCCTGGGGGATGAACTGCCACTTCATCCCGGTGGGGAAGCCCGCGCCGCCCCGGCCGCGCAGGCCGGAGTCCTTGACGTAGGCGATGAGGTCGTCCGGCGTCATGGCGAGGGCCTTGCGCAGCCCCTCGTACCCGTCGTGGCGCCGGTAGGTCTCCAGCGTCCAGGACTCCGGTGCGTCCCAGAACGCGGAGAGGACGGGGGAGAGGAGCTTCTCGGGGCTGTCCCCGTTCCCGCCTCCGTTGTCGTCGAGTTCGGTCGTCAACGTCATCACTCCCCCTCCTCGTCGGTCGGGCGTTCACCGCGCGGGGCGACGACGCGCGCGTGCGGCTCCTCGCCCTTGGCGAGCCGGAGGCCGACCAGCGAGGCGGGGCCCGCGCCGCCGGTGGCCTCGACGGCGCCGGGTCGCTCGTCGGGGAATCCGGCCAGGATGCGGGCGGTCTCCTTGTACGAGCAGACCGGGGCGCCGCGGGTGGGTTCGACGGTGCGCCCGGCGATGAGGTCGTCGACCAGTCGGGTCGCGCTCTCGGGCGTCTGGTTGTCGAAGAACTCCCAGTTGACCATCACCACGGGGGCGAAGTCGCAGGCCGCGTTGCACTCGATGTGTTCGAGGGTGATCTTCCCGTCGACCGTGGTCATGTCCGTACCGTCGTTGCCGACGCCGAGGTGTTCCTGGAGCCGTTCGAAGATGGCGTCGCCGCCCATCACCGCGCACAGCGTGTTGGTGCAGACGCCGACCTGGTAGTCGCCGCTGGGGCGGCGCCGGTACATCGTGTAGAAGGTGGCGACGGCGGTGACCTCGGCGGTGGTGAGGCCGAGCATGTCGGCGCAGAACGCCATGCCGGTGCGGGAGACGTAGCCCTCCTCGGACTGCACCAGGTGGAGCAGGGGCAGCAGGGCGGAGCGGCTGCCGGGGTAGCGGGCGATCACCTCCTTCGCGTCCGCTTCGAGCCTGGCGCGCACCTCGGCCGGGTAGGCGGGGGCGGGGAGCTGCGGCATCCCCAGACTGACTTCCTTGGGTGCTTCGGTCACCGGTCGACGCCTCCCATCACGGGGTCGATGGACGCGACGGCGACGATGACGTCGGCGACCTGGCCGCCCTCGCACATCGCCGCCATGGCCTGGAGGTTGGTGAAGGAGGGGTCGCGGAAGTGGACCCGGTAGGGGCGGGTGCCGCCGTCCGAGACGACGTGCACGCCGAGCTCGCCCTTGGGCGATTCGACGGCGGTGTACGCCTGCCCGGCCGGGACCCGGAAGCCCTCGGTCACCAGCTTGAAGTGGTGGATCAGGGCCTCCATGGAGGTGCCCATGATCTTCTTGATGTGGTCGAGCGAGTTGCCCAGTCCGTCCGGTCCGAGCGCGAGCTGGGCCGGCCAGGCGATCTTCTTGTCGGCGACCATCACCGGTCCGGGGGCGAGCCGGTCGATGCACTGCTCGATGATCCGCAGCGACTGGCGCATCTCTTCCAGGCGGACGAGGAAGCGGCCGTAGGCGTCGCAGCTGTCGGCGGTCGGGACGTCGAAGTCGTAGGTCTCGTACCCGCAGTACGGGTCGGTCTTGCGCAGGTCGTGCGGGAGTCCGGCGGAGCGCAGGATCGGGCCGGTGGCGCCCAGCGCCATGCAGCCGGTCAGGTCGAGGTAGCCGACGTCCTGCATGCGGGCCTTGAAGATGGGGTTGCCGGTGGCGAGCTTGTCGTACTCCGGCAGGTTCTTCTTCATGGTCTTCACGAACTCGCGGAGCTGGTCGACCGCGCCGGGCGGCAGGTCCTGGGCGAGCCCGCCGGGGCGGACGAACGCGTGGTTCATGCGCAGGCCGGTGATCAGCTCGAAGAGGTCGAGCACCAGCTCTCGGTCGCGGAATCCGTAGATCATGATCGTGGTGGCGCCGAGCTCCATGCCGCCGGTGGCGATGCACACCAGGTGCGAGGAGAGCCGGTTGAGCTCCATCAGGAGCACGCGCAGGACGCTGGCCCGGTCGGGGATCTGGTCCTCGATGCCGAGGAGCTTCTCGACGCCGAGGCAGTACGCCGTCTCGTTGAAGAACGGCGTCAGGTAGTCCATGCGCGTGACGAAGGTGGTGCCCTGGGTCCAGCTCCGGTATTCGAGGTTCTTCTCGATGCCGGTGTGGAGGTAGCCGATGCCGCAGCGGGCCTCGGTGACGGTCTCGCCGTCGATCTCCAGGATCAGCCGCAGCACGCCGTGGGTGGAGGGGTGCTGGGGGCCCATGTTGACGATGATGCGCTCGTCGTCGGACTTGACCGCGGAGTCGACGACCTCGTCCCAGTCGCCGCCGGTGACCGTATATACGGTGCCCTCGGTCGTCGCGCGCGGGGTTGCGTGGGGAGTGGTCATCAGGAGTACGACCTCCGCTGGTCCGGAGCCGGAATCTGGGCGCCCTTGTACTCAACGGCGATGCCGCCGAGCGGGTAGTCCTTGCGCTGCGGGAAGCCCTGCCAGTCGTCCGGCATCATGATCCGGGTGAGGGCGGGGTGCCCGTCGAAGACCAGCCCGAAGAAGTCGTAGACCTCGCGCTCGTGCCAGTCGTTGGTCGGGTAGACCGCGACGAGGGACGGGATGTGCGGGTCCTCGTCCGGGGCCGACACCTCCAGGCGGATCAGCCGGCCGTGCGTGAGCGAGCGCAGGTGGTAGACGGCGTGCAGCTCGCGGCCCTTGTCGCCGGGGAAGTGGACACCGCTCACCCCCGTGCAGAGCTCGAAGCGCAGCGCCGGGTCGTCGCGCAGGGTCCGGGCGACCCGGGGCAGGTGTTCGCGGGCGATGTGGAAGGTGAGCTCGCCCCGGTCGACGACGGTCTTCTCGATGGCGTTCTCCGGGAGGAGGTCCTGCTCCTCCAGGGCGCCTTCGAGTTCGTCGGCGACCTCGTCGAACCAGCCGCCGTAGGGGCGGGAGGCCGCGCCGGGCAGGGTCACGGTGCGGACGAGGCCGCCGTAGCCGGAGGTGTCGCCGCCGTTCTCGGCGCCGAACATGCCCTTGCGTACGCCGATGACCTCGCCGGTGTCCGCGCGGGGGGCGGGCACGGCGTTCGGGTTCTGCTCGTCCTGGTTACGGCTCTCGCTCACCGCAGCAGCCCCTTCATCTCGATCAGGGGCAGTGCCTTGAGCGCGGCGTCCTCCGCCTCGCGGGCGGCCTCCTGCGCGTTGACCCCGAGCTTGGAGCCCTGGATCTTCTGGTGGAGCTTGAGGATCGCGTCCATCAGCATCTCGGGCCGGGGCGGACAGCCCGGCAGATAGATATCGACCGGGACAATATGATCAACACCCTGAACAATGGCGTAATTGTTGAACATTCCGCCCGATGACGCGCAAACGCCCATCGAGATGACCCACTTGGGATTGGGCATCTGGTCGTAGACCTGCCGCAGGACGGGAGCCATCTTCTGGCTGACCCGTCCTGCGACGATCATCAGATCCGCCTGCCGCGGCGATCCGCGGAAGACCTCCATCCCGAACCGGGCCAGGTCGTACCGCCCGGCCCCGGTCGTCATCATCTCGATGGCGCAACAGGCGAGGCCGAAGGTGGCGGGGAAGACGGAGGACTTCCGCACCCAGCCGGCGGCCTGTTCGACAGTGGTCAGTACGAAGCCGCTGGGCAGCTTCTCTTCGAGTCCCATGGTGTGCTCCTCAGCCCCTAGTCCTCAGTCCCAGTCCAGGCCGCCGCGACGCCACACATAGGCGTAGGCGACGAAGACGGTGAGCACGAAGAGCAGCATCTCCACGAGCCCGAAGATCCCCAGGGCGTCGAAGGAGACGGCCCAGGGATAGAGGAAGACGATCTCGATGTCGAAGACGATGAAGAGCATCGCCGTCAGGTAGTACTTGATGGGAAAGCGGCCGCCTCCGGCCGGAGTGGGGGTGGGTTCGATCCCGCACTCGTACGCTTCGAGCTTTGCCCGGTTGTACCGCTTGGGGCCGATAAGCGTGGCCATGACCACGGAGAAGATCGCAAACCCTGCCCCGAGGGCGCCGAGCACGAGGATGGGCGCGTAGGCATTCACGCTCCTCGCTCCTTCCAGTCGTCCTTGACCGTTGGACCGCATCGGGCGACCGGCTCACCGCCTCACCAAGATCGTGCTCATGTGAGGCAGTTCACAAGCCCGACTGCCCCGCATCCTATGCCCGCCATCCTGTGATCTGCGACACGGGGTGCAGCAACGTCTTTGTGATCTCCACCACCTGACGAAGGATCATGAAGTCGGATGAGCGGTGATCTTCACACGTGAAGCGGTCGAGTGATCACGAGACGTGACATCCGAGGTTGTTACCGCTGGTCAAACGGCTGTCGCCCTATCAAGAGATGGCCTTACCAAGCAAATTGGCGATGGACGTCACGGGGTGATAGAGACCCCCGCTCCGAACCCCGCCCCCGGACGCCCCGGCCACACCCCGAGGGCGGCGCCCCCTCCGCCCGCGCCACCGGAACTCACCCGCGCATGGCAGCCCGGAGAGCAAAGTGGACCCACGCGAACATGTGCGCCTTTACGGACGAATGGAGCATCTCCCCCGCGAGGCGCCGCCTTGGGCGCATGGCGCATAACTGCCCCTCATGCGCCGATCGCACTGTGACCTGCGTCACGCACCCAGGGGCGCGGTAAAAGCGGGCTTGGCCATCAGTGCGGGCGGATGGTAGGCGCCGGGCAATTCGGGCGTATTGCCGAAAGTCCGTGATCACAGCGGTGATCAGGCATGCCCGTTTTGCCCGTTACGGCGTCAATAAAGCCCTCCAGGAAGCGGATTCACAGATTCCGAACGTAACTGTGTCGCAACACACGTTTCTTGATGGGAGGCCCGGAGCCCTGATAGCGCTAGTACCCATGTCCCACACCGCTCACATACCCAGCCACCGGAAGCCCCGCCGGAACGCCCCGAAGACGGCGCTGCGTGCCGGAGTTGCCGGTGGCGTCCTCAGCACCATCGCCGTGGCGGGCACCGCCGGTTCGGCCCAGGCCGAGCCGGTGACCCAGACCATCGAGATGCCCACCCTCACCTCCGGGCTCTCCACCGCCGTCGCCGCGTCCGCCGAGGCCACCCAGCAGGTCGCCCAGGACCTGCAGACGCAGGCCCAGCAGGACGCCGCCGCGACCACCGCGGCGAAGGCCGCCAAGAAGGCCAAGGCCGAGGCGGTCCGCAAGGCCGAGGCCAAGAAGAAGGCGGAGGCCGCCGCCAAGGCGAAGGCCGAGGCCGCCGAGCGCGCCTCCCGCACCGCCACGCGTACGACGCTCAGCGCGTCCGCCGGCTCCACGAGCACCGCCGGCGCCCCGTCCGTCTCGTCGAACGCGACCGGCTCCGCCGCGTCCGTCATCGCCTTCGTGAAGGCCCAGGTCGGCGACGCCTACGTGTCCGGCGGCACCGGCCCCAACTCGTGGGACTGCTCCGGCCTGGTCCAGGCCGCGTTCCGTACGGTCGGCGTCGACCTGCCGCGCGTCTCGCAGGCCCAGTCCACCGCGGGCACCCAGGTCTCGCTGAGCAACCTCCAGCCGGGCGACATCCTGTACTGGGGCGGCGCGGGCAGCGCGTACCACGTCGGCGTCTACGTGGGCGGCGGCCAGTTCGTCGGTGCGCAGAACTCCAGCACCGGTGTGGTGCAGCGTCCGCTCTCCTACGACCCGCCGTCGGGCGCGGTCCGCGTTCTCTGATCCACCAGCGCACCGGCACGCCGGTGCGTCGGCGCGTCCGTTGGCCGATACGTCGGCACGCCGACGCCCACGGGCCGTACGCCGTGGAAGGGCCGTCGCCTCCCCCGCTCGGGAGCGACGGCCCTTCGCCGTTCCCGGCCGGGGTGGTGCTGCCCCCACCATGGGCTCGGTGCTGGCCCCCCGAACTATTCGGGGGGCCGCTTTACTGCCTGTTCCGACTGCCGACAGCACGATGAATACATGCAGTCAACGCCCGCGCATTCACCCGGTCGCGCCCGTGATCCCTTCATAGACATCATCAGAGCCCTGTGCGTTCTGGCGGTCATTTCCCAGCACTGGCTCATGCCGGTACTGACCTATGAGAACGGCCGGCTGAATACCGGGAACGCACTCGCCGGTCCCGGTTGGTGGATCGTCACCTGGCTGACCCAGGTGATGCCGATGGTCTTCTTCGCCGGTGGCGCGGCGAATTTCTTCTCGTTCCGTTCGGTGGATTCGGTTCCCGAATGGCTCCGGGGCAGGATCGCGCGTCTCCTGGTGCCGGTCGTGCCCCTGGCCGGCGTATGGCTGCTGCTGCCCCACCTCCTGATCGGCGCGGGCGTGCCCCGGCAGCCGGTGCTGATGGCGGGGAAGATCGCGGGGCAACTGCTCTGGTTCCTCGCGGTGTACGTGCTCGTCGTCGCGGTCACCCCGCTGATGTACCGGTGGTACCGCCGCCACGGCTGGCGGGTGCTCGGCGTGCTCGCCGCGTCCGCCCTGGTCATCGACGTGCTGCGGTTCCAGATCGGCCCGGCGGTCGGCTTCCTGAACGCCCTGTTCGTCTGGCTGGCCGCCCATCAGCTCGGCTTCCACTACGCCGACGGCGGGCTGCGCATGCGGAGCGGCTGGACGGCCCCGGCCCTGGCCGTTGCCGGTTTCGGACTCACCGCCGTCGCCGTGGTCCTCGGCCCGTATCCGGCGTCGATGATCGGAATGCCCGGGGCACCGGTCTCCAACATGAGCCCGCCGACCGCGGTGATGCTCACGCTGACGGCGGGACAACTCGGCCTCTGGCTGACGCTCAAGCCGCTGATCGTCCGATGTGCCGGACGCCCCCGGGTCACGGCCGTACTGGGCTGGTGCGGGGCGCGGTTCATGACCCTGTATCTCTGGCACATGCCCGCTCTTGTCATGACGGCCGGAATATTCGTGGTCGGATTCGGTTTCGCCACTCCGGCCCCCGGCAGCGCGTTGTGGTTCGCGATGGTCCCGATTTGGGTCTCCACCGCGGGATTCTTCCTGGTGTGTTTCACCCGGATATTCGGCCGCTTCGAATTCCGGCGCCGTTCCGCCGGTTCCGGTGCGGTGGTACGGACGGGCCCCGGCCGGGTCGCCGCCGCCGCGGTGCTCGCCGCCGCCGGTCTCCTCGGCCTCGCCGCCCAGGGTTTCGTCGCCCCCGACGGGACACCGACTCCGGTGCTGTGGGTGCTGCTGGTGCTGGCGGCCCTGTTCGCCGCGCAGGAGAGGCGCGTGGCCGAGAGGCCCGTGCCCGGGAAGCCCGTACGCGAGAACCCCGTGCCCGGGAAGGCCGTACCCAAGAAGCCCGCCCTGGCCGCCCCGCTCCCCGCTCCCCGCAGCGCGGGAATCCGTATGAGCTAGGCTCGCCGGGGTGCGATCAGGGGCCCCGGACCGGGCGCCTGTGCAGGTACCGGCCTGTTGGGCCAGGATGTGAGGCGGCCCGTGCGGGACTATGTGCTGATGCTGTTCGTCACGGCTGCGGTGACGCATCTCCTGACCGCGCCGGTACGGAAGTTCGCCATCGCGATCGGGGTGGTCCCCGAGGTCCGGGCGCGTGACGTGCACCGCGAGCCCACCCCGCGCCTGGGCGGCATGGCCATGTTCGGCGGACTGCTGGCCGGACTGCTGGTCGCCTCGCACCTCCCGCAGCTGGAAGAGATCTTCACCCAGAGCTCCACGCCCCGGGCCCTGCTGTCCGGGGCGACGCTGATCTGCCTCCTCGGTGTGCTCGATGACAAATGGGGCGTCGACGCGCTGGTCAAGCTCGGCGGACAGGTCCTCGCCGCCGGAGTGATGGTCTTCCAGGGGCTGACCATCCCCTGGCTCCCGGTGCCGGGCACGGACGGCATCTACCTCTCCGACTGGCAGAGCACCCTGCTGACCGTCGGACTCGTCGTCGTCTCCATCAACGCGGTCAACTTCGTCGACGGACTCGACGGACTGGCCGCGGGCACGATGGGCATCGCGGCGACGGCGTTCTTCCTGTACGCGTACCGGCTCTGGTACGGCTACGGGATCGAGGCCGCCGCGTCCACCACGCTCGTCTCCGCGATCCTCGCGGGCATGTGCCTCGGCTTCCTCATCCACAACTCCCACCCGGCGCGCATCTTCATGGGCGACTCGGGCTCCATGCTGCTCGGCCTGCTCATCGCCGGATGCGCCGTCTCCGTCACCGGGGACGTCGACCCGAGCCTCCTCAACCAGTCGGTGGACGGCACGTCCGGCTCGGCCGCGATGGTGCCGGTCTACATTCCGCTGCTGCTTCCGCTCTCCGTCATCGCGCTGCCCGTCGCGGACCTGGTGCTGGCCGTCGTCCGGCGCACCTGGAACGGGATGTCCCCGTTCGCCGCCGACAAGGGCCACCTCCACCACCGGCTGCTCCAGCTCGGCCACTCGCACCGCCGGGCCGTGCTGCTCATGTACTTCTGGTCGGCGCTCTTCTCGTTCGGAATCGTGGCCTTCTCGGCGCGGGGCGCCAAGTCCTGGATGCTGTACGGGATCGCGGGCGTCTGCGCGCTGGGCCTGTTCCTGCTGCTCCAGCCGCGCTACGAGGCCCGCCTCACCCGCCGTCTGTTCCCCCGTAACCGCTTCCCCCGGCGCTTGTTCGCCCGCCGCCGCAAGGGCCGCGTCATCGCCAGTGGCAGCACCCCGGCCGACGCCCCCCGCGCCTCCGTGGACGCCGGGAACCGAGCCGCCTGACGGGTCCGGCGGTTCCGGGACCGTCCCGGGGCCCTTCCCCGCGCGGCCGGTTCATCCTTTGGTCGGGCCGTCGTGGACTTTCGGCGGACGCCCCCGCCCGGACCCGCTCGGCATGCTGACGGTACCGCCCGAGCAGCCGACCATCCGGGAGCCGAAGTGCGTCACCACAGCAAGCCCAACGCGAGGATCAGCCGAGCCGGGTTCCTGGCCGGGGCCGGGGCGATCGGGGCCGCCGCAGCCACCGGACCGCTCCTGACCAGCGCCCCCGCCGCGGCAACCCCGGCACCGAAGTCCGGCCGGGGCCTCACCCATCGCGGGGTCTGCTACACGATCGGCGCCGGCGAGACCCCCGGCACCGCCTGGAGCACCACCCGTATGCGCGCGGACCTCCGCGCCATCAAGGAGGACCTGCACGCCACGTCGGTCGAGGTGACCGGCGACGGCGTCGACCGCCTCAACGCCACCGCGTCCGAAGCCGCCGAGCTCGGCCTCCACATCTGGCTCCAGCCGACCCTGGGCGACCGTCCCGCCGAGGAGATCCTCGACCACCTCGCGGAGACCGGCCGCCACCTGGAACGGCTCCGCCGCCAGGGGGCGCGCGCCGACCTGAGCGTGGGATGCGAGTTCTGGCTCTTCGTACCGGGCATCGTGCCCGGCGACAACGCGCAGGAACGCATCCGCAACCTGATGGACGGGAACTTCGACCCGGAGCTGATGATGCGGCGCCTGGCCGCGTTCACGGAACGGGCCGCGGCGGTCGGCCGGTCGGTCTTCGGCGGCAAGCTGTCGTACGCGGCCGCCCAGGACGACGAAGTGGACTGGAACCTCTTCGACATCGTCGGCATCGACTACTACTCGTACTTCCCCGACCGGGCCCAGTACGCCCGCGAACTCCGCCGCTACCTGCGCTGGGGCAAGCCGCTGGCGATCACCGAGTTCGGCACGTGCGCGTACCGGGGAGCGCCCGAACTGGGCGGCATGGGCTGGGACACCGTCGACTACACGAAGCAGCCGCCCGAGATCAAGGGCGACCTGGTCCGCAGCGAACGCACCCAGGCCGCCTACCTCACCGAACTTCTCGGCGTCTTCGAGGAGCTGGGCCTCTACGCCGCGATGGCCTTCGAGTTCCTCACCCCGGACGCCCCGTACTCCCCCGACCCGCGCTACGACCTGGACATGGCGAGCTACGCCGTGGTGAAGCCGGTCAAGAACCGGTTCGACGACCCGGCGTCCGACTGGCACTGGGAGCCGAAGCAGGCTTTCCACGCCCTGTCCCGCTGCTACGCCCGAGCAAGCCGCCACTGACGAGCGCGCCGGACGCCTCTTGGGTCAGGTCCGTGAAGGAAGCGGGCTCTTCGCGGACCAGAAGTCCGACGTGACATCGGGGAACGGAATCTTCCCGTCGGCGTAGTTCGGCCCGACCGTTTCTGCCTTCGGCGGCGCGACCTCGGAACGATCCACACACGGTGTAGCAACTTCGAAGAAAGCCTGTCCGTTGCTGCCGATGAGGACGCGCACGTTGAACTGATCGGGAGTCCGGTAATACATGGCGGGGATCTCCGAGGTGTTCACTGAGAGCTGCTTGTATCCCTTGCTTGCCCAGTAGCGTTCGATCACCCCCAGGAAGCTTCCTCGCCGCTCCTTGGAGATGATCGTCATCACCGCCCGGCGCCTCTGCACGTCGCAGCTACCTTCCGTCGAACGCCCATGCGTCCAATGCACTGCCGGTTTGATGGCGGCGAAGGTGCCGTCGAGGATGTCGTCCGCCCTCGTCGCCGCCTCCTGCATGTCCATCCTCACTCCCCTGTTCGTCGAATCGCCACCCGCCCCGCATCCGGCCGCGAACAGCATCCCGGCTGCCAGGATCACGGATCCCCATTTCTTCATCGAGGCGTCTCCTGCTTGATCGCCTCCGGTTTTCCGGCCACGATCCGGGCGATGTTGTCGGCCGAATCCTGATCTTTCGTCGGGTCGAAGTAATTCGAATGAGCCGACATTTGCCCCCGGTCTTCCACTACGGTTTCCCCATCGGCCACCAAGAATCGGGTCGCCCCGAAGTTCTTGCTCGCTGGGTCCGTACCGAACCAGCGCTCACTGGGGTCGGTCTGCGCGTCTTGCGCCATGAAGCTGCCGATCCCTCCGACGATGGCGCCGGAACCACCCCCGATCAACGCGCCCGGAGGTCCGGCGATGCCGGCGCCCAGAACAAGTCCGGTCGAGCCTCCGCCGACCGCGCCGGAGACCATTCCGGTTGCTTCCGCATGGCTCGGGAGCTTGGTGACAATGTCGTTCTCGGCCGCACCCACGAACACATGCCCCTTGCCCACATGGAACTCCCCGGCGTTGTCCGCGCCGGTTCCGGGGCTTCCGACCAGGATGATGTCGTCGGCGCCGGGGATTCCTCCTTCCGACCGGGCCGCCAGCCCCACCGTGAGGGAGCCGTAGGAATGCCCGATGGCGGTGGTATGCGGAGCGCGACCTTCATGCGTTGCGGAGATCCCCGCCATGAAGGCGTTGTAGTCGGGGGCTCCGGCCGCGGCGTCATTCGTGAACATCACGCTTTTGCCACTGGTCAGGTCGCCCGGTGTCAGCTGGGGCGCGTCGTAGCCGAGCCACACGATCGACGCGTTTCTGCTGCCGGGGTCGACCTCCTGCGCGCCAAGAGCCGTCTGCAGCGCGCGGTTCACCGTTCCGTCGGCGAAATCCGCGTCCAGTTTGGTGCCGAGACCCGGCACGTACGCCGAGACGTTGTCGGCGGTGTCGGGGTTGCCGTAGGCGATGATCGCGCGGCCGTTGCCCTCGTCGCCGATGCCCAGCAGGTACATCGGCGGTTCGCCGCCCTGTTCCAGTTTCTCCTGGATGCCCTTCAGACCGCCCAGCATGTCCCGGGAGGCTTCGTCGTGCCTCGCGCCGAGTTCCCCGATGAGGAGGTGGAGGTTCTCCCGGTTCGCCTCGTCTCGTGCCAGCGCCGGAATTCCGTCCAGGTTCCCGATCAGCCCGGGAAAGGCGGAGATGTACTCCTCGCGCTGTTCCTCGCCGAGGCGGTCCCACCAGTCCTTGCGCTCCGCGGGCGAGGCGTCGAGCGGAATGTTCTTCTCCAGGTACTGCTGGGCGGCGCCGCTCACCGCGTCGGCGTCCGCCGCCGCGTCCGCCCACGTTCCGGTGTCCACCGTGAGGCCGGGGGCCGCCTTGAGCCTGGCGAGGGCGGTGTCGTACCGCTCGTCGATCTCGCGCGCCTCCCGTAACGCGTGGGCGAGGCGGTCCGCGATGTCCTGGGCCTTGGCGCGGTGCGGGTTGGGACTCTTCAGGGCCGGTGCGCCCGATGCCCTGGCCGGGTCGTACATCCCGTTGGCGTCGAAGTACAGCCCGGGGTTCCCGGCGCCGATCAGCCCGTTGTCACCCACGGCCGAGCCGCCGGGCAGCGGCTCTCCGGTCAGCTCGTTCCGGCCGCCGGCCGGGAAGCCGACGCTTCCGTTGTCGTTGACGGAGTATCCGAGGGAGGCGGCGTCCGCGAGCGCGTCGCGTAATCGGCGCTGCGGCGCGCCGAGTTCACCGGCGAGGCCGTCCAGGACACCCCGAACCAGGGCGGTTTCGGTGTGGACGTAGTGGTAGTTCTCGCTCAGCCGCTTCAACCGCTCGACCGCCGCGCGGGCGGATTCGCTGTCCTGGGTCCTGGCGAGCCTGCCGGCCATGTCCCTGTCGACACGCTCACGGGCGTCGTCGGCGAACGCGGAGGCGGCACGCCAGCCGTCGGCGGCGCCGGTGAGCCGGGACAGTTCGAGGTCGCGGAGCTGCTGCCAGCTCAGCCCGGGTGCGGTACTCATGGGCTACTCGCCCCTCCTCGTACCCGGCACCACGACGGCCCCGACGCTCCTGCCCGCCTCCGCGTCCGCCTCGCCGAGCTCCACGGCCACCCGCCGCAGTTTCGGCTCCAGGCTGCCGCACTCGTCGCGGACCCGGCCGAGGCGCTCGTCCCACGAGGTGAGAACGGTGCCGAGCGTCCGCCGGCAGGACAGCCCGGCCAGGCCGTCCGCCGTGCCGTCGTGGGCCCCTCGCAGATCGGTCCTGGCCGTGATCGTGCGGGTCTGGAGTTCGTCGGCGGTGGCGGCCGCCTTCGTCCACGGGCCACGCGTGTGCCGCAGCGTTCCGCCGCCGCCGTCGCCGCCTCCGGGCGGATCCGTGCGCCGTGCGGCGGCCTCCGACTTCAGCCGCTCCCACTCGTCCCATGCCATAAGGGCCCTCCCCCGTTCGCGCCGTCACTACCGTACGTTACGGAACAGGTGCGCCGCGTCGCGACGGGTTCGGGCGGATGGGCGGTTCAGGCCCTCGGGGCGACCTTGGAGAGGCCGTTGATGATGCGGTCCATCGCGTCGCCGCCGGTGGGGTCGGTGAGGTTGGCGAGCATCTTGAGGGTGAACTTCATCAGGAGGGGGTGCGTGAGCCCGCGCTGGGTGGCGATCTTCATCACCTTCGGGTTGCCGATCAGCTTCACGAAGGCGCGGCCCATCGTGTAGTAGCCGCCGTAGGTCTCCTTGAGGACCTTCGGGTAGTTGTTCAGCGCCAGTTCTCGCTGGGCGGGGGTGGAGCGGGCGTGCGCCTGGACGATGACGTCGGCGGCGATCTGGCCCGACTCCATGGCGTACGCGATGCCTTCGCCGTTGAACGGGTTGACCATGCCGCCCGCGTCGCCGACGAGCAGCAGGCCCCGGGTGTAGTGCGGCTGGCGGTTGAAGGCCATCGGGAGGGCGGCGCCGCGGATCGGCTGCGTCATGTTCTCCGGGGTGTAGCCCCAGTCCTCCGGCATCGAGGCGCACCACGCCTTGAGGACCTCGCGCCAGTCCAGCTCCTTGAACGCGGAGGAGGAGTTGAGGATGCCGAGGCCGACGTTGGACGTGCCGTCGCCCATCGGGAAGATCCAGCCGTAACCGGGCAGCAGGCGGTCCTGGGGGCCGCGGCGGTCCCACAGCTCCAGCCAGGACTCCAGGTAGTCGTCGTCGTGGCGGGGCGAGGTGAAGTACGTACGCACGGCCACGCCCATCGGGCGGTCCTCGCGGCGGTGCAGGCCCATGGCGAGGGACAGCCGGGTGGAGTTGCCGTCGGCGGCGACGACGAGCGGGGCGTGGAAGGTGACCGGGGTCTTCTCCTCGCCGAGCTTGGCGTGGACGCCGGTGATGCGGCCGGTGCGGTCGTCGACGACGGGGGCGCCGACGTTGCAGCGCTCGTACAGCCGGGCGCCCGCCTTCTGCGCCTGGCGGGCCAGCTGCTCGTCGAAGTCGTCGCGCTTGCGGACCAGTCCGTAGTTCGGGTACGCGGCGAGGTCGGGCCAGTCCAGTTCGAGGCGGACGCCGCCGCCGATGATGCGCAGGCCCCGGTTGCGCAGCCAGCCGGCTTCCTCGGAGATGTCGATGCCCATCGACACGAGCTGCTTGGTGGCGCGCGGGGTGAGGCCGTCGCCGCAGACCTTCTCGCGGGGGAAGGCCGTCTTCTCCAGGAGGAGGACGTCCAGCCCGGCCTTGGCGAGGTAGTAGGCCGTGGTGGAGCCGGCCGGGCCCGCACCGACGACGATCACATCCGCGCTGTGCTCGGAGAGGAGCTGCTCGGTCACGGTCGGATCTCCCGAAGACTCGAAATCGCGTGCCGCGCGGCACCTGTCCCATGCAGTCTAGGGGGGTTGGCTGATCGACTTTCCGAAGGGCTCCCCGATGTCGACCGTGCTTCCCGGCGCTCCCGCCCTGCAACTGCGTGTCCCGACCGACGAGGACGCGCTGGCCTGGCACCGTGCCTTCGACGACCCCGAGGTGATGAAGTTCTTCGGCGGTGTGCCGGAGGAGATCTCGCTGTACGAGGAGTTGACGGCCCGGCAGCGCCGCTTCGACGCCGAACTCGGCTACTGCCTGTGGACGGTCCTGGGCGAGGACGGGGAGGTCGCCGGGTTCGCCGGTGCCCAGCCCTGGCCCCGGGACTTCGGCCCGGTCGGCGAGATCGAGATCGGCTGGCGGCTGGCCCGCTCCGCCTGGGGCCGGGGGTACGCCACCGCCGCGGCCCGCCTCACGCTGGAGCGGCTGCGGGCGGCCGGGGTGGAGCGGGTGGTGGCGGTGATCGACGTGGCCAACGAGCGGTCGATCGCGGTGGCCCGGCGCCTGGGCATGGAGCGGGCGGAGACCTTCCCGACGGCGCGGCCGGGCCAGGAAGCGGTCTGCTACCGGCTGACGTTGACGGACCGGGCGGAGGCTTAGACGTTCACGGCGTCAGCCGACTTCGCCCGACCTTCGTACGAAGCCGTCCTACGGCCTTCGCCCGGCTCTCGTACAGCCTTCCGGACTTCGCTTCGGTGACGGGTAGGCGGGTGGCGGGAGCCGGAGCGGGCCTGTGTCCGCGACGGTCGGTGGAGCCCGTGCTGCTCCACCGACCCGTCCTTCCGGCCGTCCGGTTCCGCGCGGCGGAAGCCGCCGGACCGGTGTCTCAGGGGCGTACGCCCCGGTGCAGGGCCACCACGCCGCCGGTGAGGTTGCGCCAGGCGACCTTCGACCAGCCGGCCCGCTGGAGCGCGGCCGCGAGCCCCGGCTGGTCGGGCCAGGCGCGGATGGACTCGGCGAGGTAGACGTACGCGTCCGGGTTCGACGACACGGCGCGCGCGACCGGCGGCAGCGCCCGCATCAGGTACTCGGTGTAGACGGTGCGGAACGGCGCCCAGGTCGGCTGCGAGAACTCGCAGATCACCACCCGTCCGCCCGGCCTGGTCACCCGGTACAGCTCGCGCAGCGCCGCCTCGGTGTCCTGGACGTTGCGCAGCCCGAAGGAGATCGTCACCGCGTCGAAGGTCTCGTCGCGGAACGGCAGCCGGGTCGCGTCGCCCGCCGTGAACGGCAGCCAGGAGTTGCGCTTCTTGCCCTCCTGGAGCATGCCGAGGGAGAAGTCGCAGGGCACGACGTACGCGCCCGTCGCGGCGAAGGGCAGCGAGGAGGTGGCCGTGCCCGCGGCCAGGTCGAGGATCTTCTCCGCAGGGCGGGCGTGCACCGCCTTCGCGACCTCCTTGCGCCACAGCCTGGCCTGGCCGAGGGACAGCACGTCGTTGGTGAGGTCGTAGTTCGCCGCCACGCCGTCGAACATCTCGGCGACTTCGTGCGGCTGCTTGTCCAGGGAAGCTCGGGTCACCCACCCATTCAAGCAGCCCGCTCCCCGGCGCCCGGCCCCGGTGGTGGGTCCGGCCCGGACCGGTACCCGGGCGGACTGAACCGATCGCCCGCGCCGACGGTCAGTACAGGCAGGGGGGCGCGCCGCCGCCCGGAGCCGGGGGGAGCCCAGATGTCCGCACGAGGTGCACGCACGGGGGCCGGGCAGGGGCCGGGTGGACGTCGAGGACGGCTGCTGGGTGCCGCCGTGCCGGTCGCGGTGATCTGTGCCGCCGTCGTGCTGGGGCCCCGGTGGAACACGGACGCCGACGACCGGGCGGCGGCCTCCGGCGCGTCGGGCGCGTCCGCGTCGCCCACCTCGTCCGCGGGCCCGGCGGCCACCGGTACGTTCACCGTCGCCCGGGGCGGCCCGGACGGCTCCGGCGGGCGCGGGAGCAAGGCGTACCGGGTCGAGGTGGAGGACGGTTCGGGCGTGGACCCGGACGGGGCCGCCGCCGAGATCGCCGGGATCCTGGCCGCGCCCCGGGGCTGGGCGCACCACGGCGAGCACCGCTTCCACCGGGTCTCCTCGGGCCCGGCCGGGCTCGTCATCCGCATCGCCACCCCGGCGACCACCGACGCCGTCTGCGGGAAGAGCGGCCTCGACACCCACGGCGAGGTCAACTGCCGGGTCGGCACCGACGTCATGGTCAATCTGAAGCGCTGGCGGCAGGGTTCGCCCGAGTTCCACGGGCCGCTCGCCGAGTACCGGGCGCTGATCGTCAACCACGAGGTCGGCCACTGGCTGGGCCACGGCCACGAGACGTGCCCGGGCCCCGGACGCCCCGCCCCCGCGATGATGCAGCAGATCTACGGGCTGAAGGGGTGCGTCGCCAACGCCTGGCCGTACGGTGCCGACGGCCGGTACCTCGGCGGCCCCGCCGTTCCGTAGTCGGCGGCCCGGAGCCGGACGCGCCCGGGGTGTCAGCCCCGGCGGAAGACCAGCCGCCCGCCGAGCACCGTCGCCACACAGCTCCCGGCGCCCCCGGCGTACAGCGCGGCCAGGTCCGGTACGCCGAACACCGCCAGGTCGGCGGGGCCGCCCGCGGTGAGGCCCGACGCGAAGACCTCGTCCCCCGTACCGGCGGCCAGCGGGTCGAGGAGGGCCGGTGCGGCGGCCGGACCGGGCGGGTAGGTGCGCAGCCCCGAGCGGGCGACGGCGGTGCGCACGGCGGGGCGGGTGAACGGGCCGCGTACGGCGGTCGTGCCGTGCCGCAGCATCCGTTGCAGGCCGCGCCGGGCGCCGGCGCCCCAGCGGGTGTCGTCCATCCCGAGCGCGGCGAGGGCGGTGCCGGTGATCGGTTCGGTGCCGAGTTCACCGGCCTCGCGCGGGTCGGGGTGGTAGGCGGCCTCCAGCAGCGCCGGGGCGGCCGCGTTGAGCAGCCCCGGCGTGATCAGGCCGGACCACCGCCGGACCCGGGCCCCCGGGTGCGCGGCGGTCAGCTCCCGGAACGTGCCGACGGCCAGGACCGCGGAGCCCTCCACGACCACGGCGTCCGCGTCCGCCGGTACGTCGCCGCCCGGCCCGCCGTGCACCGCGTCGGCGGCGTGCACCGTCAGCACGGCCGCCGCCTCAGTTGGCGTCGAGGAGCTTCAGCTCCGGGTGGGCGGTGCCGCCCTCCAGCGCGGTGGAGGAGATGTGCGAGACCACCCGGTCGTCGACCGGGTCGTTGGCCGGGTCGTCGTGCACGACGAGGTGCTCGTACGTGGTGGCGCGCTGGGCCGGGACGCGGTCCGCCCGGCGGATCAGGTCGATGATCTCCAGCCGGTTGGAGCGGTGCTTCGCCCCGGCGGAGGAGACGACGTTCTCCTCCAGCATGATCGAGCCGAGGTCGTCGGCGCCGTAGTGCAGCGACAGCTGGCCGACCTCCTTGCCGGTGGTCAGCCAGGAGCCCTGGATGTGGGCGACGTTGTCCAGGAAGATCCGGGCGATGGCGATCATCCGCAGGTACTCGAAGAGCGTGGCCTGCGTCTGCCCCTTCAGCTTGTTGTTCTCCGGCTGGTACGTGTACGGGATGAAGGCGCGGAAGCCGCCGGTGCGGTCCTGCACGTCGCGGATCATCCGCAGGTGCTCGATGCGTTCGGCGTTGGTCTCGCCGGTGCCCATGAGCATGGTGGAGGTGGACTCGACACCGAGCCGGTGGGCGATCTCCATGATCTCCAGCCAGCGCTCGCCGGACTCCTTCAGCGGGGCGATCGCGGTGCGCGGCCGGGCGGGCAGCAGCTCGGCACCGGCACCGGCGAAGGAGTCGAGGCCGGCGGCGTGGATCCGCTGGACGGCCTCCTCGACGGAGACCTTGGAGATCCGGGCCATGTGCTCGACCTCGGAGGCGCCCAGCGAGTGGATCACCAGCTGCGGGAACGCCTTCTTGATCGCGGAGAAGTGCTTCTCGTAGTACTCGACGCCGTAGTCCGGGTGGTGTCCGCCCTGGAACATGATCTGCGTGCCGCCCAGCTCGACGGTCTCCGCGCAGCGGCGCAGGATGTCGTCCAGGTCGCGGGTCCAGCCCTTGGCGGTGTCCTTCGGCGCGGCGTAGAAGGCGCAGAACTTGCAGGCCGTGACGCACACGTTCGTGTAGTTGATGTTGCGCTCGATGATGTACGTC
Source organism: Streptomyces sp. NPDC015144 (assembly GCF_043079735.1). NCBI lineage: Bacteria > Bacillati > Actinomycetota > Actinomycetes > Kitasatosporales > Streptomycetaceae > Streptomyces > Streptomyces sp. NPDC015144. The sequence continues at coordinate 126,202 of NZ_JBIBUU010000014.1, read as the reverse complement.
GCGATGTGCTCCGTACCGGCGTAGCGGCGGCGGCGCACGGCGTCGGCGGCCGCGCCCAGCGCGTGCAGCGGCGCCGAGCGGTAGAGGTCGAGCGCCTCCTCGGGGGTGATCCGGCCGCCCTCGGCGGCTCGGTCGAGGATGGGCTGGAGGTCGGCCTTCTCGGTCACCGGGCGTCACCTTTCGGCGGTTTTTGAGCGGATCCACGGACCGGGTCAGCGTACGCCAGCCGTCTTCGGGCTCAGTCGTCGGACCTGCTGAGCGTGGCGTACGGGAGTCCGGCGTCGCGTTCGTCGGACTGGAAGCGCAGGGTGCCGTCGGCGGCCCGGGTGAAGTGGACGTCGGTGGTGGTGGCGGTGCACAGGGCCGGGGTGCTGGGCCGGTCCGGGTCGACGCGCTCGCGGAGCTTCAGCTCCCGGGCGGTGCCGGAGGTGAGGCTGGCGACGCTGTTGCAGCGGACCGTGAGGCCGAGGCTGCTGATCTCGGTGGTCATGCGGACCACGTCCGTGCCCCGCTTCCCCGCGGTGAAGACGGCGGTGAGCGTGCCGTGCGCCTGGCCGGTGGTCTTCTCGGTGACCGGCCCCTTCCAGGTGCCGACGAACTCCTTCGGCAGCTCGTCGATCTCCTCCGGGCCCGCGGTCGCGGCGGGCGGGCTGGCGGCCTCCCCGCCGTGCCCGGCGTCGGAGTGGGTGGTGCCGCCCGGGAACAGGTCGAGGAGGAACGCGCCGCCCACGGTCACCGCCGCGAGCGCGCCCGCCACGGCGAGGGCGACGGTGCAGCTCACCCTCCGGCGCCGGTCCGGGCCCCCGTCCCCGTCCCGGTCCCGGCCCACCCCGGCGGTGAGGGCGCCGTGGACCTCACGTCTGCGCGGTCCGGGCAACCCGGACGCACCGCCGCGCGGCGCCGCGCGGAGGCTCCCCGACGTGCCGTAGCCGCTCGTCGTCCCGCCCGGCCCGCCGCCCGTGCCGGGCTCCGCCGGCCATGAGGGGAGCACGCCCGGGTGGGTCAGCCGGGTCGGGTCGTGGGTGGGGAACGGCCTGGCCGGCGAGCCGAACCCGCCGCCCACACCGCTGGTCCCGGTCGCCCCGCCCGCGTCGCCCTGCGTGGTGCCCGGCCCCCAGGCCGCGCCGCTGAACGGCACCGGACCCGACTGCTCCGGCGTGTCCTGCGGCTCCAGGTTCAGCAGCGCCACCGCGGTCCGGCTGACCTCGCGCTCCACCGGGCCGGGCAGCCAGCCCGCCGTCACCAGCGCGGCGGCCCCGTCCGGCGCCAGCCGCCGGGCCAGCTCCCGGGGCGTGGGCCGGTCCCCGGGCTCCTTCTCCAGGCACCCGGCGACGACCTCCAGCAGATCCCCGGTCAGCTCCCCCAGCTCCGGTTCCTCGTGCACCACCTTGTAGAGGAGCACCGCCGAGGAGTCGCCGAGGAAGGGGGCGCTGCCGGTCGCCGCGTACGCGAGTACCGCGCCGAGCGAGAAGACGTCGGCCGCGCCCGAGATGTCGGTGCCCCGGATCTGTTCCGGCGCCATGTAGCCGGGCGAGCCGACCGAGACCCCGGTCGAGGTGAGCGAGGCGGTGGCATCGAGCGCGCGGGCGATCCCGAAGTCGATCAGCCGGGGGCCGTCCACGGCCAGCATTACGTTGGACGGCTTCACGTCGCGGTGGATGACGCCCTGCTCGTGGACGGCGGCCAGCGCCTCGCCGAGCCCCGCCCCCAGGGTCCGTACCGCGCTCTCGGGCAGCGGACCGTGCTCCTGGATCGCGTCGGAGAGCGGCGGACCCGCCACGTAGCCGGTGGCGACCCACGGAATGGGCGCGTCCGGGTCCGCGTCCAGCACGGGGGCCGTCCACTGCGCGCCGATCCGCCGCGCCGCGTCCACCTCGCGCCGGAACCGGGCGCGGAACTGCTCGTCGAGCGCGAAATGCGGGTGCACGACCTTGACCGCGACGGTGCGTCCGCCCGCGCTGCGCCCCAGATAGACCCGTCCCATGCCGCCCGCACCGAGTCTGCCGAGCAATCGGTAGGAACCGACGGTCAGCGGTTCGCCGGCTTCCAGCGGCTGCATATGTGGACTCCCCTGCTGTACCGGCCCGACCTCCGACCGAAGCCTAGGGGGCGAAGGTCATCAGGTCCCAGGGGAAACCATCCGCCTATTTCGCCCCCAAGGGAACGAAGAACAACTTTCGGCACAACAAAAGGCGCGAATGAGTCGTTCATCCGAGCGATTCCGAGCCAGGGTCCGGACCTGGTCCAGACCCGTCCGGGAATCGGTTATTCATCGCTTATTCGTCCGAATCCAGGCGGACCGACGGAAGGAACACCGCGGAGCGCGGGGCGCGACGGAAGGAACACCGGACGACCGGGCGGACGGCAGAAGGAACGTCGGGGGAACGCCGGGGAGAACACCGGGAAGAACGCCCGGGAGAACGCCGGAAGGACGGCCCCGGATAAGCGGCCGGGAAAGTACGACATTCATCCATGCCGCGCCTTTGGGGCATGCCCCGGGCCCCTGCCCGGGGGCATGCCTCGGGGCCCCTGTCCCGGCCGGAACGGGACCGGCCCGGGCAGGGGCCCATGGCGGGGGTGTGCGGCGTGCGCTCCGCGCCGGGTCAGCCGCCGAGCAGCTCCACGGTCACATCGGCCGGGAAGCCGGTCGTGGGGCCGACCCGGCGGGCGAACTCCCGCACGCCCGCCAGCTGGTCCGGGCCGAAGCGGAAGTCCAGGGTGGTGAAGTACCGCTCCAGCACCTCGGAGTCGAACGCCTCCCAGCGCGCCGCCTGCTCCGCGACCTTGGTGACCTCCTCCAGCGAGAGGTCCCGCGAGGCCAGGAACGCCTCGTGCACCTTGGCCACCTGCTCGGGCTCGCGCGCCAGGAAGTCCTTGCGGGCCGCCCAGACCGCGAAGACGAACGGCAGCCCCGTCCAGTCCTTCCACATCTGGCCCAGGTCGTGGACCTGGAGGCCGAGCCGGGGCGCGTCGTGCAGATTGGCGCGCAGCGCGGCGTCGCCGATGAGCACCGCGGCGTCCGCCTCCTGCATCATCAGGCCGAGGTCCGGCGGGCAGGTGTAGTAGTCGGGGGTGACCCCGTACCGCTCGGCCAGCAGCAGCTGGGCCAGGCGCACGGAGGTCCGCGACGTCGAGCCGAGCGCCACCCGGGCCCGGTCCAGCTGGTCCAGCGGCACCTGCGACACGATCACGCACGACATGACGGGCCCGTCGCAGCCCACCGCGATGTCGGGGAAGGCGACCAGGTCGTCGGCGTTGCGCAGGAACTCGACCAGCGTGACGGGGCCGATGTCCAGATCGCCCTTGATCAGCTGCTCGCTGAGCTTCTCCGGGGTGTCCTTCGACAGCTCCAGGTCGAGCAGGGTTCCGGTCCGTGCCAGGCCCCAGTAGAGGGGAAGGCAGTTCAGGAACTGGATGTGGCCGACGCGCGGCCGGCTGCGGCGGTCGTCGCCTTCGACGGCCGAGACGGTTGAGACGGTTGAATTGTCCACATCGCGAGGCTAGACCTGTGACCCGAAACCGACGCCACCGGGGGCTCGGGACGCGCCCCGCACCACCCCCGAAGACGTTCCGGGACCGGCCGGAAGCCACCCGGAAGGGTCACTTCGTACGCCGAGAAGTAACCCGTGCGACACCCTCCCGTAGGCCCACTTCAAGTGGCGGGTGGAGGGGCCAATCAAACATCCGGGTGAAGTGATCTTTCCCTCTACCGTTCGATACACGCTGCGTGCTAGGCTCGACGCAAGTTGCAGTTTGGTTTCCCTTGCAGTACAGAGCCTGCGGAGCATGTAACCCGCAGGCTTTTGTAGTTTTCAGACTTCTATGCAGGTTCTGGAGCAGGGCAACCCTTTGGCCCAAGGAGGGCTTATGGCTACCGGAACCGTCAAGTGGTTCAACGCTGAAAAGGGCTTCGGCTTCATCGCCCAGGACGGCGGCGGCCCGGATGTCTTCGTCCACTACTCCGCGATCAACGCGTCCGGGTTCCGCTCCCTCGAGGAGAACCAGGTCGTGAACTTCGACGTCACTCAGGGACCCAAGGGTCCGCAGGCTGAGAACGTCACCCCGGCCTAGTTGCCCGGGTCGGCCGATCGCGGCCGGCTAGTAGTACCCAAGGAGCCCCGCTCCTCCGCTTCGGCGGGGAACGGGGCTCCTGCCTTTTCCCGCCCTGTTCCACCGCCCGCCCTCCCGCCTTCCCGGCGCATTTCTCCCGCCGTTCACGCGTCGGCCGGCCGGCGTTCCGTGCGCCTTTCTCCGCCCCCTTTCCGCCGCGTTCCTTTCTTCCGCCGCCGGGCGTGCGAGGGCGGTGCTTGACCTTGACACCGTGTGAAGCGGTCGACTCGGAGACGTCATGTTCACCATCGGAGACTTCGCCAGGTACGGGCGGGTATCGGCCCGGATGCTGCGTCATTACGACGCCATCGGGCTGCTGCACCCCGACCGCACCGACCCCGCCACCGGCTACCGCTTCTACGGAGCCGCCCAGCTCTCGCGCCTCAACCGCGTCATCGCTCTCAAGGATCTCGGCTTCACCCTTCAGCAGGTGCAGGCCATCCTCGACGAGCAGGTGGGGCCGGAGGAGCTGCGCGGGATGCTGCGGCTGCGCCGGGCCGAGTTGGAGGAGGCCATGCGGGCGGCGGCCGCACGGCTGGCGCAGGTCGAGGCGAGGCTCCGGTCGATCGAGAGCGAGGGACGCATGTCCACGAACGACGTCGTCGTCAAGCAGGTCCCGGCGGTACGGGTCGCCGAGTTGTCCGGCATCGCGGCGAGCTACGGGCCGGAGCACATCACGCCCGTGATCGGGCCGCTGTACGAGCGGCTGTTCCCGCTGCTCGGCGGCACGGGCGTCCGCCCGAGCGGTCCGGGGATCGCGTACTACGAGGACGCCCCGGAGGGCGGCGGCGCGGTCGTCGTCCACGCGGGGGTCACGGTGTCCGCCCCGGTGGGCCCGGTGGGCGACACCGGGATCACGGTGGTCGAGCTGCCCGCGATCGAGGCGGCGACCATCGTCCACCACGGCTCGATGGACGGCGTGCTGCCGACCTCCCAGGCCCTGGCCCACTGGATCGACGCGAACGGTTACCGGTCCCGGGGGTACAGCCGGGAGGTCAGCCTGGAGTGCCCCGAGGACCGGAGCCAGTGGGTGACGGAGCTCCAGGAGCCGATCACCGGGGCGTGACGCGGAGGGTCGGGGCGGCGGGCGCGCCGCTTTCCCTCCGCCCCGTACCGCCGGACCCGCCCTAAAGGGTGCCGGCCGGGGCGGGGACCGGAGCGCCGTCGGAGCTCCGGGCCTCGTCGCGGTCGTGCGCGACGAGGCTCAGGATCTCGTCGGCGAGCTGCTGCGGGTGGGCGGTCTCCAGGCGCGTGCTCAGGCCGATCCAGGTGGAGTAGTGGACGGATCCTCCCGGGCCCGCCACACCGTCCGACTTCTTGACGACCGACCACTCCGAGTCGCCGCGGTGGAAGGTGTACGTGTCGTGGTCGGCGACGATCGTGACGTCGCAACCGCACCCGAACCCCTCGTCGTCGTCCGGGTCGTACGCGCCGTCCTCGTGGCGGGTGTTCAGCGTCACGGCCCCGTCGTGCCGTGCGTCGAGCAGGGCCGCCACGGCGACCACGGTCCGGTGGACGTCGGCGGGCACCGGGGCCGAGCAGGGAGTCGCGTGCAGGGCGCGCACCGTGGTGGCGGCGTGCCGGGCGACCAGTCCGTGGACCGTCTCGGACGCCGACCGCAGCGCCTCCAGGGCGTCGTCCAGGTCCGCCGACGGTCCGGCCTCGCCGCGTTCGGCGATCCGGCCGGTGGCGAGGGCGAGTTCCCGGAGCGCGTCGGCGCCGTGCCGGAGCTGGACGAAGAGTGCCGAGGCGACCGTCGCGGCGTCCCGCGTGGTGTAGAGGGACCAGGGATCCGACAGGGCGCGGGCCGCGGCTCCGGCGGTCTCGGCGGCCGCGCAGGCCATCTCCGTCGATCCTTCGGGGTCGTGCACACCGTGCTCGACCATGTCGCGCACCTCCGTGACGAGGTCGCTGTACCGGTCGGCGGCTTGCTCGTACAGGGCGCTCCACGGAGCGTCGTCGGGGCCGGCTGTCGGGGGCTGGTGGTGGGGCATGCCCGGGATCCTGTCAGAGCCGACGCGGCGTCGGGCCGTCCCGGAACCGGGACCGGGGCACCGCCGAGGGGGCGGGTCGCGGTCGTCCGTTCGGACACCGGCGTCGGCGGCGATGGGCGGAATTCACCCGAACCGGGGATCCCATCGGAAGAGTTGACGGCAGGACGCCTCACCGGGCTCCCGGCGGGCCGCCGGGAGGGGGTACCGGAAAAAAAGATGTGACACTTCCCCTGAAAGTGTCACATCTCTTTTCCACCCCCCTGCCTCTGCCCCGCTACCGCCCGCCGCCGGGGCCCGGCCACAGACCGTCGTCCGTGAGTCCCAGCAGGTCGATCGCGTTCCGCCGGACGATCCGGTCGACCACGTCCGCGTCCAGGTGCCCCATCTGCGTTTCGCCCACCTCGCGCGACTTGGGCCAGGTGGAGTCGGAGTGCGGGTAGTCCGTCTCGTACAGAACGTTGCCGACACCGATCGCGTCCAGGTTCCGCAGCCCGAAGGCGTCGTCGAAGAAACATCCGTAGACGTGGTCGGCGAACAGCTCCGACGGCGGACGGTGCACCTTGTCGGCGACGCCGCCCCAGCCCCGGTTCTCCTCCCAGACCACGTCGGCGCGTTCCAGGATGTACGGGATCCAGCCGATCTGTCCTTCCGCGTACATGATCCGGAGGTTGGGGAACCGTTCGAACTTGCCGCTCATCAGCCAGTCGACCATGGAGAAGCAGCAGTTGGCGAAGGTGATCGTGGAACCGACCGCGGGCGGGGCGTCGGCCGAGGTGGACGGCATCTTCGAGGACGAACCGATGTGCATCGCGATCACCGTCCCCGTCTCGTCACAGGCCCGCAGGAAGGGGTCCCACTCGTCCGTGTGAATCGACGGGAGCCCCAGATGCGGGGGTATCTCGGAGAACGCCACGGCGCGCACCCCCCGTGCCGCGTTGCGCCGGACCTCCTCGGCGGCCAGCTCCGCGTCCCAGAGCGGGATCAGGGTGAGCGGGATCAGCCGGCCCCGCGCCTCGGGGCCGCACCACTCCTCGACCATCCAGTCGTTGTACGCCCGCACCCCGAGCAGCCCCAGTTCGCGGTCGTTCGCTTCGGTGAAGGTCTGGCCGCAGAAGCGCGGGAAGGTGGGGAAACAGAGCGCGGACTGCACGTGGTTGACGTCCATGTCGGCGAGCCGCTCCGGCACCGAGAACGAACCGGGACGCATCTGCTCGTAGGTGATGATCTCCAGCTTGATCTCGTCCCGGTCGTAGCCGACCGCGGTGTCGAGGCGGGTGAGCGGGCGATGCAGGTCCTCGTACACCCACCAGTCGCCGACCGGCCCGTCGTCGCCCTTCTCCCCCATCACGGGCGCGAACTTTCCGCCCATGAAGGTCATTTCCTTCAGCGGGGCACGAACGATCCGCGGGCCGCGGTCGAGGTACTTGGACGGGAGCCGGTCCCGCCAGACATGAGCGGGCTCCACCGTGTGGTCGTCCACCGAGATGATCTTCGGGAAGGTCTCCATGCTTTCCACGGTAGCGCTGATCTGACGAACCGTCAGCTCCCTGGACCGGACCCCGTCCGGAAACGTCGCCGAGGGCTTGTAGGGCTTGTGCAGAGAGCCACCCACTGCTGACGCGCCCGCCCCGGACAAGGCAGACTGTTGAGCGCGATACCAGCGGTACCGGCCAATCCGGATCCACCCGCCCCCAACCGGCGCACGGGCGGGCACATCCAGGCGGACCGCGTCAGCGCGAAGGGCAGCACCGGCGGGGCGAGCAGGGCAGGGGGCGGCAATGGACCGTGACAACGAACCGCACACGCGTGTTCCGGAACAACGCGTTCCGCAACAGCGGGAGGCGCGCGGCGCCGGTCTGCGGTTCGCCGTGCTCGGTCCGGTACGGGCCTGGCGCGGCGGCGAGGCCCTGTCCTCGGGTTCGCCGCAGCAGCGGGCCCTGCTGGCGGCGCTGCTGCTGCGCGGCGGCCGCACGGCCACCGCCGCCGAGCTGATCGACGCGATCTGGGGCGAGGAACCGCCCTCGCAGGCGCTCGCCGCGATACGTACGTACGCCTCCCGGCTCCGCAAGGTCCTCGACCCGGAGACGCTGGTCAGTGATGCCGGCGGGTACGCGATCCGGGCCGGCCGGGACGGTCTCGACGTCGACGTCGTGCGGGACCTGGCGGCCGAGGCGGAGAAGGCCGCCGCGGGCGGGGACCGCGACGGGGCCCGGGCCCTGCTCGACAAGGCGCTCGGGCTGTGGGACGGCGAGGCGCTCGCCTCCGTGCCCGGCCCGTACGCGGAGAACCAGCGCACCCGGCTGGAGGAGTGGCGGCTCCAGCTCACCGAGACCCGGCTGGACCTGGACCTGGAGGTCGGCCACCACGCGGAGGCGGTCTCCGAGCTGACCGCGCTGACGGCCGCGCACCCGCTGCGGGAGCGGCTGCGCGAGCTCCTGATGATCGCCCTGTACCGCAGCGGCCGGCAGGCCGAGGCCCTCGCCGTCTACGCCGACACCCGGCGGCTGCTCTCCGAGGAACTGGGCGTGGACCCGCGCCCCGAGCTGGCCCAGCTCCAGCAGCGCATCCTGCGCGCCGACGAGGAGCTGGCCCGCTCCGCCGCCGCACCGGCCCCGGCCGGCGCGCCGGTGCGGCCCGCCCAGCTCCCGGCCACCGTGCCGGACTTCACCGGCCGCGCCTCGTTCGTCCGCGAACTCGGCGACCGGCTGGCGACCGCCGAGGGCTCCGTGATGGCCGTCTCGGCGCTGGCCGGCATCGGGGGCGTCGGCAAGACGACCCTCGCCGTGCACGTCGCCCACCAGGCCCGCCAGCACTTCCCGGACGGCCAGCTGTACGTGGACCTCCAGGGTGCCGGGGCGCGGGCCGCCGAGCCGGAGACCGTGCTCGGCGCGTTCCTGCGCGCCCTGGGCACCGCGGACTCGGCGATCCCCGACTCGCTGGACGAGCGCGCCGCGCTGTACCGCTCCACGCTCGACGGCCGCCGCGTCCTGATCCTCCTCGACAACGCCCACGACGCGGCCCAGGTCCGCCCGCTGCTGCCGGGTACCGCGGGATGCGCGGCGCTGATCACCAGCCGGGTGCGGATGGTCGACCTGGCCGGTTCGCATCTGGTCGACCTGGACGTGATGTCGCCGGAGGAGGCGCTCCAGCTCTTCACCCGGATCGTGGGCGAGGAGCGCATCACCTCGGAGCGGGAGGCCGCCCTCGACGTGGTCGCCGCCTGCGGCTTCCTCCCGCTGGCCATCCGCATCGCCGCCTCCCGCCTGGCCGCCCGCCGCACCTGGACGGTCTCCGTGCTGGCCGCCAAGCTCGCGGACGAGCGGCGCCGCCTGGACGAACTCCAGGCGGGCGACCTCGCGGTGAAGGCCACCTTCGAGCTGGGCTACGGCCAGCTGGAGCCCGCCCAGGCCCGCGCCTTCCGGCTCCTGGGCCTGGCGGACGGCCCGGACATCTCGCTGGCCGCCGCGGCCGCCCTGCTCGACCTGGAGCCCCACACCACGGAGGACCTCCTGGAGGCCCTGGTCGACACCAGCCTCCTGGAGTCCGCGGCACCGGGCCGGTACCGCTACCACGACCTGGTGCGCCTCTACGCGCGTTCCTGCGCGGAACGGGACGAACGGGGCCCGGACGAGCGCGAGTCGGCGCTCTCCCGGCTGCTGGACTTCTACCTGGCGACCGTCGCACGGGTCAGTGCGCTGGAGAAGCCCGGCGACACCCTGGTCAGCCATCTCTCGCCCACTTCCGCGAGTGGTCTGGCGTTCGCCAGCAGACGCCAGGCCCAGGACTGGCTCTACGCGGAGGCCGGGCCGCTGCTGGCCTGCGCCCGCCAGTCCGCGCGGGCGCAGACTCTGCCGTACGCCGTCGACCTGCTCTGGGTGGCCATCGACCTGGCGGAGTCCGGGGCGAATTCGAAGGAGTACGAAGCGACCGTCACCGTCGCCTGCGAGGCCGCCGAACGCGCTGGGGACGCCAAGTCGGAGGGCCGGGCACTTCTCACGCTCGCCAATGTGCACCACGTCTCCGGCCGTTTCGACCTGGCCGGTGAGGAATGCGAGCGGGCGCTGCGGCTCTCCGCCGTCGCCCAGGACCCGCTCCCCGCCTGCTGGGCATCGAACCTGCTGGGCATCGTCGCGCTCTACGAGAACCGGCACGCGGACGGCGAGGAGCACCTGACGCGCGCCATAGACAACTTCCGGGAGATCGCGGACCGACCGGGAGAGGCGTCCGCCCTGTGCAACCTGTCGCGCGTTCACCTCGCCATGGGGCGGACCGCCACAGCCGTGTCCCTCGCGCAGCGGGGAACGGCGATGTACGACGAGATGAACCACGCGCTCAAGGGCGCGAACGGCCGCTACGCGCTCGGACTCGCGCTCACCCAGAGCGGACGGCTGGAGGCGGCCGCCGAAAGCCTGCAGAGGGCGTACCAGGTCTTCAAGGACAGTCGGCAGCGGCTCTGGGAAGGCATGGCGCTGTTCCGCCTGGCCGAGGTCGACATAGCGGCCCGGCGCCCGGCCCAGGCCGCCACCAATTCCGAGATAGCGCTCACCGTCCTCCGGGGCATCGGCGGAGAATGGCGGCGCGGCAACGTGCTCGCGGTACTCGGGAAGGCGCTGGCCGCCATAGGGCAGGAGGGCCGTGCCCAGGTCTGCTGGCGCGAGGCACTGACCATCTTCGAGTCCCTCGACTCGCCGGAGGCCGCCGCCGTCCAGGACCTTCTCGACGGGGCTCCGGTCACCTAACGCGTTCCGGCCAGGTCGTTCATCGTTCGTTTATCCGCGCGCGACACTCTCTGCCTAGTCGATCCGTCGCGTCGGGGGGCAGACGGGGCGACTGAAGGCCGTGGCACTAATGTGAACGGCCCCACACAGGGCCCGTCCGGCCGTCCAACGGGGGAACAGCTGGACGGGCCTCGCCGACCCCGGCAACTCCGAACCATCTAGGGGAGTAGACACATCATGGCGGATGCTCAGAGCACCAAGCCGACCATCAAGCCGCTCAACACCCACGCCACCAGCGCTCCGGTGGACGTCCGGGGAACGAACGGCGAGATCAAGCCGCTCAACACCCACGCCACCACGGCGCCGGAGGGTGAGGCCGAGAACACGACCGACAACACCCACGCCACGAGCGAGCCGGCCAACTAGAGCCACTTCAGGGGCACGGGGGAGCGGCCGCGGCGGCGCGGAGGGGGAGCCGTCGCGATCGCCGCACAGCGCGGGCGCGCCACGGGGGACGTGGGCGCACCGCGCACCGGAAGAGGGGTACGGGCTGGGGGCCCGTACCCCTCTTCGCACGGGCCGCCCGGTTCAGGCGCGGCGCGCGCGGAGTTCGCCCTTCAGGACCTTGCCGCTGGCGTTGCGGGGGAGGTCGGGGACGAACTCGACGGCGCGCGGGACCTTGTAGTTCGCCATCTCGCGGCGGGACCAGGCGATCAGGTCGTCGGCGGTGAGCGTGGCGCCGGGCCGGCGGACCGCGTACGCCTTGCCGACCTCGCCCAGGCGGGGGTCCGGGACGCCGATGACGGCGACGTCGGCCACGTCCGGGTGGAGGCCGAGGAGCTGCTCGATCTCGGCCGGGTACGCGTTGAAGCCGCCGACGATGAACATGTCCTTGATCCGGTCGGTGATCCTCAGGTTGCCGTGCTCGTCGAGCACGCCGACGTCGCCGGTGCGCAGCCAGCCGTCCGGGGTGATCGCGGCGGCCGTGGTCTCCGGGTCCTCGAAGTAGCCGCCCATCACGTGGAAGCCCCGGACCAGGATCTCGCCGGGTTGGCCCGGTTCGGCCAGCACCCGGACCTCCGTGCCCGGGATCGCCCGGCCCGAGGTGGCGGCGATGGTCTCCGCCGGGTCGCCGCGCCGGCACATGGTGACGATGCCGCTCGCCTCGGAGAGGCCGTACGCGGTGAGGACCGTGGAGACCCGCAGCTCCGTGCGGAGCCGTTCCACCAGCCGCAGCGGGACGACCGCCGCGCCCGTCACCACCAGGCGGAGGGCGGAGAGGTCGTGCGCGTCCCGGGCCGGGTGGTCCAGCAGCGACTGGTGGAGGGTGGGCGGGCCGGGCAGCACCGAGATCCGTTCGGCGGCGATGTTGGCCAGGGCGGTGTCCACGTTGAACACCGGCTGCGGGACCATCGTGGCGCCCCGCATCAGACAGGCAAGGACGCCCGCCTTGTAGCCGAAGGTGTGGAAGAAGGGGTTCACGATCAGATAGCGGTCGCCCTCGCGCAGGCCCGCCAGTTCGCTCCAGATCGCGTAGCAGCGGAGCGTCTGGGCGTGGGTGATGGCCGCGCCCTTGGGGCGGCCCGTGGTGCCCGAGGTGTAGATGATGTCGGAGAGGTCCGAGGGGGCGAGGCTCGCGGCCCTGGCCCGGACCGCCCCGGTCGGCACGGCCTCCCCCGCGGCCAGGAAGTCCTTCCAGGTGAGGTAGTCGTCGGGGGCGGTGTCGGCCAGCACCACCACCTTCTCCAGGTGCGGGAGTTCGGCCTCGGCGCGGCGCAGTGAGGCCACGTACGAGGTGCCGAGGAAGGTGCCCGTGACGAAGAGGAGCTTCGCCCGGCTGCGGTCGAGGACGTACGCCGCCTCCGTGCCCTTGAAGCGGGTGTTGAGGGGGACGAGGACCGCGCCCGCGGTGACGGCGCCGAGCGCGGAGACGATCCAGTCCAGGGTGTTGGGGGCCCAGATCGCGACCCGGTCCCCCGGCTCGACGCCCGAGGCCAGGCACGCGGCGGCGGCCCGCTCCACCCGCTCGCCCAGTTCGGCGTAGGAGACCCGGACGCGGCCCTCGACGACCGCCTCCCGGTCCCCGTACCGGCGCGCCGCCGCCTGAACCAGCTCCGGGATGGTGCCCCACTCCTCGTCGCCGCGCATCGCTCGCCCTCCCTGACGCAGTAGCTGACTATCCGTCAGATTAGCTGTAGCCTCTGCCGCTGTCAGCAGTCATGACGGCCTGGGAGGTGGCGGTGGCGGCGCTCAAGGACGCGACGGCGATAGCCGGAATAGGGCAGACGGCCTTCGCGAAACAACTGCCGGAATCCGAGAAGACCTTGGCCTGCCGGGCCATCGTCGCGGCGCTCGACGACGCGGGCATCCCCGCGTCCGAGGTGGACGGGTTCGCCTCGTACACGATGGAGGAGACCGACGAGGTCGAGATCGCCAAGGCCATCGGCGCCGGCGACGTGACCTTCTTCAGCAAGGTGGGGTACGGGGGCGGCGGCTCCTGCGCGACCATCGCCCATCTGGCCGCCGCGGTCGCGACCGGGCAGGCGAGCGTGGGCGTCGCCTGGCGGTCGAGGAAGCGGGGCTCGGGGCCACGGCCCTGGAAGAACACCACCGCGCAACTGCCCACCCCGGCGCAGTGGACCCGCCCGTACGGGCTGCTGCGGCCGGCCGACGAGATCGGGATGCTGGCCCGCCGGTACATGCACGAGTACGGGGCCACCCGCGACCACCTCTTCAACGTCGCCCTCGCCTGCCGCAACCGCGCCAACCAGAACCCGGCCGCGATGATGTACGAACGGCCGCTGACCCGCGACATGTATATGACCTCGCGCTGGATCAGCGAGCCGCTCTGCCTCTTCGACAACTGTCTGGAGACGGACGGCGCGCTGGCCTGCGTGATCGTCTCGGCCGAGCGGGCCCGGGACTGCCGGCAGAAGCCCGTGTACATCCACTCCGTCGCGCAGGGGCTGCCCGCCCAGCACCACGGGATGGTCAACTACTGGAACGACGACCCGCTCTCCGGCCCCGCCTGGACGGCCGCCCGGCAGCTGTGGAAGCAGGCCGACTTCGGGCCCGGGGACGTGGACGTGGCACAGATCTACGACGCGTTCACCCCGCTCATCCCGCTCTCCCTGGAGGGGTACGGCTTCTGCGGGCGCGGCGAGGGCGCGGCGTTCACCGAGGGCGGGGCGCTGGAGAGCGGCGGGCGGCTGCCCATCAACACCGGGGGCGGCGGGCTGAGCGAGGCGTACGTGCACGGCTTCAACCTGATCACCGAGGGCGTGAAGCAGCTGCGCGGCGTCTCCACCGCCCAGGTCCCGGACGCCGGGACGTGCCTGGTCACCGCCGGTGAGGGTGTGCCCACCTCCGCCGTACTGCTGAGGAGCTGAGGAGTCGTCATGGCAACGGAGACGGACGGGCTGCTGACGCCCGTGGTGGACGAGGACGGCGCGCCGTTCTGGGAGTACGCGGCCCGCAGCGAGCTGCGGGTGCAGGCCTGCGCCGACGAGGGGTGCCGCAAGCTCCGGTTCCCGCCCCGGCCGTGCTGCCCGCACTGCCAGTCCTTCGACAGCGAGTGGCGGCGGATGAGCGGGCGGGGCCGGATCTGGTCGTACGTGCTGCCGCATCCGCCGCTGCTGCCCGCCTACGCGGCCCACGCCCCGTACAACGCGGTGGTGGTGGAGCTGGCGGAGGCCCCGTCGATCCGGCTGGTCGGGAACGTGGTGAGCGGGCCGGACGCCCCGCTGGACTCGGTCGACCCGGCGCGGCTGCGGATCGGCGCGACGGTGCGGGCGGTGTTCTGCCCGGACGCCTCCGGGCGGACGCTGGTGCGCTGGCTGCTGGAGCGGTGAGCGTCGATGGCGCTGCGCACCGAGACGGACAAGGCGACCGGGGTCGCGCTCGTCACCCTGGACCGGCCGGAGCGGCTGAACGCGATCGACCTGGCCACGGCGGGTGAGCTGGCCGCGACCTGGCGGGCGTTCCGGCACGACGACACGGTGCGGGCGGTGGTCCTGACCGGGGCGGGCGGCCGGGCGTTCTGCACCGGGATCGACCGGGACACCGAGGTGCCGCAGCCCTCCTCCCCGTACACGATCGACGATCCGCTGCTGACGGTCGGGCCGAAGGCGAACGACCTGTGGAAGCCGGTGGTCGCGGCGGTGGAGGGGATGGCCTGCGGCGGGGCGTTCTACCTGCTGGGCGAGGCGGAGTTCGTGATCGCCTCGCAGGACGCGACGTTCTTCGACCCGCACACCGCGTACGGCATGGTCAGCGCGTACGAGTCGATCGCGATGGCGCAGCGGATGCCGTTCGGGGAGGTGGCCCGGATGGCGCTGATGGGGACGGCCGAACGGGTCTCGGCCCGGCGGGCGTACGAGACCGGGCTGGTCAGCGAGGTGACGGAGCCGGGCGGCGCGGTGGAGGCGGCGCTGCGGGCGGCCGGGGTGATCGCCGGGTACCCGACGGAGGCGGTGCAGGGGACGGTGCGGGCGGTGTGGTCCGCGCGGGAGGCGGCCCGGACGCAGGCCATGGCCCACGCCCCGCACCTGATCGCACTCGGGAACCTGCCGCCGGATCGGCAGGCCGAGCTCTTCCGGGGCCGGGAGCGCGGTGAGGGCCGGGGCCGGGGCACCGGTCCGTTCCGGATCCGCTGACCGGGCGGGGACGGAACGGGCCGGGGCCGTGAACGGACCGGGCCGACGGATCAGTACGTCATCTCGGCGTCGGCCCGGCACTTCCTCACCTGGGCGGCCTTGCCCGGGTGGTCCATCCGTACGTCGATCTCGACGACGTCGCCGCCCTGGGCGTCCTGGTACGCGGTGCCGGTGTCGATGGTCCGGCCCCCGGCGTCGAGGAACTCCACCTCGATCTCGTAGCTGTGCGAACCGGTGGTGCCGGCCGTGAGGCTGACGGTGGAGAAGGTGACCGCCTTGCCCTTGCGCTTGTTCCTGCCCCCGCTCTTGCCGGGGCCGGCGCAGCGGACGACGGAGACCAGGGGTTCGTCGGTGGTGGTGGGGCTCGGGGTCTCCGTCGCGTAGTCGGTGTTGTCCGAGGACCCGCTCGACGATCCGTAGTCGTCATCGTCGTCGTAGCCGCTGCGGTAGCCGTTGTTGCTCTTCTTGGAGTTGGAGCAGCCGCCACCACTGCTGCTCGAACCATGGCTCTTGCTCTTGCTCTTCCCCGAACCGCCGCGTCCGTGGCCGGACGTGGAGAAACCGGTGAGTGCGAGTACGACCGCGATGAGTACCGCGGACAGCTTGACATGCCGCATCATCGATGCAGCCCCCCTTGCGCTGTTGCCCTGATGTGCACTTGTCGAACGACCGTGCGTCACGCTAGCGCACGGTGGCGGGGTGGGGCGGGCGGGCGTAGCGTCGTGCCGAGAGCGGTGCAGTGTCGTGACACCGGTCCGTGCAGACGTGGCACCGGTCCGTGCCCTCGGGAGGCCGAGATGATCCGCGCAGTCCTCGGCCCGCTCATCGCTCTCGCCGGAGCGGCGGCCGCCGTGCTGAGCCCCTTCCGTGACTGGTACGACGGTCGCCCCGGGCGGGACTACCGGGTCGGCGAGCTGTTCACCCATGTCACCGCCGGGCGGCCGGAGCCGCTGGGGTCGATGCTGCTCGTGTTCCTCTGCGCCGTTCTGCTGGCGGTGCTCGGGGTGGCGGTGCGCTCGCGGTGGACGGTGGGTGTGGCGGGGATCCTGGTGCTGGGGTTCACCGTGCTGTGGATGGTGCGTCAGGGGCAGGCGGCGGGCAGTCTCGCGGTCGCGGGGGACGGCTCGGGGCTGGGGTGGGGCGTGGCCGGGGCGCTGGTGGGCGGGGTGCTGATGGTGGTGGGAGCGGTGGTGATGCCGGGGCGGCGGAGATCTGCGGGTGCGGTGGCCGGGAAGCCGTTCACGGCGCCGGACGCGCGACATCCGGACACCTGGCCGCCGACGCAGGAGCCGGGGCCCTCGGTGCAGACGAGCACGCTGCCGGAGCCCGAGCCGGAGCCCTACACGGGGCCGGAGCCGCGGGACGGGCCCCGCACCCCGCCGGACGACGGGCCGGAGACCCCGGGCCCGGAGGACGAGCGCCGTCCCGGGGCGTAGGAGCACGCCCCGGGAGGTGGTGTCACACCCTGGCCCGGTTGCCGGTGCCCGTGCCCTTCAGCGCGTCCAGCGCGTACACGCAGCGGTCCTTGCTGCACGCGTACACGACACCGCCCTGTGCCACGGGCGAGCCGGTGATCTCGCCGCCGGTCGCCAGTTTCCAGCGGAGCTGGCCGCCCACCGCGTCCAGGGTGTAGAGAACGTGGTCGGCGGAGCCGAAGTGGACCCGGCCGTCGGCGACCACCGGGGAGCCGACCACCTCGCCGCCCGCCGCGAACCGCCACTTCGGGGTGCCGGTGACCGCGTCGAGGGTGTAGAGGGCGCTGCCGCTGCCGACGTGGACGTTCCCGGCGGCGACCAGGACCGGCTCGGCCGACTGGCGGGCCTCCGTGGCGATCCGCCAGCGGTCCTTGCCGGTCGAGGCGTCGAGCGCGTACACGGTGCCCAGGTAGTCGGCGAGGTAGACGCCACCGCCGGTGACGGCCGGGCCGGGGGCGAACGCGGGCGGCGAGAGGAAGACCGCGGGCGACTCGAAGTGCCAGCGCACATGCCCGGAGACGGTGTCCACGGCGAGGACCCGGGCCCCCGCGCTGACGTAGACGAAACCGTCCGGCGCCGGGGTCAGCCGGACCGGCACCCCGCCGCAGGAGGCGGCGTCGCCGATCGGGTAGGACCAGCGCTCGATGCCGGTGCGGGCGTCGACGGCGCGCAGCCTGGCGTCCTGCCAGAGGAAGACCGTGCCGTCGTGGATGACCGGCCCGGCCTCGGGCGTCTCGAAGTCGGTCTGTACGCCGGTGGCCTCCCACAGCTTCTCGCCGGTGGCGGCCTCCCATGCCTGGACGCCGCCGCCCCGGGTGCCGGTGACGACGGTGCCCCGGTCGGCCTTGAGGGCGTAGACCCAGGCGTCCGTCTGGAGCCGCCAGCGCTCGGTGCCGGTCGCCGCGTCCAGGGCGTAGAGCGAGGGCCCGTCGGAGGCGTGGATGCGGCCGCCCTCGACGGCCATCACCCAGGCCACGTCCCGGGTCTTGAACTGGCGCCGCCCGTTGCCGACGTCCAGGGCGTGCACCTCGAAGGACGTGACGTAGAGGAGGTCGCCGGAGACGACCGGGGTGCCCCAGACGTCGTTGGACATCCGGAACCGCCAGGGGCGCCAGCGGTCCGGGCCCGGCGGGGGCTCGACCGGACGGCCGGGGGCGGGCACGGGGGCGGCGGCCGGGGCGGCGGCCGTCACCCCGGCGGGCGGGCGGACCCAGCCGGTCGCGTGCCCCGCCTCGCCGGAGGCGGCGGCCCGGACGTCCTGGGCGCGCGGGCCGGGGCCGATCGGCACCTTGGCGCCGGGCAGCCGGACCGGGCCGCCCGGATCGGGGCGGTGCGCCGCGACGGCGACGGAGGGGCGCGGGTCGACGCGCGGCGGCGCCTGGGGCGGCGGCGGGACCGGGGCGGGCGCCGCGGGCGGGGCCGGCGGGGCGGGCTTCCGGCCGCCCCGGCGCTGCTCGATCATCGCCGTGGCGGAGCCCGGCAGCCAGGCCGAGGCCGTGCCGCTGTCGTCGCCGCCGGCGGCGAAGAGGTGCGGGGCCAGCTGGGCCTGGAGGTCGGCGGGGGTGGGGCGCAGCCCGGCGTCCATCTGCATGCAGGACTCGATGAGCGGCCGCAGCTCCTCGGGCAGCCCCGTCAGGTCGGGGCCCTCGCGCAGCAGCATGAAGACCGTCTCGACGGGGTTGCCGCCGTGGTACGGGGCGTGGCCGGTGGCGGCGAAGGCGAGCGTGGAGCCGAGCGAGAAGATGTCGCTGGCGCCGGTGACGCTGCGCGAGTCCCTGGCCTGTTCGGGCGACATGTAGGCGGGGGTGCCCACGGCGACGTTGGTCATGGTCAGCCGGGTGTTGGAGACGCCGGAGGCGATCCCGAAGTCGATCACCCGGGGGCCGTCCTCGACGACGAGCACGTTCGACGGCTTCATGTCGCGGTGGACGAGCCCGGCGCCGTGGATCGACTGGAGGGCCTCGGCGATCCCGGCGGCCAGCCAGCGGACCGCCTGGGCGGGCATGGGGCCGCACTCGGTCACTATCTCTTCCAGCGAGGGCGCCGGTACGTAGGCGGTGGCCAGCCACGGCACGGCGGCGCGCGGGTCGGCGTCCACGACCGCGGCCGTGTAGAAACCGCTGACGGCGCGGGCGGCCTCCACCTCGCGCGTGAACCGGACCCGGAACAGCTGGTCCTCGGCGAGCTCGGTACGGACCGTCTTGATCGCCACCCGTCGGCCGGAAGCCGAGCGGGCGAGATAGACCAGGCCCATGCCGCCGGCACCGAGCCGGCCCAGCACCTCGAACGGGCCGATCCGCCTCGGGTCGTGCTGCGTCAGCTGCTCCACCACTTGCCCTGCCACCTCCCCGTACGGGCCTCAAGTGAAGAAGCCCGCGAACACCCGCCCTGTACGGCGTCTCACCACTGGGCACCACCCGGCGGTGCGCTCCCCCGATTCTTCCTGGCTGAGGCCGTGGTTGCGAACCCGGGGGCGGATCGGGGTGTCACAGCTCACTCTGCCCCTTCTCGGGCACAGGGGGCTGAAGTACGGCGAAAACAGCCCCCTGGTCGTCCTGGAGCACCGCCATCCGCCCGTGCGGGATGTCGAAGGGCGGCGCGGAGATCCGGCCACCGAGACGGACGGTGTGCCCGGCCGTGCGGTTGCAGTCCTCGACGGCGAAGTAGGTGAGGAAGTAGCTGGGCATCTCCGCGGGGAAGGCGTCGGTGATGACGCTGCGGCCGCCGATCGCGGTGTCCGGGCCGGGTTCGGTGCCTGCCGGGGACCACATGCGGAAGTCGAGACCCGATTCGGCCGTTCCGGGGTCGTCCATATCCGTACCCCGGTAGCCGAAGACGGACTCGTAGAAGGCGTCCACCTCGTCCCTGCGGCGGGTGTAGACCTCGGTCCAGCAGAAGGAGCCGGGCTCGTTCCGCTTCTCGAAGCCCGCGCGGTCACCGGCCTGCCAGAGCCCGAAGACCGCGCCGCCGGGGTCGGCCGCCTGGGCGAGCACCCCGGCCCGGCCCGCCGGGACGGGCTCGGTGACCATCTGGCCGCCCGCCGCCCTGATCCGGGCGGTGTCGGCCGCGATGTCGTCGGTGGCGAAGTAGATCTCCCAGCCGGTCGGCATCCGCCCGTCCCGCTTGGCGGAGAGCGCGCCGACGAGCCGGCCGCCGCTGTAGGCGTCCGCGTACGGGCCCTCGCCCGCCCGGAAGGTCCAGCCGAACAGCTCGCCGTAGAAGCGCTTGCCCGCCTCCAGGTCGGGAAGGCGCGCATCCACCCAGCAGGGCACGGATGGTGCGAATACGGCCATGGGTCCGGGTCCTTCCGTGATCCGTCACGCGCGACGCACACCAGTGACGCTCGTCACAGTCAACGTAGCGGGAGTGCGCGTGGCGCGCGCACCGACCTGGCCACATCGGACATATCTTCGAAAATGCCCGGCGCGCCCCCGCCGGAAGGGATCCCCGCCCACACCGTCACGGAAAGTTATCCACGGAAGTTATCCACAGGCTGTTGATAAGACTTGTCACTCCGTGGTGCGCATCCGGCGAAATCCGGCCACTCCCCCCGCCACAACTGCGGCGAACCCCATTTGCAGTCGGCCGAATCGCGCTCCGATCACCCCTCGGTAAGCTGACGGCATGACAGGACAAGTGCGTACCGTCGACGGCCGCGTGGCTGGTCGGCGCGGGCAGGCGACGCGGCAGAAACTGCTCGACTGCCTCAGCGAGATGCTCAGCTCCTCGCCGTACCGGGACGTCAAAGTCATCGACGTGGCCCGGAAGGCGGGGACTTCCCCCGCGACGTTCTACCAGTACTTCCCCGACGTCGAGGGCGCGGTCCTCGAAATCGCGGAGGAAATGGCCAAGGAGGGCGCCGGGTTGACCGAACTGGTCGCCGGGCGGTCCTGGGTCGGCAAGGCCGGCCGCCAGACCGCCGAGGAACTCGTCGACGGGTTCCTGGACTTCTGGCGCCGCCATGACGCGATCCTCCGCGTGGTCGACCTGGGTGCCGCCGAGGGCGACAAGCGGTTCTACAAGATCCGTATGAAGATCCTGAATTCGGTCACCAACTCCCTCACCGATTCGGTCAAGGAGCTCCAGGCCAAGGGCAGGGTCGACCAGGAGGTCAGCGCCGCCGCGATGGCCGGTTCGCTGGTGGCGATGCTGGCCGCCGTCGCCTCGCACCAGAAGGGGTTCACCACCTGGGGCGTGAAGCAGGCCGAACTGAAGCCGAACCTCGCGCTGTTGGTGCATCTGGGCATCACCGGCAAGAAGCCCCCGAAGTAGCCCCGGCGCCGACGGCCCCCTCCTCACCCGGGAGCGTGCGGCCGCCCCGGGCGCACTCCAGGTCCTGTCACACCGGCGGCGGGCCACGCATGTGGTCCGCCGTCGGTGCACCCGGGGCCGCCCCGCCTCCCGGCCCTCCGGGATTTCAGGAGCCCCCCGCAGCCGCGGCTCAGGAGTCCTCGCGGGGACGCAGCCGGAAGAGCCGGATCTCCCGGTCGATCCTCGCCTGGTACGCCGCGTACGGCGGCCAGAACCTCAGCGCGGCCGCCCACACCTCTTCGCGCTCGGCGCCCTTCAGCAGCGTGGCGTGCACCGGGATGTCCCGGCCCCGCCAGTTGACCACCGCGCGGTCCGGACCGGCCAGCAGGTTCGCGGTCCAGGCCGGATGCCCGGTGCGGCCGAAGTTGCTGCCGACCAGGATCCAGCTCCGCTCGCCGCCCTCCGGCATGCAGGCCAGCGGGGTGGTCCTCGGCACCCCGCTGCGCGCCCCCGGCACCGTGAGCACCAGCCCCGGCAGCATCCGGGAGCTGAGCAGCACCCGGCCCCGGGTGAGCCGGTGCACCGCGCGGTCCATGGCGGGCACCACGTGCGGGGCGATCCTCGCGAACGTACGGGTGGCGGAGACCTTCTGGACGAGCCGGACGCCGGGTGCCATCAGACCGCCCCCACCCGCTCGGCCGGTCCCGGCCCGGTCGCCGCTCCCGGCGACCGCGCCGCCCCCGGCACCCCTTCGGCGAGCAGCCCGGCCCGTCGTGCCGCGTGGTCGCGGAGCCGGTGCACGGGGCCGAAGAGCAGCTCGGCGGCGGCCGCCCGCCCGAAGTACAGCCGCGCCTCGCGCTCCCGGCCGGGGCCGCCCCCGCCGGGCAGCTGCACGGCCTCGGCGGCGGTGGTCCGCAGCGCCTCCAGGGCCTGGGCGAGGGCGAGCCCGCCGGCCGCGGCCGGGTTCCAGGCCGCGCAGTACGCCGCGGAGCGGGCCTCCTGCACCCGTACGTAGAGGTCGGCGAGGCGGTGCTCGGCGGCCCCGTGCCCGCCCGCCGTCGCGCGATGGGCGCCCGGTGCCCGGAGCCGGCCGAGCGTCCGTTCCAGCGCGCCCGCCGCCGAGCCCACCGCCTCCGCGGCGAGCAGCGCGGCGGCGGTCCGCCCGGCCTCGGCGAGGGCGCCGGTCACGTCGGTGGCGGGGTCGGCGCCGAGGAGTTCGGCCCCGGTGTCCCGGAGTTCGAGCCGGGCCTGCGGGCGGGTCCGGTCCAGCGGGGTGCGGGCGGCGCGGACGAGTCCGGTCGCCCCGTCCGGCCGGACGAGGAAGAGGAGCGTACGGCTGCGCGGGAAGCCGCCGGTGTGGGCCGCGACCAGCAGCACGTCGGCGGTGTGCCCGTCGAGGACCCGGTCGGCCTCCCCGTACAGCCGCCAGCGGTCCGGGCCGTCGTCGGCGACGGGCCTGGCCTGGATGCCGCCCGCCCGGCCGCCACCCGACCAGGTGGCGCCCGCCGGGTCGCCGGTGAGGCCGAGGGCGGTGGCGAGCGATCCGCCGGGGACGGCGAGGGTCGCGGTCAGCTCACCGGACGCGATGCGCGGCAGCAGCGCGGTGCGCTGGGCGTCGGTGCCGAGCGCGGCGACGAGCGGCGCGGCCAGCACGGCGGTGGCGATCAGGGGCGAGGGCAGCAGGACGCGGCCGGTCTCCTCGCAGGCGACGGCGAGCCCGGTGGGTCCGTGGCCGGCGCCGCCGTACTCCGCCGGCAGGGCCAGTCCGGGCAGACCGGGGTCGCGGGCGAGCCGCCGCCACACGCCGGGGTCGTAGCCGTCGACGGGCGGTGGGGCGGTGTCGTCGTCATCGTCTCCGGCGCCGGTGCCGGGTGCGGGGCGCGCGGCCGGGAGTCCGGCGAGGGCGCGGCGTATCCCGTCCTGTTCCGCGGTGAAGGCGGCATCCATCTCGGGCTCCTTCCGCCGAGGGGTCCGTAACCCCTCATCTGACGGAGCGTCATATTAGGTGGGGATCAACGAGATGCACAGGGTCGCGCACGGAAGGGGCCGGGGGCGGGGGTCTGCCCCGCACCCGGGATCTGATGTACCGTCAGATCCATGGATTCCTCCCAGCGCAAGGTCGCCGTCGTCGGGATATCCCTCGCCGACTGCGGGCGGGTCGACACGGCCACGCCGTACGCCCTGCACGCCCAGGCCGCCCGCCGGGCACTGGCCGACTCGGGGCTGGACCGGTCCGTCGTCGACGGGTTCGGCTCCGCCGGGCTCGGCACGCTCGCCCCGGTCGAGGTCGCCGAGTACCTGGGCCTGAAGCCGACCTGGGTGGACTCCACCTCGGTCGGCGGCTCGACCTGGGAGGTGATGGCGGCCCACGCGGCGGACGCCATCGCCGCGGGGCGCGCCAACGCCGTCCTGCTGGTGTACGGGTCGACGGCGCGGGCGGACATCAGGGCGGGGCGGCGGACCTCCAACCTCTCCTTCGGGGCGCGCGGACCGCTCCAGTTCGAGGTGCCGTACGGGCATTCTCTGATCGCCAAGTACGCGATGGCCGCCCGCCGCCACATGCACGAGTACGGCACCACGCTGGAGCAGCTCGCCGAGGTGGCGGTGCGGGCGCGGGCCAACGCGGCGGCCAATCCGGACGCGATGTTCCGTGAGCCGATCACGGTCGACGACGTGCTGTCCGGGCCGATGATCGCGGATCCGTTCACCAAGCTGCACTGCTGCATCCGCAGCGACGGCGGCTGCGCGGTGCTGCTGGCCGCCGAGGAGTACGTACCGGACACCGCCACGGACCCGGTGTGGATCCTGGGCACGGGCGAGCACGTCTCGCACTCCACGATGTCCGAGTGGGAGGACTTCACGGTCTCCCCGGCGGCGGTCTCCGGGCGGCTGGCCTTCGAGCGGGCCGGGGTGCGGCCCGCGGAGATCGATCTCGCCGAGATCTACGATGCGTTCACGTACATGACCCTGGTGACCCTGGAGGACCTGGGGTTCTGCGCGAAGGGCGAGGGCGGCCCGTTCGTGGAGAAGGGCCGGACCGGGCTGCGGGGCGAACTGCCGGTCAACACGGACGGCGGCGGCCTGTCCGCCTGCCATCCCGGGATGCGCGGGCTGTTCCTGCTGGTGGAGGCGGTGCGCCAACTGCGCGGCGAGGCGGGCGAACGCCAGGTGCGCCGGGCGGACGGCGCGCTTCCGGAGCTGGCGGTGGCCTCGGGCACGGGTGGCTGGTTCTGCTCCTCGGGGACGGTGGTGCTGGGGCGGGGGTGACGGGGAAACGAGCCGGGCGTGCGCTGCAATGGGTCCATGACGACCGACGCACACGGCCCGCGGGACGCCCACGAAGCACCCGGCGCACCCGGCTCCCCGGACCCGTACGACGCGCGCGAGGCGCACCGGAGCTTCCTCGGCCTGCTGCACGCCCAGCGCGTCTGGGACGTGGAGCTGCCCTCCTTCGACCCGGCCGCCGCTCCCCCGGACCCGCTGGCGCTCTTCCACCGCTGGTTCGCCGAGGCGGTGGCCGCCGGACAGCCCGAGCCGCACACGATGTCGCTGGCCACCACGGACGCGGACGGCCACCCCGACGTACGGACGGTGATGCTCCACGACGCGGACGGGCGCGGCTGGCACTTCGCCACCCACCGCACCAGCGCGAAGGGCCGCCAGCTCGCCGCCCGCCCGTACGCGGCGCTCGGCTTCTACTGGCCGGCGCAGGGCCGCCAGGTGCGGCTGCGGGGCCCGGTCGCCGTCTGCCCGCCCGCCGAGAGCCGGGCCGATCTGCGCGCCCGGTCCACGGGGGCGCTCGCGGCGGCGCTCACCGGGGCGCAGAGCGAGGTGCTGGGCTCGGTGGAGGAACTGGAGCGGGCGTCCGACGCCGCCTGGGAGCGGGCCCGCACCGCGCCGGACACGGAGGTCGCGAGCTGGACGCGGTACGTGGTGGAGGCTCGGGAGGCCGAGTTCTTCCAGGGCGACGCCCGCCGCCGGCACGTTCGGCTGCGGTACCGGCGGCGGGACGCGGGGTGGGAGCGGGACCTCCTCTGGCCGTAGGTCCCGTCCTTCGAAGTGCCGTCGTCCGGGCCCGGTCAGTCGACGGTGATCGCCTGTACCGGGCAGACCCGGGCGGCTTCCCGCACCGTGGGTCCGTCCAGCGCCTCCTCGTAGTCGGGCAGCAGCTCGCTGAACCCGTCGTCGTCCTGGGTGAAGACCTTCGGCGCGGTCAGCGCGCACTGGCCCGCGCCGATGCACCGGCCCTGGTCGATACTGATCCGCATTCCGGCAGATCCTTCCGGTCGCATGTCGATCACCACGTTCCGATCACTGTGCCGTTGCCGTGCCGTCGCCGTACGCGCCGCCCCGGGCACGGCCGGTCGGCCGGACGGTCACCGGGTTCACCAGGCCACGGGCAGTTCGAGCAGCCCCTGGATGGTGTCGCCGGGCTTGAAGGGGATCTCCTCGGCGGGCACCGCGAGCCGCAGCCCGGGGAGCCGGTCGAAGAGCGCGGGCAGCGCGATCTCCATCTCGGCGCGGGCGAGGTTCTGGCCCAGGCACTGGTGGATGCCGAAGCCGAACGCGACGTGGTTGCGCGCGTTCCGGCCGAGGTCCAGCTCGTCGGGCGAGGGGTAGGCGGCCTCGTCCCGGTTGCTCGTCGCGACGGACAGCACGACGCCGTCCCCCGCCCGGATCGTCACCCCCGCCACCTCGATGTCCTCCACGGCCACCCGGGAGATCCCGTCCGCGATCGACAGGAAGCGGAGCAGCTCCTCGACCGCCGAGGGCACCAGCCCCTTCGAGCCGCGCAGCCGGGCCAGCTGGTCGGGGTGGCGGAGCAGGGTGAAGGTGCCGAGCGAGATCATGTTCGCGGTCGTCTCGTGTCCGGCGACGAGCAGGATCTCCGCCAGCCGCACCAACTGCTCGCCGTCGATCTCCCCGGTCTCCAGCCGGTCGGCGATGAGCTCGTCGAGCAGCCCGTCGCCGGGGGTGGCCCGCTTCCGGGCGATCAGCTCGCGGAAGTACGCGTCGAGCGCCTCCCGCGCCTCCTCGACGTCCGACGCCTCCGGGCCGCGCAGCAGCCTGCGGGACTGCGCCTCGAAGAACTCGTGGTCCTCGTAGGGCACCCCGAGCAGCGCGCAGATGACCATGGAGGGCACGGGCAGGGCGAACGCCTCGATCAGATCGGTCGGCGGGCCCTGCCGCACCATCGCGTCGAGCAGGCCGTCCACGATCTCCTGGATGCGCGGCCGGAGCGCGGCGGTCCGCCGGACCGTGAAGCTCGGGATCAGCATCCGGCGCTGGACGTTGTGTTCCGGGTCGTCGACGCCGAGCAGTTCGACACGGCGCACCGAGGTCTCGGCCAGTCGCCGGGCGAAGAGCGGGAACTCCGGGTTCTCCCGGTCGGACGAGAGCCGCTGGTCGGTCAGGAGGGCGCGCGCCTCGGCGTGCCCGGTGACCAGCCACACCGTACGGCCGTCGTAGAGGCGGGCCGGGGCCACGGGGCGCCGTTCCGGTGCGGTGCCCCGGTATCCGGCGGGCGGGTCGTAGGGGCAGGTGCGGTTCTGGGGAAAGGAGATGGTCTCGGCGTCTGCCATGGCGGACCTCGCAGAAGAGAGGGGGGTGTCCTACCGATCTCCGCCCACTAGATGCCTCAGGCACCTAATGGGTCCAGGTGATGTTCGGCCATTTGTCCTCGGTGTTCTCCATTGTCCGCCGCCGGCACCGCCCGGGCACGCCCGGCCGCGTTTTCCCCGCCGCCGTACCGGAGTACCCCGTTCAGGGGCGCCCGGCCCGCCCGCGGGAAGCGGGGCCGCCCGTTTTCCGTCCGCGAGGAGCGAGGAGCAAGATGGAATGCGGAGGCGACGATGAGCCGAACACGTACCCGATCCCGCGCCCGTCCCCGTTCTCGCTACGCCCCGGACAACGGGTTGACGACCCGCATGGTCGGCACCATGTTCCTGATCGGCCTGCTGTACGTGGTGCTGGTCGGGGTGCTGCTCGCCGTGTTGCGCGGCGCCTGGCCGATCATCCTGATCCTCGTCGGCGGCATGTTCGTCGCGCAGTTCTGGTTCAGCGACCGGATCGCGGCGTTCAGCATGGGCGCCCGGGAGGTCACTCCGGAGCAGGCACCCGAGCTGCACGGGGCGATCGACCGGATCTGCGCTCTTGCGGATATGCCGAAACCGCGCGTGGCCATCGCGCAGAGCGACGTGCCGAACGCCTTCGCGACCGGCCGCAGCGAGAAGACGGCGCTCGTCTGCGCCACCACCGGACTGCTGCGCAGACTGGAGCCGGGCGAGCTGGAGGGGGTGCTCGCGCACGAGATGTCGCACGTGGCGCACCGGGACGTCGCCGTCATGACGATCGCCTCCTTCCTCGGCGTGCTCGCCGGGATCATCACCCGGGTCGCGCTGTGGGGCGGGCTCTCCCGGGGCTCCCGGAGCAACGACCCGGTGGGCATCGCGATCATGCTGATCCCGCTGATCAGCGCGGGGGTGTACTGCCTGAGCTTCCTGCTGACCCGGCTGCTCTCCCGGTACCGCGAGCTCTCCGCCGACCGCGCCGCCGCCCTGCTCACCGGCCGCCCCTCCGCGCTGGCCTCGGCGCTCACCAAGGTGAGCGGCCAGATGGCCCGCATCCCGACCGAGGACCTGCGGAAGGCGGAGCCGTACAACGCCTTCTACTTCGTGCCCGCGTTCTCGTCCAAGGAGAGCCTGAGCCGGCTGCTCTCCTCGCACCCGACGCTGGAGAAGCGGCTCGACCAACTGGCC
Source organism: Streptomyces sp. NPDC015144 (assembly GCF_043079735.1). Classification (NCBI taxonomy): domain Bacteria; kingdom Bacillati; phylum Actinomycetota; class Actinomycetes; order Kitasatosporales; family Streptomycetaceae; genus Streptomyces; species Streptomyces sp. NPDC015144. The sequence goes on along the minus strand of NZ_JBIBUU010000014.1, from coordinate 98,241 downwards.
CGTATCTCCGCCGAGCTCGGCCGCCCGTGAGCCCCGCCCCCGCCCCCACCGCCCGGAGGTGACCGTCCATGGGTCTGCTCGACGCGATCCTGGGCCGGAGCAAGCCGGTCCGCCCCGATCTCGACGCGCTCTTCGCCGTCCCCTCCGCCGCCCTCACCCTGGAGGCGGGCGCGGGCTTCGCGCCGACCGGCCTCGGCTCGGTCTGCTTCGCGGGGGTCGAGGGCGGCGCCTTCGCCCGGCTCCAGGAGGACGTACGCGAACTGCTCGACGCCGACACCGGGCGCGGCGGCATCCCCGTGGAGTTCCACCAGGACGGTTACGGGTACACCTGGCTGCTCTCCCGCCACCCCGCCGACGACACCGCGACCCTGGTCAACGACCTGCACGCGGTCAACACCCTGCTCCAGGACGGCGGCTTCGGGCCGCAGCTCCTCTGCTCGCTGATCGGCTTCCGCGACGGGCGTGGCCGCCCGCTGGCCCTGGTCTACCTCTACAAGCGCGGCACCTTCTACCCGTTCGCCCCGGTGCCCGGCGGCGCCGAGAAGCGGGACAACCAGCTGGAGCTGGAGGTGCGGGCGGTGCTGGGGGACGACCTCCGGATGGAACAGGACCTGGCCCGCTGGTTCCCGGTGTGGGGCGCCCCGGGGCTGTGACGGGGTGGGCAGCCCGACCACCGGGCGGCCGGGGTCCGGTCCAGGAGCCTTTCCGGAAGCCGTCCCGGACGCCCTTCCGGCACTGGGATTCGGTGCTCGTACGCCCGTATGATCACTGCCATGACTGCCGAGCCGTCCCGTCCCGCCTCCGCCGCCGCCCGCATGCGCGCCTCGGACGCCGACCGGGAGGCGGTGGTCGAGCAGTTGCGGGAGGCGGCCGCCGAGGGCCGGATCGACCTGGACGAGCTGGACACCCGGCTCGGGCAGGCACTCGCGGCCAAGACCTACGCCGACCTGGCCCCCCTCACCGAGGACCTGGTCCCGATCGAGGTGGCCGCGGGCGAACCGCTGGTCCTCAAGGGCGGGATGTACGGCGCGAAGCGCGCGGGCGCCTGGAAGGTGCCCGCGGTGATCGTCGCGCAGGGCGGCATGGGCGGTGTGCGGATCGACTTCACCCGCGCCGAGTGCCGGCTGCGCGAGGTCGAGGTGGAGGTGCGCGGCGAGATGGGCGGCGTACGGATCGTGGTCCCGGAGGGCTGGGGCGTCGACGTCGACCGGGTGGACCAGGGCCTCGGCGCGCTGAAGGACCGGACCACGCACGAGCGGACCCCCGGCGCCCCGGTGCTGCGCCTGACGGGCTCCAGCGGCATGGGCGGGGTGTACCTGCGCCACCCGAACTTCATCGAGCGCCGCAAGCTGCGCGCCCTCGAATCCTGACCCGCGCTCCTCGGGCCCCGCCCGGCCCCGCCAGTGCCCGCCCGGCCCCGCCAGTCCCCGGCGGCTCCGTCAGTCCCCCGGCCGGAAGACCGCGACGGCCTCCGCGCCCTCCGCACCTTCCTCGCCCTCCTCGCGCCGGAAGGCGACCCGCAGCGCCATGCCGACGGCGAGCGCGGACTCCGCGCACTCCACCACCTCCGTCATCATCCGCGGCCCCTCGGCCAGCTCGACCACGGCGGCGACGTACGGGACGCGGGCGCCGAACGGCGGCAGGTCGTTGCGGTGGACGACGGACCAGGTGTAGAGCGTGGCGTCGCCGCTCGCCGTCTCCCAGTCGACGTCCTCGCTCCAGCAGTGCGGGCAGAACTCGCGCGGGTAGTGATGGGCGCGCCCGCAGGCGCGGCAGCGGCGCAGCAGCAGGCGCCCCTCGGCGGCGGCGTCCCAGTACGGGCGGGTGAAGGCGTCGGGCTCGGGCAGGTCGAAGCGTACGGCGGCCGAGGTCACGGGAAGAGTCCGATCTGCGCGTCGAGGGACCAGGTCTGCCAGGCCATCGCGAAGAGCGCGACCAGCGAGATCAGCGCCATCATCGCGTTCTGCCCCTGCTCGGCCCAGTCGTGGATCATCAGCACGAGGTAGAGAAGGTTGAGCAGGAGCCCCCCGACCAGTGCCACCGGGGTGAGCAGGCCGACCACCAGGCCGAGCCCCAGGGCCAGTTCGGCGTAGACGACGATGTAGGCCATCAGCCGGGGACGCGGGGCGACGATCCGGCGGAAGCCGGTGCGCACGGCGGCCCAGCGGTGCTTCTCCGCCACGTCGGCGGCCCAGGCGATGCCCGTACCGCGCTCGAACCAGCCCTTCTTGTCCTTGTGCCGCCAGCTCTCCAGCCACCACAGGCCGAGCCCTATCCGCAGAACGGCGAGCCACTCGGCTCCGCCGAGCCAGATCGTCTGCACGGTGCCTCCCACTCAAGGAATCTGACGGTACGTCAGTTCACCTGATGACGGGCGACTCCCGCAAGAGGCATGCGGAAGCGCGCGGACAACTCACGGGCGGTTCAGGGGCGATGCGCGGGCGCATCCGCGCATGACCCGCACCCCCGTGATCAATTCGCAATCGATTCCGGTCTTGACCGAGACCCATCAACCAGGTGCGCGATTACGCTCCGAACCATGTCCGACAGCGCAGGTACCGCCGGAAGCTCCCGCTCCGCACGGACCGACCTCACCGAGGACCGCCCCGTCTACGTCGTCGGCGGCGGGCCGGGCGGTCTCGCCGTCGCGGCGTCCCTGCGCGAACTGGGCGTACGAGCGGTCGTGCTGGAGAAGTCCGGCCGGGTGGGTTCCTCCTGGCGGGGCCACTACGACCGGCTCCACCTCCACACCACCCGGCGCCGGTCCGCGCTGCCGGGGCTCACGATGCCGCGCCGGTTCGGGCGTTGGGTGTCCCGGGACGACATGGTGCGCTACCTGGACAAATACGCCGACCATCACGAGCTGGAAGTCGTGACGGGGGTCGAGGTGTCCCGGATCGACCGCGCCCCGGACGGCCGCGACTGGCAGCTCACCGCGACCGGCGGCCGGGTGCTGACCGGCCGGGCCGTCGTCGTCGCCACCGGCTTCAACCACACGCCGCGCGTTCCGGAATGGCCCGGCCTCGACACTTTCGACGGCGATCTGATCCACGCCTCGGAGTACCGCAACCCGGCCCCGTACGCGGGCAAGGACGTCCTGGTCGTCGGCATCGGCAACACGGGGGCGGAGATCGCCGTCGACCTCGTCGAGGGCGGGGCGGAGCGGGTCCGGATCGCGGTGCGCACCGTGCCGCACATCGTGCGCCGCTCCACGGCCGGCTGGCCCGCGCAGTCGACCGCCGTACTGGTGCGCAGGCTGCCGGTGCGGCTGGTGGACCGGGCCGCGCGGCTGATGGGCCGGATCTCCGTGCCGGACCTCGCCGCGTACGGGCTGCCGCGCCCGGACACGGGACTGTACTCGCGGGTCAGGGACGGGGCCATCCCGGTGCAGGACGTGGGGCTGATCGACGCCGTGAAGCGCGGCCTCGTGGTGCCGGTGGCGGCCGTCGAGTCGTTCGACGGGGACGCGGTGGTGCTGGCCGACGGCGAGCGGATCACCCCGGACGCGGTGATCGCGGCGACCGGCTACCGGCGGGGGCTGGAGGGCCTGGTCGGCCACCTCGGGGTGCTGGACGCCCGGGGCCGCCCGACGGTCCACGGCGCCCACTCCCCCAAGCAGGCCCCCGGCCTCCACTTCACCGGCTTCACCAACCCGATCAGCGGCATGCTCCGCGAACTGGCACTGGACGCGCGGAAGATAGCCAAGCGCATCGCCCGCCGCCACCACACCTCCCGCTGACGGCCCGTCCGCACTCCCCCTGGCCGGGGGGAGCGGGGCACGACCGGGGATCCGGCCGCGCCCCGCTCCCTCGTCGGGTCCGGTCAGGACGCGGACGTGGGGTTGACCACCAGCCACGCCGTGTTGTTGGCGGGCTGCGGATCGAACGGGAAGGTCACCGGGTTGGCGCCGCCGGTGGTGAGCACCACGCGCCCGGCCGCGTCCGGGACCACCCGGTCGATGCGCAGCTCGAACGGGAAGGCGCGCTCGGTGTCCGGCAGGGTCCAGATCGGCATCTCGCAGCTGTACCGCGGGGCGCCGACCGGGTTCGGGTGGTAGCCGCCGCTCAAGGTGCGCGGCTCGCAGCCGGCCGGGGCGGAGGTGACGGTGACGCCCTCGGGAACAGTGAGGTCGACGGCGGCGACGGAGTCGCCGGAGCCGAGGTTGCCGATCCAGGCCGGGCCGTTGTTACGGAAGGCGAGCGCGGCGGTGACCGTCTCCCCGGCCGCGCCCGCGACCCGGGCCCCGCGCGCCTCGAAGTCCGCCGTGTTCTCCGCCTGGATACCGGCGGCGTCGTAGTTGTCCTCCTCCGCGAGGTCGGTGGCGCCGTTGCCGGGCCGGACCACGACCTCCACCCGCTCGCGGTAGGCGTGGCCGGCGAGGGCCACCCGCAGCGGCCGGGGCAGCGTGAACGTGCCGCCCGCCTCGACGACCTGGTCGAAGTCGCACGTGGCCGTGTGCATCGGGACGTCGTCACCGCCCGTCGTCGTCCCGTAGACGCACTCGGCGTACTCCTCGGGGAACGTGACCCCGTACGTGGTGGTGACGACCGCGCGCAGGCCCTCGGAGCGCTCGCCGCCCCGGTTCGTCACGGTGAACGGCACGGTCAGCACATCGCCCGGCCGGGCGCCCTTCACCGGGTTGAGCCCGCTGACCGCCAGGTCCGGGCCCGCGCCGACGGTGACCTCGGTTTCGAAGGAACCGTGCGGGGCCTCCAGGGTGCCGTCCGGACCACCGGTGGCGACGGCCTCGTAGCTGATCCGGCCATGGGCGCCGACGCCGGCACCGGCGGCGGCCTTGAGCCCGAGCCGCACCTGGGGGCTGTAGTCGTCACCACCGACCGGGACCTCGTCGACGGCGCACACGGCCGTGGACCCGCTCGGGGCGCAGTTCGAGGGCCACTGCACCTGCGCCACCCCGGCCAGGCCGGAGGCGTCGACCGAGAGCAGTCCGTCGGTGACCGCGAAGTTGTCGTTGTCGTGGTGGATCCCGATGTCGAGCGGGCGGTCCGGCAGGTCGGCCCCGAGCGGAAGGCTCTGCTCGGAGGGCGCCTGGATCCAGAGCCGGTCGGTCTGCGGCAGGTCCTGCGCCGCGGCGGGGACCGCCAGACCGGCGGTCAGCAGCCCGGCGGCGACGACGGTGGCGCAGGCCCCGAGGCGCGCGGTGCGCCGGACGGAGGTGGATCTCATGTTTCCCCCAACGAAGTGGGCCCGGGGGCCGGCAGACCCCCTGGACCTCGGACGACGGCCGGCGGGCGGGCCCGGCCGACCGTTGGACACCCAAGATCACCAGGAGGTTGTACGGCACCGCGCGCGCCCCCTGGAGCCCGTACGGCTCCGCCCCGCGCTCCGCCACGGACCGGATTCCCGCCGGTCTTTGCCTGCACGACCATTCCTGACGAGCCGTCAGTTCAGTAACCTGACAGAGTGTCAGCTTTTGTTGGCCGTACAGGAACCCCGACGGACCTCAGGCAGGAGTGGGCGAACGATGCTTGGATCGACTCACGGCACCTTCACCACCGACTTCCGCGCCAGGGTGGTGGCCTGCGGCGAGGAGCCGCACGCGGCCGTCCACAGCGTGACGGTCGAGGCCACCGAGGAACGCGTACCGGACGTCAGCGGCCGGCCGCTGTACGCTCCCGTGCCGGACCTGGACCGCTTCTTCCGGCCCGAGTCCGTGGCCGTCATCGGCGCCTCCGACGCCGAGGGCCGCCCCAACACCGGCATCACCCGGCAGCTGATCGGCTGGGCCGAGCGGGTCGGGGCGCGGCTGTATCCGGTGCATCCGACGCGAAAGTCGGTGTTCGGGCTGGCCTGCTCGCCGTCGGTCGGGGAGCTGCCGGAGCAGGTCGATCTGGCCGTGCTCCTGGTCGCCGACCCGCTCCCGGTGATCGAGGAACTGGCGCAGGCCAAGGTGCGGTTCGCCGTCGCCTTCGCCTCCGGGTTCGCCGAGACCGGCGAGGAGGGTGCCGCCGCGCAGGCCCGGCTGGCCGAGGCGGTGGAGCGGTCCGGGCTGCGGCTGCTCGGACCGAACACCAACCTCAACGCCTTCGAGCGGTTCCGGGACGACCTGGAGGGCCCGGCCATCGCGCTGATCACCCAGTCCGGTCACCAGGGCCGCCCCCTGTTCACCCTTCAGGAGCTGGGCGTACGGCTCTCGCACTGGGCGCCCACGGGCAACGAGGCCGATCTGGAGACCGCCGACTTCATCGCGTACTTCTCGCAGCACCCGGAGGTCGGGGCCATCGCCTGCTACGTGGAGGGGCTGAAGGACGGGCGGTCCTTCCTGCTGGCCGCGGACCGGGCGGCGCGGGCCGGGGTGCCCGTGGTGGCGGTCAAGGTGGGGCGCACGGAGACCGGGGCCCGCACGGCCGCCTCGCACACCGGCAAGCTGACCGGCGCCGACCAAGTGGTGGACGCGGCGATGCGGCAGTTCGGCGTGATCCGGGTGGACGGGCTCGACGAGCTCCAGGACACCGCGACCCTCCTCGCCCGCGCCCGCGCTCCCCGGGCCGAGGGCGTCGTCGTCTACTCGATCTCGGGCGGCACCGGGGCGCACTTCGCGGACCTGGCGACCGGCGCCGGGCTGGACCTGCCCACCCTGTCCGAGGCGAAGCAGCGCGAACTGCACGAGTGGATTCCCGCGTACCTGAACGTGGCGAACCCGGTGGACAACGGCGGCCATCCGGTCGGCGACTGGCGCGGCCGGAAGATCATCGACGCGATCCTCGCCGACCCCGCGGTCGGCGTGCTGATCTGTCCGATCACCGGCCCGTTCCCGCCGATGAGCGACAAGCTCGCCCAGGACCTGGTGGACGCGGCGGAGACCACGGACAAGCTGGTGTGCGTGGTGTGGGGCTCGCCCGTCGGTACGGAGGACGCCTACCGCACGACGCTGCTGGGCTCGTCCCGCGTCGCCACCTTCCGCACCTTCGGCAACTGCGTCACCGCCGTGAAGGCGTACCTGGACCACCACCGGTTCACCGCGTCGTACCGCTCCCCCTTCGACGAGGCGCCCCGCACCCCCTCGCCGTCCTTCCGCAAGGCGCAGGCCCTGATGCGGCCGGGCCGCCGGCTGAGCGAGCACGCGGCGAAGCAGCTGCTGCGGGCGTACGGCATCCGCGTACCGCGCGAGCAGTTGGTGACCAGCGCCGCGGCGTCCGTCCGGGCCGCGGGGCTGGTCGGCTACCCGGTGGTCATGAAGGCGTCGGGCGCGCAGCTCGCCCACAAGACCGAACTGGGTCTGGTCAAGGTCGGGCTCACCTCCGCGAGCCAGGTGCGCGACGCCTATCGCGAGCTGACCGACATCGCCCGGTACGAGGGCATCGAGCTCGACGGGATCCTGGTCTGCCAGATGGTGGAGCGGGGCGTCGAGATGATGGTCGGCGTCACCCAGGACGCGCTGTTCGGCCCGACGGTGACGGTCGGGCTCGGCGGCGTCCTGGTCGAGGTGCTGCACGACACGGCGGTGCGGGTGCCGCCCTTCGGTGAGGACCAGGCCCGCTCGATGCTGGCCGAACTGCGCGGCCGGGCCCTGCTGGAGGGCGTCCGGGGCGGTCCGCCGGTGGACGTGGACGCGCTCGTCGAGGTCGTGCTGCGGGTGCAGCGGATGGCGCTGGAGCTGGGCGACGACCTCACCGAGCTGGACATCAACCCGCTGATGGTGCTGGGGCGGGGGCAGGGCGCGGTGGCGCTCGACGCGCTCGCCGTCTGCCGCTGACCGACCACCGCCGCCCCGCCGCGCGAACCACCGACCACCCCCCAGGAGCCCGCCCATGCCGTCCTCCCCCGAAGACACCACCGAGTCCACCGGATCCACCGGGGCCGCGGGCCCCGCCGATCCGCACGCTCCCTTGGTACTGCACACCACTGACAACGGCGTCCTGCGGATCACCCTCAACCGGCCCGAGGCGATGAACGCCGTCACCTGGGAGCAGCGGGAACGCGTGATCGCCCTGCTCGCGGACGCCTCGGCCGACCCGGCCGTACGGGCCGTCGTCCTCACCGCCACCGGTCGCGGCTTCTGCGCGGGCGCCGATCTGCGCGGCTCGTCCCCGGCCTCCGGCGAGCGGGTGCCGGGCGACGTGGCCCGGACGATCCGGCTCGGCGCGCAGCGGCTGATCGGCGCGGTCCTGGACTGCGAGAAGCCGGTGATCGCGGCGGTCAACGGCACGGCGGCCGGGATCGGCGCCCATCTCGCGTTCGCCTGCGATCTGGTGCTGGCCGCCGAATCGGCCCGGTTCATCGAGGTGTTCGTGCGCCGCGGTCTGGTCCCGGACGGCGGCGGGGCGTATCTGCTGCCCCGGCTGATCGGCCCGCAGCGCGCGAAGGAACTGATGTTCTTCGGCGACGCGCTCCCGGCGGTGGAGGCGGAACGGCTCGGGCTGGTCAACCGTGTCGTGCCGGACGCGGAGCTGGCGGCGACGGCGACGGAGTGGGCGCGGCGGCTGGCCGAGGGCCCGACCCGGGCGATCGTCCTCGCCAAGCAGCTCGTCAACGCCTCCCTGGACGCCGACCGCGCGACCGCCTTCGCCGCCGAGGCGGCCGCCCAGGAGATCAATATGACGACGCGGGACGCCCAGGAGGGGGTGGCGAGCTTCGTCGAGCGCCGGAAGCCGGAGTTCCGGGGACGGTAGCGCTTCCGGGACCGGGCGCTGTCAGTGGCGGGTGGCAGCATCGGGCCCATGACGGAGACGACACCGTTCGACTGGCAGCCGTTCCTGCTCAGGTGGAGTGCGGAGTGGGCGGACTCCCTGACCGACGACGAGACGCGGAGCGCGGACGACGAAGCCGCGCGGCGGGCGCGGTGGCTCGGGTTCCCACCCGCGTCCGAGGAGCGGATCGCGGCCGTGGAGAAGCGCCTCGGCCGCCGACTGCCCCCGTCGTACCGGGAGTTCCTCCGGGTCAGCGACGGATGGCAGCACGCGGGCGGTTTCGTCTGGCTGCTGGCGGGAAGCGCCGAGGTCCACTGGCACGACGACGAGTCCGGGCTCGCGGACATCTTCGAGGAGTACCTGGACGAGGACTCCGATCCCGAGGAGTGGCGGGAGGCGGGCGTCTGGCGGCGCGGGCTCCGGATCGACGTCGAGGCCGACGCCATGCACGTCGTCCTGGACCCGGAGGACGTGGACGAGAACGGCGAATGGGCCGTGTACAGCTGGGCGAGCTGGCGGGCCGCGCCGCCCGAACGCTACGCGGACTTCGCCGCGTTCATGCGGGAGATGCACCGGGAGTTCCACAGCCTGCGGGCACATCCGGCCGACGGGGAGCCGGAGTTCGTCAACGACACCACACGGGAGCAGGACGCCCGGATGGAGCGGGCCCGGCAGGCGGCGCTGCGCGGCGACTGGGAAGGGGCGCTGCCGCTGCTGGACGAGGCGAAGGAGTACGGCAGGCCGCGGGCGGTCTGCCTGGGCGACCAGATACGCCGCCTGCTCGGGGAGACCGGCACGGTACGTCTCGACGACGTGGCGGCCGACCTCCGGTACGCGCCGGACCTGCTGCCCGTACTGGTCGCCGCACACGCGGCGCACCCTCTCCGGAACGACTCCACGCTGACGTTCCACATGCGGGGCGCCGGTGAGGAGGTGGTGGCCTCGGCCCGCGCGATGCTGGAGGAGATGCGGGCCGGCACCTACCGGTACGCGCCGGCCGGGCCGTTCGGGGCGGCGGTCGGGCGGGCGCGGGAGCTGGCGCGGTGGGGCGACTGCGACGCCGCGTGGCGGACGCTGGCGGACGCCCTGCCGGACTGGCTGCCGCTGGGCCCGGACCACCTGGCGCCGCTGGGGTGGCTGGCCGATCCTCTGCTCGGCCCCCTGCTGACTCCGGAGCGGGGCCGCGAGCTGCTGTCCACGCCCCGGGGCGGTCAGCGGGGCGCGTCCCCCGCCCGGACCGCCGGCCTCGACCCGGAAGGCCTGGCCTGGCTCGCGGACCCGGACTCCCACGACCGTCCGTCCTCCTACCGGTTCGTCCTGCTGGAGGGCGTGGCGCCGGCGGATCTGCCGGGACGCCTCGCGGACGGGGACGGGGCGGGGCTGGAGGCCCCCATGACGCCCGCCGAGACGCGTCGGCGCGCGTTCCACGGAAGGTGGGAGTTCTCGTCCTACGACGACCGGGCCCTCGTAGCGGTCGGCCGGGCCGGGGACCGTTGGAGCTTCGCCTTCGACGGCGACCCCGCGCACTTCGACGCGGACCGGTTCGTCTCCCCGGCCGTCGCCGCGAGCGCCGGTACCGGCACCCGCGCGGTGGTCGTGTGGTGCGGCTCCCCGCGCCCCGGACGCGGGGAGCCTTTCCTCCACCTGTCCGTGGCCCGGGACGGCGTCGAGCAGTACGCCTTCACCCACGCGGACGGGGAGACGCACCGCACCGGGGAGATACCCCGGTCCCTGGACCCCGACCGGCTCTTCGGCCCCGGAAGCGGCATCGCCGGGGAGCGGGCGCTGCTGGAGGCCGTGTCCGAGGAGTTCGGCGTCCGGCTGCCCCGTCACGCGCTCACGACCGGGCGGCTGCACACCTTCACCACCCGCTCGTGGACGCGCCCGCCGGGGGAAGGGGAGGGGTACGCCGTGATCAGGCTCGGCCGGGAAGCCCCGTCCTGACCGACGCGTACCGGTAGTCGCTCGGCGTCATCCCGTACGCGGCGCGGAACAGCCGGCTGAAGTGGGCGGGCGCGGCAAGCCCCCGGCGGGCGGCGATCGTCTGGATCGAGCAGTCGGCCAAGCGCGGGTCGGTCAGGTCCGCGCGGCAGCGTTCGAGGCGTCGGTGGCGTATCCAGGCGGCGGGCGAGGTGCCGTCCCGCGCGAACAACTGCTGGAGCAGGCGCAGCGAAATGTGGTGGGCGTCCGCGACGGCCTGCGGGGTCAGCCGGGTGTCGGCGAGGTTCCGCTCCACGAACGTGCGGATCTCCATGCGCAGGGTGCTGTTGCGGGTCTCCGGGGGCACGGCGCGTTCGGCGTCCAGACAGCGGCCGATCACGGAGGTCAGGAGATCGGTCGTGACCGACGCCAGGGTGGGCACGTCCCGCGAGGTGAACTCGTGTGCGCGGCGGTGCAGATCGGTGATCCAGCGGCCGAGGACGGCCTCCAGGCCCGTGCCGCCGGGAATCGGCACACCGATCAGTGGGCGCACGAGTCGCTCCGGCAGCGGCAGCAGGGCGCGGGGAACCGTGGCGACGACGGAGGACCATGTGTCCGGGCTGGCCCGGATGGTGACGTCGAGGGGCCGGCTGCTGTCCGCCAGCACGAGGTGGCCGGGACCGTACGCGCGGACGCCGTCGGCGTGCGTGAGCCGCCCGGTCCCGGAGATCACGTACTGCACCTGGTAGACCTCCGGGTCGTAGCTCCGGATCAGCCGCGGTGTGCGCACCACGTCCAGGTGCGGCAGGGCGAGGGCGGAGATCTGGGCCTCGCCCAGGGCCAGCAGCCGCATCCTGGCCCTGAAGTCGTCCCGCATCTCGCTGCGCAGCACATTGCGCAGATGGGAACGGCACGCGATCTCCTCCCACAGGGCGAACCGCTCGGGAGCAGCCACCGTCTCCGTCGTGAACTCCGACACCAGCATCCCGCCCCCCCAGCCACGTCGCCCCGGCGCATGCCCGGTCCGAGCGTGCCCGGACGGGCGGGCGGAGTGCGAGAGGGAGACCGGCCGTTTCCTCGCGGACGGGATGCCCCGGCCCGCACGCCCCTTGCCGGGCCGTGCGCGGACCGGCAAGGGGCGTGCGGGCATCGTCAAGGACTTCGCCCGGCCCGCTCGACATGCTGGAGCCGTCACCACGAACCGGACACCAGCCAGAGGAGCCGATCGATGAACAAGCGCTACCTGGGCGTACTGCTCGCCGCCGGGGTCACCGCCGCGGGCCTGATGGTCCCGGCCACCGCCCAGGCGACCGCCCCGGCGGCCAAGGCCGGGAACTGCCGGGCGCACGCCCACTCGGCCAAGGACAACGTGACCCGCGGCAAGCCGTCCAAGTCCAGCGTCCCGCTCCGCAGCGCGGGCCCCTACGCGGACTGCTCGATCGACGGGTACGTGGCCGACAGCGTCACGCTCGTCTACCACTGCACGACCACGAACGACCTGGGCAGCAAGTGGACCTGGGTACGCATCCCCGGCGCCGAGGGCGGCTGGATCTACAACGAGAACCTCAGCCCGAAGGGGACCAGCAAGACCTGCTGACGGGGGCGCGGGTGCCCGCCCCGGCGGGTACCCGCGAGCAGGACTGGGCGACGGGCCCCGCCCCGACGACCGCCGGGGCGGGGCCGGACCGGCACTTGCAAGCTGCCGGTCCGCGCGCCTTCCCATCTGATGAGGTGTCAGTTCTAATCGAAGGGTGATGGGACACGCAGGCATGGCCGCCATAGCCGTCCGGTACCTCGGGTCCGTCGGCACCGCCACCACCGCCGCCGACGCACAGGAGGCGCCGGTCGAGCCGCTGCCGCGCCCGCATCTGCGCGCCGTCGCGGAAGGGGAGCGGCCGCCGGTCGAACCGGGCGAGTTCCGCCGGGTGCTGGGGAGCTTCGCCAGCGGCGTCACGATCGTCACGGCACACGATCCGGACGACCCGGCGGGCCCGGCGGGCTTCGCCTGCCAGTCGTTCGCCTCGCTCTCGCTGGATCCGCCACTGGTCACGTTCATGGTGGCGCGTACGTCGACGACCTGGCCGCGGATCGCCCGCGCCGGGGCCTTCTGCGTCAATGTGCTCGGCGCGGACCAGGGCGCGCTGTGCCGGGGCTTCGCGGTGAGCGGCGCGGACAAGTTCGCGGGGGTGGCGTACGGGCCCGCCCCGGTGACCGGTTCGCCCCGGCTCGACTCGGTGGCCGCCTGGATCGACTGCCACATCCAGGCCGTCCACACCGGGGGCGACCATCTGATCGTGGTCGGCCGGGTGGCGGCCCTGGGTGCGACGGACGGGGCCGTTCCGCTCCTGTTCCACCGGGGCGCCTTCGGCCGCTTCGCCCCCCTCGACGGCTGACCGCCGCGCCCTTCAGGGCGTGCGGACCCGGCGGATGACCAGGGCCATCAGGGCCGCCGTCGCGCACAGGGCGCCCGAGGCGTACCAGACCACGTCGTACGTGCCGAAGGTGTCGCGCGCCACGCCGCCCAGGAAGGCGACCAGGGCCGCGCCCACCTGGTGGGAGGCGAGCACCCAGCCGAAGACGATGGCGCTGTCGTCGCCGTAGTGCTCGCGGCACAGGGCCAGCGTCGGCGGGACGGTGGCCACCCAGTCCAGGCCGTAGAAGACGATGAAGAACACCATCGGCGGGTGGACCTCGGGGGCCATCAGCATCGGCAGGAAGAGCAGCGAGACGCCGCGCAGCGCGTAGTAGGCGGCGAGGAGCCGGCGGGCGTCGAAGCGGTCGGTGAGCCAGCCGGAGAAGACGGTGCCGATGATGTCGAAGACCCCGATGACGGCGAGCAGCGAGGCCGCGGCGGTGATCGGCATGCCGTGGTCGTGGGCCGAGGGCACGAAGTGCGTGCGGATCAGGCCGTTGGTGGAGGCCCCGCAGATCGCGAACGTGCCGGCCAGCAGCCAGAACGGCCCGGTGCGCGCCGCGTCGGCGAGCACCCGCAGGGTCCGCCGCGCCGCCCCGCGCGCGGGCGCGGGCTTCTCCTCGTACGTGCCGCCGTACGGGGCGAGGCCCACGTCGGCCGGGTGGTCGCGGAGCAGGAACCAGACGAACGGGACGACGGCCAGGGCCGCGAGCGCCACCGTCACCGAGGCGGGGCGCCAGCCGTGGTGGGCGACGATCCAGGCGCAGAGTGGCAGGAAGACCAGCTGGCCGGAGGCGCCCGCGGCGGTGAGGATGCCGGTGACCAGGCCGCGCCGGGCGACGAACCAGCGGTTGGTGACCGTGGCGGAGAAGGCCAGCGCCATGGAGCCGGTGCCGAGGCCGACGAGCACGCCCCAGTAGATCATCAGCTGCCAGGACGCGGTCATCCAGACGCTGCCCAGCGCCCCGGCCGCCACCGCGCCGAGGGCGACGGCCACGACCCGGCGGATCCCGAAGCGGTCCATCAACGCGGCGGCGAACGGCGCGGTCAGCCCGTACAGCGCCATGTCCACGGAGACGGCGAGTCCGATCTCCCCGCGCGACCAGCCGAACTCCTGGTTGAGCGGGTCGATGAGGAGGCCGGGCAGCGAGTTGAAGGCGGCGCCGCCGATGATCGTCACGAAGGTGACGGCGGCGACGATCCAGGCGCGGTGGACGCGCCGGACGCGGGAGCGGGACGGCCGTCCGGGAGCCTCGGACGCACCCCGGGTGGCGGTGTCGGTTGTCTGGGTCACGTCACCCAGCATCGGAGCGGGGCGCACCTCCTCACGAGTGGCCGGAGGGACACCCTTCGCAGGAATCGGGCCACCGCCGCACCCGGTGCCACCGGGCCGCCGCCGCCCACGCGCACCCTGCCCCCACCGCGTACCAGAGCAGGTCGGGGGCGTTGAAGGTCGAGCCGAGCACCAGCCGCGCCACCGTGCTGTGCCGGGCGAGATCGGCGGGCACCCCGGTCAGTTGCAGCAGCTCCACCGCCCAGCTGACCGCCAGCCCGGTCCCGGCCACGACGGCCGGCCGGGCCCCGGGCGCGACCACGGCGACCAGCGCGCAGATCAGCACGGTGTAGAGCGCGTCCCCGGCGTACTTGGCCAGGTCGCCGTCCAGGACCGCCCGGACGCCGAGCCCGGCGAGCACGGTCAGCACGGCGGCCCCGGCCGCGACCGCGCGGGCGCGCCGCCCGGAGGCCGTGAAGCCCCCGCCGCACCCGTCGCACCCGCCCCGTCCTGTCACGCGATCCGCTCCAGCCGGCTGATCGGCCGGGCCACCAGCAGGACCGCCACCACCAGCAGGTTGATCACCGCTCCGGCGAGCAGTACCTCCGGCGCACCCAACCGGTCCGCGACCGGCCCGGCCAGGGCCCGGCCCGCCGCCAGCATCAGCAGCGAGCCCGCCACGTCGTAGGCGTGCAGCCGGTTCAGCGCCTCGGGCGGCACATGGGTCTGCACCGTCGTCGACCACATGACCAGCCAGAACGCGAACGCCGCGCCCGCCACGAGCTGCCCGGCCGCGAGCGCGGGCACCGGCAGCCCGAGCCCCAGCGCCACCAGGTTCACGCAGACACCGGTGAGCGCGACCGCCCCCGCCGCGAGCGGACGGCGGGGCCGCAGCCGCAGGGCGAGCAGCCCGCCGACGACGCTGCCCGCGCCGTTCACCGCCATCATCACGCCGTACGTTCCCGAGCCGTGCGCCTCGGTGACCTCGATCGCGGTGAGCGGCAGCATCGGGCCGAGCACGGTGAAGCCGTAGACCGTCCAGATCGCGATCACCCCCCACAGCCAGCTACGGGCCCGGAACTCCCGCCAGCCGTCGACCAGTTCCGCGACGAATCCGCCGCGCACGGCGTCGTCCCCGGCGGCCGGGGCGAGCCGCATCAGGAAGAGGCAGATCCCGGAGACCAGGAACGTCGAGGCGTTCGCCGCGTAGACCGCCCCGGCGCTGGCCAGCCCGACGAGCATGCCCGCGAAGGCTGGGCCCGCCATGGTCATCAGCGCCTCGGAGACCCGGAGCACCGCGTTGGCCCGCTGGACGTCCGGGGCGACCCGGGGCACGGTCGAGGCGACGCCCGGCTGGAAGAGCGCGGCACCCACCCCGGCCACCGAGCTGAGCACGTACACCGCCCACAGCGGCGGGTTCCCGGTGGCGAAGGTGACGGCCAGCACCGAGGCGCCGACCAGCCGCAGCGCGTCCGCGACGACCATCATCCGGCGGGGCGTGAACCGGTCCGCGAGCACGCCGCCGAAGAGCACGAAGAGCGCCAGCGGCCCCATCCAGGCGGCCAGCGCGTACCCCACGGAGGAGTGCGGCCGGCCGGCCCCGAGCAGCCCGGCGGTGAGCGCCACCGGAATCATGCCGTCCCCGAAGAGGGCGGCGGTACGGGCGACGAAGAAGAGCCGGAAGTTACGGTTCCACAGCCCTTCGCCCAGGGACGGGTCGGACGGGAGGGACGGGAGGGACCGCGCGCCCTCGCCCTCCACGGCGGGAATGCGCGGGGGCCGCGCTGACTTTGCCTTCACGGGAGTGACATGTATCAGGGTTGAGGTCTATACCACTAGGGGGTGAAGGGAGTCCTGCGTATGCCACGTGTGCCGCACCGGGTCGTCGTCCTGGCCCTCGACGGGCTGCTTCCCTTCGAACTCGGCATCCCCCAGCGGATATTCGGCCGCGCGTTCGGCGTCGAGGCGCACAACGCGGGCCGCCGCCTCTACCAAGTCGTGACCTGTTCGGTCCGGCCGCCGGGCCCGGTCCGCACCGACGCGGACTTCACGATCGGCGTCGAGCACGGCCCGGAGGCGCTGGCCACGGCCGACACGGTGGTGATCCCGGCCAGTTACGAGCTGGGACCGGTCCACTCCGAGGGACGGCTCACCGGGGAACTGGCCGCCGCCTTCGCCCTGATCAGGCCGGGCACCCGGATGGTCTCGATCTGCACGGGCAGTTACGTACTGGCCGCCTCCGGCCGGCTGGACGGGCGCCCCGCCACCACCCACTGGTGGCACGCCGACCACTTCCAGCGGCTGTTCCCCGCCGTCCGGGTCGACCCGGACGTCCTGTTCATCGACGACGGGGACGTGCTGACCTCGGCCGGGGTGGCCGCCGGGATCGACCTCTGCCTGCACATCGTGCGCCGCGACCACGGCACCGCCGTCGCCAACGACGTCGCCCGCCGCACGGTGGTGCCGCCGCACCGGGACGGCGGGCAGGCGCAGTACATCCGGCGCCCGGTGCCGGAGTCGCGGCTCGCGGCCACGACGACCGCGCGGACCTGGGCGCTGGGAAGGCTGGAGCGGCCGATCCTGCTGCGCGACATGGCGCAGCAGGAGTCGATGAGCGTACGGACCTTCACCCGGAGGTTCCGGGAGGAGGTCGGGGTCAGCCCGGTGCAGTGGCTGACCCAGCAGCGGATCGAGCGGGCCCGGCATCTGCTGGAGACGACGGACCTGTCGGTCGACCAGGTGGCCCGGGACGCGGGCTTCGGCACGCCCACGTCACTGCGCCAGCACCTCCAGGCGGCGCTGGGGGTCTCCCCGACGGCCTACCGGCGCACCTTCCGCGCCAGTAGGCCGTCGGTGGGCTGAGGAACCCCCGGGGCCGCGCGGAGTCGAGGAACCCCAACGCCGCGCGGAGCCGGGGCCCCCCAGCACCGCGCGGAGCCGAGGAGCCGCCCCCGTGCCCGGCTCAGAACACCAGCACCCCGCGGGCCACCCGGCCCTGGTGCGCGTCCTCGGCCGCCTTGGCGAAGTCCTCCACCGGGTAGGTGGCGGTGACGAGTTCGTCCAGCAGCAGCCGGCCCTCCCGGTACAGCTCCGCGTAGAGCGCGATGTCCCGCTGCGGGCGCGAGGAGCCGTACCGGCAGCCCAGGATCGACTTGTCCAGGTACATCGTCGAGACCCGGAACGACGCCTCCGCCGACGCGGGCGGGACGCCCAGCAGGACGGCCTGGCCGTGCCGGTCCAGCAGGTCGATCGCGGTACGGATCAGCTCGGTGCGGCCCACGCACTCGAAGGCGTGGTCGGCGCCGTCCGGCAGGATGCCGCGCACCCCGTCCGCCGAGGTCAGGAAGTGGGTCGCGCCGAACCGCCTGGCCACGGCCTCCTTCGCCGGGTTGGCGTCCACCGCGACGATCGTCAGCGCGCCCGCGATCCGGGCGCCCTGGATGACGTTGAGCCCGATGCCGCCGGTGCCGATGACCACGACGGTGTCGCCGCGGTCGACCTTCGCCCGGTTGAGGACGGCCCCGACACCCGTCAGCACACCGCAGCCGATCAGGGCCGCCGAGGTCAGCGGGACGTCCGCCGGGATCTTCACCGCCTGCACGGCCTTGACCAGCGTCCGCTCGGCGAAGGCCGAGTTGGCGGCGAACTGGTACAGCCGCTCACCGCGCCGGCTGAACGGCTTCCTGGGCATCCCGATCGCCTTGCGGCACATCGTGGGCCGCCCCCGGTCGCACTGGGCGCACGCCCCGCAGTTGGCCAGCGTGGACAGCGCGACGTGGTCGCCGGGCGCCACATGGCCGACGCCCGCCCCGACCGCCTCCACCACGCCCGCGCCCTCGTGCCCGAGCACCACCGGCGCCGGGAACGGAATCGTCCCGTCGATCACCGAGAGGTCGCTGTGGCACAGCCCGGCCGCGGCCACGCGCACCAGCACCTCGCCCGGCCCCGGATCACGGATCTCCAGATCGTCGACGACCTCGGTACGCTCGCCGTCGAAGACGACGCCTCTCATCCCGTCTCCCTCGGTAGGCCGGGCGGTCTCGGCCGCCCGGCGAAGATGATCCGATCCGTCCGAGACGGAAGGGTCACGCGTTCGGCCGGGCCTTCGCCGCCGCCGCGGCCGCCATCTCCTCCAGCCGCGCCAGCATCGGCATCGGGTCGGTGCCCACCGTCCCCGGCAGGAAGTCCGCGATCCGCTCGGGCGTCCACGCCCCCTCGACGTATCCGGCCCGCAGCTCCCTCGGCTGGGCCCAGACCGCGATCTTCGGCCCCGCGACGGTGTACACCTGGCCGGTGATCCCCTCGGCGCGGGCCCGCTCGCTGAGCAGGTAGACCACGAGCGCCGCCACGTCCTCGGGCTCGCCGATCTCCTTCAGCTCCATCGGCACATTGGCGGACATCCGGGTACGGGCCACCGGGGCGACCGCGTTGGCCGTGACGCCGTACTTGTGCAGGCCGAGCGCAGCGCTCCGGACCAGCGAGATGATCCCGCCCTTGGCCGCGCTGTAGTTGGCCTGGGCGACGCTGCCCTGGTGGTTGCCGCTGGTGAAGCCGATCAGGGTGCCGCCGCCGTCCTGCTTCCGCATCACCGCCGAGGCGGCCCGGAAGACGGTGAACGTGCCCTTCAGGTGGGTGGCGACCACCGGGTCCCACTCCTCCTCGGACATGTTGAAGAGCATCCGCTCGCGCAGGATGCCCGCCACGCAGACCACCCCGTCGATCCGGCCGAACCGGGCGAGCGCCGTGTCGACGATGCGCTGTCCGCCCGCCATCGTGGAGATGTCGTCGGCGACCGCCACCGCCTCGCCGCCCGCCGCCTCGATCTCCTTGACGACCGACTCGGCGACCTCGCTGCTCGGCTCGCCGCCCTCGATGGAGACCCCGTAGTCGTTGACGACGACCTTCGCGCCCTCGGCGGCCGCCGCGAGCGCCACCGCCCGGCCGATGCCGCGTCCGGCACCGGTCACGGCCACCACCTTGCCTGCCAAGAAGTTCCCCATGCCCGGCCCCTTCCCGCGGTTTCTGACGGACCGTTAGATTTTATGGGCCATCAGGTCCACGAGCACAAGCCCCGGGAGGCGCCATGTCACTGCCGGCCGAGTTCCACGACATCGCGAAGCGGGTCAACAACTGGGGCCGTTGGGGCGCCGACGACGAGATCGGCACCCTCAACCTGATCACCGACGCCGTGGTCCGCGAGGCCGCCGCGACCGTGCGCAGCGGCCTGCGCGTCCCGCTGGCGCTGCCGCTGCGGCAGGACGGCGTCCAGAGCGGGCTGGTCCCCGGGCGGATCAACCCGACGCACACCATGGTCCAGATCAACCAGGAGCTGTTCGGCCCCGGCACCGTCGCCACCAGCGACGACATGGCCGTACTGAGCCTCCAGACGGCCACCCACTGGGACGCCCTCACCCACGCCTCGCACTCGGGACGCATCTACAACGGCCGCTCCGCCGCCACGATCACCGCCCACGGCGGCGCGCAGTTCAGCGGCATCGACAAGGTCCCGCACCTCGTCTCGCGCGGGGTACTCCTCGATGTGGCCCGCGCGCTCGGCACGGACCGGCTGCCCGGCGACCACGCCGTCACCCCCGAGGACCTGGAAGCCGCCGAAGAACTGGCAGGGGTACGGGTCCGCTCCGGCGACATCGTCCTCGTACGAACCGGGCAGATACAGGTATACCTGGCGGGCGACACCCACGCGTACGCCTACCCCTCGCCCGGACTCTCGGTCCGGACGCCCGAGTGGTTCCACGCCCGCGACGTCGCGGCGGTCGCCAACGACACCCTGACCTTCGAGATCTTCCCGCCGGAGATCGAGAACCTGTGGCTGGGCGTGCACGCGCTGGACCTGGTCGAGATGGGCATGCTCCAGGGCCAGAACTGGAACCTGGAGGCGCTGTCCACAGCCTGTGCGCAGGAGAACCGCTACGCCTTCCTGCTCTCCGCGATGCCCGAACCCTTCACCGGCGCCACCGGCACCCCGGTCGCCCCGGTCGCGGTGCTCTGAGGGGCGGGGCGGCTACTCGGCTGCGGCAAACCCCAATGTGGTGAACGTGCCCGGTGCCGCCCGAACGCGGCAGGACCCGTGGCTATGCTCGGCCGCCATGACCGGAAACCAGGCACCCGCGCGCGGCCCGGTCCGGGACGCGTCCGTCGTCGTGGCCCGCGACGCCGACGGCATGGTCGCGCTGCTGTCCGCCGACTTCCCCCGCCACGACGGCGAGCACCTGTTCCTCCCCGGCGGACGGCGGGAGGACGGTGAGACCCCGGAGGAATGCGCACGGCGCGAGCTTCGCGAGGAGGCCGGGATCACCGCCGACCGATGGCGCCCGCTCGGTGCGTACGCGATCACGCTGGACTCCACCGCCCGCGTCCATCTCTACGAGGCCCGCGGCCTGACCCTCGGGCCCCAGGAACCGACCGCGACGGAGACGGACTTCACGCTGTCCTGGTGGCAGATGGCCGACGCCCTGGCGGCCGCCGGGAACGGACGCTTCCTCCTCCCGGCCGGACCCCTCGCGCTCTTCCTCGCCGACTGGCTCTGACCGTCCAGGAACGGCCGGACCGGGGCGGCCCGGTCCAACTGCTTTAACCTTTATGCAGATTCCCGAGGAGCCGAGGCCTCACGCGAGATGTGTGACGGCCCGCGACACCGGGTGCTTCACGAGGTCCGGTACGGGCGTGCCCGTCGCGCCGGGGTGCGGTGGGAGCTGGATCAGCGGGGCGCTCCGGTCGACCTCGCACCAGATCCGCTTGCCCGCGCCCTCCGGCTGCCAGCCCCAGCGGTCGGCGAGGCCGTCCACCAGCTCCAGGCCGCGGCCGTTGGTGTCCTCGCCCGCCGCGTGCCGCTGGAGGGGCGGACGGCAGCTGGCGTCCGCCACCTCGACCCGGACCGTCCCGGGGCAGCCGGAGGCGCCGGTCAGGCCGAACAGCATGCGCAGCACGGCCGGACAGCCGGTGTGCACCACCGCGTTGGTGACCAGCTCCGAGATCAGCAGGATCAGCGTCTCGGCCAGGGGCTCGTCGTCACTTATCCCGGACCCGACCAGCCTCGACCGCGCCCATCTACGGGCCCGGCCGACCTCCGCGGGGTCGGCCCCGACTTCCAGCTGAACCTGAAGCACCTGCACCGCTCACACCATCCGAACCGGCGGACACATCGCCTCGCGCCTCCTTGGGGTCACGGAACGTGATTCCCCTACGAGACAGCATGGTTGACGTACAGTCACCGCAACAAGCGCTTCGGGCATACTCCAGCGCGAAGGAGTACCTGTACTCCATACTGTGCGACGCACTTCGCGGGGAGTCGAACAGCGGCCCGCGCGGGCCGCTTCCCGGGCGCGCCCGGCGCCGCTGCCTGGACCGCGAGCAGGAAACCGCTTGCGGGCCGGAGTCACCGCACCGGCCATCACCGGACTGCCCGGTTCCAGTTCCTGTCGCACTCCACGGAGCGTACCCGAGCCGGGAGCCGACTCCGCCCCGTGACGAAAGATGTGCCGGGCACGGATCGGGGCCCGGCGCCGCTTCCTCACGCTGCGTGATTCCGTGGGGTGGGCGGTCGGCGGTCCGGGACGTGCCGGGCGTCAGCGCAGGTCCGCCGCGAGCCTCTCCTCGGCCGCCGCCGCGGTCTGCCACCACCCGGCGCGCAGCCAGGCCCGCTTGAGGTGGAGGTGGACGTCGGACTCCCAGGTGAAGCCCATGCCGCCGTGGACCTGGAGGCAGTCGCGCGCGTTGCGGACCGCCGCGTCGTCGGCGAGGAGCTTGGCGCCCGCGATCTCGACCCGGTCCCCGGTCACGGCCGCCGCGTAGACCGCGCAGCGGGCCAGTTCGGCGCGGACCAGCATCCCGGCGCACAGGTGTTTGACCGCCTGGAAGGAGCCGATCGGGGCGCCGAACTGCTCGCGCGTACCGGCGTACTCGACGGCCAGCTCGGTGGTGCGGGCGGCGCTGCCGAGCTGTTCGGCGGCGGTGAGCAGGGCCCCCTCGTCGCGGAGGTGCCGGGCGCCGGGCGGCAGCGGCAGCGATTCGTCGGCGGTCACCGGTCGCGCGGGGCGCCACAGCGGGGTGAACGGGTCGGTGGAGCGTAGCGGCGCGGCCGCCTCCCGCACCGGACCGGCCTCCCGGACCAGGCCACCGGGGAGGTCCCCGGGGCCGAGGACCAGGAGCGCGTCGGCCCCGCCCAGGTGGGCCACCGGCTGCCCCGCCTCGGCCACCGCCACCACCGCCTCGCCCCGCGCCGCGCCCTTCACGGCCCCGGCGGCGAGGTGGGTGGCGACGAGCGGGCCGGGCAGCAGCACCCGGCCCGCCTCCTCGAAGAGCAGGACGGCCTCGGGCAGTCCCAGGCCGACGCCGCCTTCCGCCTCGGGCAGCCGCAGCGCGAAGAACCCGGCGTCGCCGAGCTCCCGCCACAGGGCCGGGTCCACGGCCGTGCCGTTCTCCAGCGCGGCCCGCATCCGGTCCCTGTCGAACCGCCCGGCGAGCAGGTCCCGTACCCCTGCCCGCAGGGCCCGTTGGTCGTCCGAGAGCTGGAAGTCCATGAGCGTCAGCGCCCCTTCGGCAGGCCGAGCACGCGTTCGGCGACGATGTTCCGCTGGATCTGCGAGGTGCCCGCGGCGATGGTGTACGAGAGGGAGGAGAGCCGGTCGAGCACCCATTCCCGGTCCAGGTCGGCGGCGTCGGCGCCGAGCACCTCGGCCGCCGCCTCGTACAGCTCCTGGCGGGCGTGCGAGTAGCGCAGCTTGAAGACGGAGCCGCCGGTGCCGACGACACCGCCCCGCCCGGCCTCGCTGACGTTCCACTGGGTGAGCCGCCACAGCGCCCGGAACTCGGCGTTGAGCCTGCCGAGCCGGCGGCGGAGCACCGGATCGTCCCAGGAGCCCCGGCGCCGGGCCTCGGCGGCGAGCGCGGCCAGGGTGCGGCGGCAGGCGACGACCTCGCCGACGAAGGCGGTGCCGCGCTCGAAGGAGAGGGTGACCATGGTGACCCGCCAGCCGTCGTTCTCGGCGCCGACCCGGTTGACGGCCGGCACCCGTACCTCGTCGAGGAAGACCTCGGCGAACTCGGTCGATCCGGCGAGGGTGCGCAGCGGGCGGACGGTGACGCCGGGGGCGTCCATCGCCAGGGCGAGCCAGGTGATGCCGCGGTGCCGGGGGGCCGCCGGGTCGGTGCGGACCAGCAGTTCGCACCAGTCGGCGACCTCGGCGTGCGAGGTCCAGATCTTGCTGCCGCTGACCACGTAGTCGTCCCCGTCGCGCACCGCCCGGGTCCGCAGCGCGGCGAGGTCCGATCCGGCGTCGGGCTCACTGAACCCCTGGCACCAGATCTCGTCGCCGCGCAGCACCGGCGGCAGCCAGCGGGCCCGCTGCTCGGCGGTGCCCTCGGCGGCGATGGTCGGTCCGGCGTGCAGCAGCCCGACGAAGTTGGCGCCGACGTACGGGGCCCCGGCCAGCTCGGTCTCCTCCAGGAAGATCAGGTGCTGGGTCGGGGTGGCGCCCCGGCCGCCCGCGTCGAGCGGCCAGTGCAGACCGGCGTACCCGGCGTCGTACAGGGCCCGCTGCCAGGCCGTGTCGTACGCGCGCCGCCCCGGCCAGTCCTCGGGGGCGGGTTTCGCGGGCAGCGACGGGAGCGCGGCGGCCAGCCAGGCCCGCAGCCGCGCCCGGAACTCCTCTTCCTCCTCCGTGTACGCGAGGTCCACGGCCGCCTACTTGTCCAGGTCCAGATCGAGCATCCGGATGGCGTTTCCGCGCATCAGTTTGTAGATGGTCTCGTCGTCCAGTCCCTTGACGTGGTCGAGGGCGACCTCCTTGGTGTGCGGGAAGGTCGAGTCCACGTGCGGGTAGTCGGTCTCGAAGGTGGCGTTGTCGCGGCCGACGACGTCGAGCGAGGCGATGCCGTGCTTGTCGCGGAAGAAGCAGCAGAAGATCTGTCGGTAGTAGTACGTGGACGGCGGCTCGGGGATCAGTCCGCGCACCCCGCCCCAGGCGCGGTGCTCCTCCCAGACGTCGTCGGCGCGCTCCAGGGCGTACGGGATCCAGCCCATCTGGCCCTCGCTGTAGGCGAGCTTGAGCTGCGGGAAGCGGACCAGGACCCCGCTGAAGAGGAAGTCCATCATCGAGGCCATGGCGTTGTTGAAGGAGAGGCTGGCCTGCACGGCGGGCGGGGCGTCCGGGGAGGCGGCGGGCATCTGCGAACTGGACCCGATGTGCATGTTGACGACCGTGCCGGTCTCCTCGCAGACGGCGAAGAAGGGGTCCCAGTAGCCGGTGTGGATGGAGGGGAGCCCGAGGTGGGTGGGGATCTCCGAGAAGGTCACCGCCCGCACCCCGCGTGCCGCGTTCCGCCGGATCTCGGCAACGGCCAGGTCGATGTCCCAGAGCGGGATGATGCAGAGCGGGATCAGCCGGCCGCCGCTGTCGCCGCACCACTCCTCGACCATCCAGTCGTTGTAGGCGCGGACGCAGGCGAGCGCGACCTCCTTGTCCCGCGCCTCCGCGAAGGTCTGGCCGCAGAAGCGCGGGAAGGTCGGGAAGCAGAGGCTGGCCTCGACGTGGTTGAGGTCCATGTCCTTGAGCCGCTCGGCCGGGTCCCAGCAGCCGGGCCGCATCTCGGCGCGGGTGATGCCCTCCAGCGTCATCTCGTCGCGGTCGAAGCCGACGGCGGCGATGTTCCGCTTGTACGGGAACTTCAGGTCCTCGTAGATCCACCAGTCGGTGGGCGGCCCGTCCGGGTCCATCGTGATGACGTACTTGCCGCCGGTGTACGCCAGCTCGCCGATGCCCGCGGTGAGCGGCTGCGGGCCGCGTTCGCGGTACTTCGCGGGCAGCCAGGTCGAGAAGAGGTGCGGCGGCTCGATCACATGGTCGTCGACGCTGACGATCCGAGGCAGTTCCGTCATGGTGTCCCCTCCGGCGAACGCATTTCTGATGACCCGTCAGATCGATGTCGCCCTCAGGCTAGCCCCGCACCCCTGGACCGACAAGGCGCGGCGCTCTACGCTCTCCGCACTATCTGACTATCCGTCAGCTTCGGAGAGGGGTCGGCCATGACCGGGACCGCGCACGCCCTGGACGCCTCGCGCACCTTCTGGGAACTCGTCGAACGCCGGGCCGCCCTGACCCCGGACCGCCCCTTCCTCCTCCAGGACGACCGCGTCCTGACCTTCGGCGGACTGCGGGAACGCGGCGAGCGGGTGGCGGCCGGGCTGTGGGGGATGGGGGTGCGCCCCGGGACCGTCGTCGCCTGGCAGCTCCCGACCCGGATCGAGACGGTGCTGCTCTCCTTCGCGCTGGCCCGGATCGGGGCCGTCCAGTCGCCCGTCATCCCCTTCTACCGGGACCGCGAGACGGGGTTCGCGCTGCGCGAGTCGCAGGCGGAGTTCTTCGCCGTGCCGGGCACCTGGCGCGGGTTCGACCACACGGCGATGGCCAAGCGGCTGGCCGGGGAGGCCGGACGGCGGGCGCCGGAGGTCTTCGAGGCGTACGACACGCTCCCGGACGGCGACCCGGCGGTGCTGCCGCCGCCGCCCGCCGACGGTACGGCGGTGCGCTGGATCTACTGGACCTCGGGCACCACCTCCGACCCGAAGGGCGTCCTGCACACCGACCGGTCCCTGATCTCGGCGGGCGCCTGCCTGGCCCACGCGCTGCGGCTGACCCCGGACGACGTCGGCTCGATGGCCTTCCCGTTCGCCCATGTCGCCGGGCCGGACTACTCGGTGATGCTGCTGCTGTACGGGTTCCCCGCGGTGCTGTTCGAGCACTTCGCGCTGCCGGACGCGCTGGTGGAGTACCGGCGCCACGGGGTGACGGTCGCGGGCGGGTCCACCGCGTTCTACTCGATGTTCCTGGCCGAACAGCGCAAGGCCCCGGACACCCGGCCCGTCCCCACCCTCCGGCTGCTGGCGGGCGGCGGCGCCCCCAAGCCGCCGGAGCTCTACCACGCGGTGGTGCGGGAGATGGGCGTCCAGCTCACCCACGGGTACGGCATGACCGAGGTCCCGATGATCACCATGGGCGACCCCGACGACACCCCGGAGCACCTGGCCGGGACGGAGGGCCGCCCGCCCGGGGGCATGGAGATCCGGATCACCGACGAGCGGGGCGAGCCCCTGCCGTACGGCACCGACGGCGAGGTCAGGCTGCGCGGCGAGGCCGTCTGCGCGGGCTATCTGGACCCGGCGGCCTCCGCCGCGGCCTTCGACGCCGAGGGCTTCCTGATCACCGGCGACGTCGGCCATCTCCGCGAGAGCGGCCATCTGGTGCTCACCGGGCGCCTCAAGGACATCATCATCCGCAAGGGTGAGAACATCTCCGCCAAGGAGATAGAGGACCTGCTCCACCGCCACCCGGACGTCGCCGACGCGGCGGTGATCGGCCTCCCCGACCCGGAGCGCGGCGAACTGGTCTGCGCGGTCGTCGAACAGCCGCCCGGCGCCGCCCCGCTGACCCTGGCCGGGCTCACCGGCCACCTCCGCGCCGAGGGCCTCGCCGTGCACAAGCTCCCCGAACGCCTGGAGGTCCTGGATGCCCTTCCCCGCAACGACACCCTCCGC
Organism: Streptomyces sp. NPDC015144; assembly: GCF_043079735.1. Taxonomy (NCBI): domain Bacteria; kingdom Bacillati; phylum Actinomycetota; class Actinomycetes; order Kitasatosporales; family Streptomycetaceae; genus Streptomyces; species Streptomyces sp. NPDC015144. The sequence goes on along the minus strand of NZ_JBIBUU010000014.1, from coordinate 71,431 downwards.
AAGGTCCTCAAGTACCGCCTCCGGGAGCAGTTCGCCTGAGGCCGAGCCGGCGGCCGGGCCGGTACGGGCCGCGGGACCGGCGCTCGTCGTGGGCGGTACGGGCATGCTCTCCGGCACCGTCCGCGGACTGGTGGCCGACGGGCTGCGCACCGCCGTCGCCGCCCGGGGCGAGGCGGCCCTCCGCGCACTGGTACGGAGCACCGCCCACCCCGCCAGGACGCTGGCCCTGGCCACGGACTACACCGACACCAGGGGGTTCCGCTCGGCGCTGGAACGGGCCCGCGACGAACTGGGCCCGTTCCGGACGGTCGTCCTGTGGATCCGCACCCCCAGCCGCGACACCGCCCTCCCCGTCGTCGCGGACGTACTGGCGGCCGGCGCGGTGGTCGTCGACGTACGCGGCAGCGCGGCGGCCGCCCCGGGCCGCGCCCGGCCGCTGCCGCCACCGGACCTGGCCGGCTGCGACCACCGCCCGGTCGTCCTCGGCTTCGCCGACGGCCCGGACGGCACTCGCTGGCTCACCCATCAGGAGATCGCCGACGGCGTCCTGGCCGCGGCGCGCGCCCCCGCACCGGCCGCCACCAGCGCCACCGACGACGCACCGGCCCGGGTCATCGGCCGCGTGCGCCCCTGGCACGACCGGCCGTGACCCCGGTCCGGCCCCGGTCACGCGGGCGGGCGGCACGGGCACGCGGGACGCCCCCGCCCGTCAGCCCCGGCAGGAATGCAGGATCCAGGGCAACACGAAGATCAGGAAGATCAGACAGCCGAGGGCGCCGCAGCCGTCGTCGCCACCGTCGACCGCGCGTCGGATCCGGTCGCGCTCGTCGCTCCGGCCCCGTTCGTAGGCTTCCCGCTCCTTGCCGCCGTACCAGGACATGGCTCCCCCTCGCCCTTTGCCTCAAGACCGGAGGGACGCCCGGCAGGGCGCACCGCACGGTACGGCTCACGGTCCCACCGGGAGCGGGCGGCGGCTTTGGAATGCGTGCCGGGCGGCTTGTGGATCGGCGCCGACCCGGCCCCCGGCCGCCGCTCAGGCGGAGAGCGGGCGGGTCTCGGGAGCGACGGCGGTGGCCGGGTCCGGGTAGACGTCGAAGAGGCGGCGCACACCGAGGGCGGCGAGGACCCGGTTCACATGGGAGCCCTCCTCCGCGCCCCGGGCCGGGAGGACCAAGCGCAGGCGGCCCCCGCAGGAGCGCATCAGACGGCGGGCGGCTATCAGTACGCCGACACCGCTGGAGTCGCAGAACAGCACCCCGGAGAGGTCGAGCACCACGTCGTGACGGCCGGCGGCGACCGCGTCGTGCACGGACTGGCGCACGGAGGACGACGTCAGCAGGTCCAGCTCGCCGCGGATACGCAGCACGGTCCATTCGGCCTGCACGGTCTCGGCCACAGTGAGTGTCACGCGACGGGGCCTCTCGTTCCGGGAACTCCAGGGATTCCAGGGCTTCAGGGATCCCAGGGATTCCAATGCTTCGGCTGATTCCGGATATTCCGACGATCCGGAAGTTTTCCCTCCTTCTCGCCGCTGCCCCGTCACAGCCCCTCGAAACACCGGCCGCTCCGCCAGAACGTCACAGCATCCCGACCGAAACGATCACCCAGGGTCGGATTCCGCCATCCCGCGGCACCGGACACCCCTACCACCCCGGGCCGTTTCAGGGGCGCACTTGCCCGAAAGGTACGTACATCATCGACAGCGGCGACTACATTCGGTCCCACGAGGGGAAGTGGCTGGGGGACGCATGGCTAAAAACGCACCACCCCGCTGGGACCGCAGGATGCAGCAGCGACTGGCACGCGGCGAGGAGGCCGCGCTCGGTGAGCTCTACGACCGCTTCGCCGCCCTGGTGCACAGCCAGGCCCAGCGGATACTCGACGACGACACCGCCGCCGACCACGTGACCCGCGAGGTCTTCGGCTACATGTGGGAGAACCCGGACGCGTACGACCCCCGGCAGGGGCCGATGCGGGCCTGGGTGGCCCGGCTCGCCCACCGCCACGCGGTGCGCAGGCTCCGCGAGGCGGGTACGGACGGCGCGGGCGGGGCGGACGGGGCGGAGGCCGAAGGGCTCGACGCGCTGGAGGAGCGGGTGAGCCGGGCCACGGCCGCCGCGCGGGCCGACTACATCGTCGAGTCCATGCCCGCCCCGCTGTGGGCCGCACTGGAGCTCGCGTACGTACAGCGCCGGGACTACCGGCAGGCCGCGGCCGATCTCGGGGTGACCGAGGACGAGGCCCGCCGCCGTCTCCGGCTCGGGCTCCAGCTCCTCTCCAGCGCCCACCCCCGCCCCCTGGACGGGGCCTCGCCGCCCGGACACGGGACCTCCCGGTGACCGACGACGCGAACGGGCCCGCCGCCGGACGTCCCGACAGGCTCCGGGACATCCGGCGGATACCGGCGCAGCGGCCCGCGGCCGACGACCTCGCTCCCGCCGCCACTCCGCCGCCCGACCCCGTCCCACCGGCCGGGGAGCCGTCCCCGGGCACTCCCCCACCGACGCCCCGACCGGAACCGGAAACCACCGTGGCCCCACCGGAACCACCGCACCGGCTCCTGCGGGCGCTGCTCGGCGCCTGGGCCCTGTCCGCCTGCTCCACGGAGGAGACCGAGGCGGTCGAGGCGCATCTGACCGAGTGCGCCGCCTGCGCCGACGAGGCGCTGCGGCTGCGGGACGCGGTCGGGCTGCTGCACACCGACTGCAGCCTGGACCTCGACCCGACGCTGCGCGGCCGGGTGATCGACGCCTGCCTGAGCCGCCGCCCGGCCGCCATCCCGGTGCCGGACTGGGCCGCGCCGTACGAGGCGGAGACCGCCCGGCTCGACGCGCTGCTCCGGGACATCGGCAGCGCGGAGTGGCACGCCCCGGTGCGGCTGAAGTGGTTCGAGGACGAGCAGGAGACCGGCCGCCGGACCACCGTCGCGGGCGTCATCGGCCATCTGACGGCCGTCGACGGACTGATCGGCACCGCCCTCGATCTCGACGTACCGCTCGGCGACCACCGCTTCGGGCCCGGCGTCGACTGGCCGCTCTCCCCCACCGCGCGCACCGAGGCGTACTGGTCGGCGTCCCGGCTGCCGCCCACCCGGGAGGTCCACGAGCCGTGGCGGGCCCAGACCCACACCCTCATCCGCACGGTGTCCCTCGTCGGTCGCAGGGTCTCCGAGCTGTCCGTCTCGTACGGGGACTTCGCCCTGCCGATGCACGACGCCCTGCTGGACCGGGCCTTCGAGTGCTGGATGCACGGCGGCGACATCGCGGACGCGGTGGACTACCCGTACGAGACCCCGTCCGCCCCGCATCTCAACCGGATGATCGACCTGGCGGCCCGGCTGCTGCCCGCCACCCTCGCCGCACGCCGCCGGTCCGGGCTGGCCGGACCCGCCCGGCACCTGGTGACGGCCGGTTCACCGGGCCGTTCGCTCCATCTGGAGGTCGAGGGTTCGGGCGGCGGTGACTGGTACGTGCCGCTGGACTCGCCGGCCGCGCTCGGCTCGCCCGCGCACACCGTGGCGCAGGTCGCGCTGGACGGGGTGGAGTTCTGCCGGCTGGTCGCCGGGCACGTCTCGCCGGAGGAGGCCGCGGCCGGTCAGCAGGGCGACCGCGAGGCCATCCGGGACGTCCTCTTCGCCGCGGCCTCGCTGAGCCGCCTGTAGGAGCCGGGACCGGGCGGGGCCCCAGGCCGCCGAGGCCGCCGGGACGTCAGGCGAAGACGACCGTGCGGTGGCCGTTGAGCAGGATGCGGTGCTCCGCGTGCCACTTCACGGCCCGCGCCAGCGCCTGGCACTCCACGTCGCGCCCGACGGCGACCAGCTGGTCGGGGGTGACGCCGTGGCCCACCCGCTCGACCTCCTGCTCGATGATCGGCCCCTCGTCGAGGTCGGCCGTCACGTAGTGCGCCGTGGCGCCGATCAGCTTGACCCCGCGGGCGTGCGCCTGGTGGTACGGCTTCGCGCCCTTGAAGCTCGGCAGGAAGGAGTGGTGGATGTTGATGATCCGGCCGCTGAGCTGCTTGCACAGATCGTCCGAGAGGACCTGCATGTAGCGGGCGAGGACGACCAGCTCGACGTTCTCCTCGCGGACCAGCTCCAGGAGCTGCGCCTCCGCGTCGGCCTTGGTCTCCCTGGTCACCGGAATGTGCCGGAACGGCACGTTGTACGAGGCGACCAGCTCGGCGAAGTCCGTGTGGTTGGAGACGACGGCGGCGATCTCGACCGGCAGCGCCCCGATCCGCGAGCGGAACAGCAGGTCGTTGAGGCAGTGCCCGAACCGGCTGACCATCAGCACGATCCGCATCCGCTCCGAGGAGCGGTGGATCTGCCAGTCCATCCGGAAGGAGTCGCCGACCGCGGCGAAGCTGGCCCGCAGCTTCTCCACGGTCACCGGGGCCTCCGCCGAGAAGTGGACCCGCATGAAGAAGAGACCGGTGTCGTGGTCACCGAACTGCTGGCTGTCCTCGATGTTGCAGCCGGTCATGAAGAGATAGCTCGACACGGCGTGCACGATGCCCTGCTTGTCGGGGCAGGACAGGGTGAGGACGTACTGCTCGGGGGCGTCCCCGGCGGGCTGCGGCTCGGTCATTCCCGTAGCGTGCCACACCGGGGAGCCGTCAGGCCGAACCGGTCAGAATGTGGAGGACGTCCAGGGAGCGCGGCGGCGTGTCGGGGTCCTCGCCGTCGTTCCCGGCGAGCAGCACATGCGCCTCGCGGGCGGCCTGCACGGCCTCCGGCCAGCCCTGGTGCTCCAGGTACGCGGAGACGGGGGCGTCCGCCCCGACCTGGTGCATGATGCGCAGCACCCGCAGGACGGCGACGTCGACGAGGGCCGCCTCGCCCGCGTCACGGAAGATCGTGCCTATGTATTTCTCGGCGGACCAGTTGTCCAGCCAGGTGTCCTCGACCAGGCGGTAGACGGCGTCGGTGACGTCGCCGTACCCCTCCCGGCCGGCCAGCCAGCACTCGTGGTGGAAGACGGGGTCGGAGAGCATGTGCAGCGCCGAGCGCACGTTGCTGCGCCAGCGCCACCACGGCATGTCATTCAGCGGCATGCCGCCCATGGTGGAGGAGCGACGGCCGCGACGGGAAGAGTTCTCCGAACCTTGCTGCACGGTCATCGATCGTACGTTCCTTCACGGGCCCGCCGTCCGGGCCCCCGGAATTCACCCGGACGTCACTCCGTGTTGACCGGTGCACACGGCGCCGTTACCCCGAGTCCGGAAATGTTCATGCCCATGACCGGATGGCGACGCCCCATTTCCCCGCGCTTCTCCAGAATCCTGACGAGCGCGGTGCTCGGGGCATCGCTGATCAGCGGTTGCGGCGCCCTCCCTGGGGCCACGGGGGGCTCCAGGGAGTCCGTCACCGTCATGACCTGGGCGCCGAGCGGCGTCGCCGGGCCGGACACGGTGAACATGGCGGGGATGACCGCCATGGCACGCGCCTACGCCCGCTGGGTCAACGACAACGGCGGTCTGAACGGCCACCGTCTGCGCGTCCTCACCTGCGACGAGCAGGACACCTCCGCCGGAGCGGCCGGCTGCGCCCGGCGGGCCGTCAAGGAGAAGGCGGTCGCGGTCGTCGGCTCGTACAGTCGGCACGGGTCGGCGTTCATGCCGGTGCTGGAGGGCTCCAACATCCCCTTCATCGGGGGCTACGGCGCCACCGACGAGGAGTTCTCCAGCTACCTCTCCTTCCCCGTCAACGGCGGCCAGGCCGCCCTGCTCGCGGGCAACGCCCGGCAGCTGGCCCGCTCCTGCGAGCGGGTATCGGTGGTGCGGCCGGACACGCTCGGCGGCGACGGCCAGGCATGGCTGCTGCGGACCGGCCTGACCTCCGCCGGGCGGTCCGCGCCGGCCGACATCCGGGCGCCGGAGGCGGCGACCTCGTACGACGACGCGGCCGGGGCGGCGCTCCGGGCGGCGGGCCCGGCCGGAGGCTGCGCGACGGCGGTGCTCGGCCGGCGGACGGAGACCTTCTTCGACTCGTTCCGGCGGATGGAGCCGTCGTACGGGAAGGTGCGGATCTCCTCGGTGCTCGGCAGCGTCGACCAGCCGCTGATCGACAGCACCGGCGGCCGGAACAGCCCGTTCGAGGGGGCGTACATCACCGGCTGGTACCCGGACTCGGGCGACACCCGCTGGGACGGGATGCGGCAGGTGATCCGGAAGTACGCCTTCGGCGACAACCGGATCGACCCGGACGACACCGGGGTGCAGACCACCTGGATCGCGTACACCGTGCTGAAGGGGCTGGTGGAGGCGGTCGACGCCCCGCGGATCACCCCGTGGCGGATCACCTCCGCCCTCAACACCGGCACCTCGGTCGGGACCGGCGGCCTCACGCCGGTGCTGCGCTGGGGATTCGACGACGTGCTGGGCTCCACCGCCTATCCGCGGATCGTCAACACCAGGGTGACGTTCCAGGTGGTCCGCGGCGGGCGGCTCGTCGCGGACCGGAAGGGGTTCGTGGACGTCGCGGAGACGCTCTCGGACGCCAGCACCAGGAGCTGACCGGGCGGACCGCCGACCGGACCCCCTGACCGGACCGCCGACCGGGCCTCCGGCCGGTCCGGGCCGCCGGAGCGCCCGGACCACCGGCCGGGGTTCAGAGCTCCGTCGCCGCCCGGCGGGTCAGGCCGTACTTCGCCGCGATCGAGTTCCAGAGCTTCGACGCCTCCTGCTTCGCCTTGCTCGCCTCGCCGCTCTGCGCGTTGGCCTGCTGCGTCTCGGAGGTCGTACGGGCCTTGCCGTGCTTGCACACCTTCCGGCCGTGCTTGGCCTGCTCGGCCCAGGCCGCGTAGTGGTCGTCGGCGGAGGCGGACGCCTGCCACGCCCGGGTGAGGGCGCCGGTCAGCCGCTCGTTCTCGGGCAACTGGTCGACGGTGAGGCCGCCGAGCCGGGTCACCAGGTCGCGGCGCTGCTTCGCGGCGTCCTTCAGGGCCGTCACGGCCTGGTCCAGGTCGGTGCAGTTCTTGGTCTTCTCGACGGCGCCGATGACCGCGGCCCGGCTGTTGTTGCTGTCCGCCAGCAGCTTGTCCAGCTCCTCGGCCTGCGGCTTCGCCGGGTCGGCGGGTGCCTCCTGGCTGGGCTTCTCGGCGGGCCGGCTCGCCGAGGCGATCGGCTGCTTGTCGTCCTTGGCCTTGTCGTCGCCGTTGCCGCTGAGCAGCGCGCCCGCGCCGAGACCGACGACGGCGCAGCCGGCCACGACCGCCGCGATCAGCGTGACGTGCGGCCGCTTCCGGCGCGCGGGCGGCTCCTCGTCCCCCGGTCGGTACGCGGACGGGGGCGGGGGCTGGTGGGCCGGCGGGGCGCCCTGGTACGCGGGGGCGTGATTGAGCTGGGGCATCTGCTGGGTGGCGCCGGCCGGCTCGTCGCTGCGGAACAGGTTGTCGAACTCGGCGGGCGGCTGCCGGTCGCCGGGGGCGCCGGGCCGGACGTCGTACGGGGCCCCGGCGGGCACCGGCGCGATGTACTGGGTGGCGTCCGCGTCCCCGCCCTGGCCCTGGCCGGGCTGCTGGTACGCCTGCTGCGGGGGCTGTGCCCCGGTGCGGCCGAGGAACGCGGTCGACTCGGCGGGGTTCTCCGGCGGCAGTCCACCGGGCGCGGGCCCGCCGGGCACCGGTGCGATGTACTGCGTGGCGTCCGCGTCCCCGCCCGCACCGGCCGCGGGGGCCGCGCCGGGCACGGCCTCGGGCGGCAACGGCTGCGCGAACGACTGCGGGGGCTGCTGCGGCGGAAGGGCCTGCGGGGGCTGCTGGGCCTGCTGCGGCTGCTGCTGGGAGTGCGGGGGCTGCTGGGCCGGCGGGTATCCGTACCCCTGCCCCGGCTGCGCGTAGCCCTGGCCGTGCCCCTGGCTCCGGCCGTACTGACCCGGGTCGTACGCACCCTGGCCGTACTGGTCCTGGCCGTACGGTGCCTGCCCGCCGTACTGCCCCTGCCCCTGGCCCTGCCCCGGCTGCTGGGGCGGAGGCTGGTGCGCGGCCTGTGGCCCCCAGGAACCGCCCCACGGTTGTCCGCCTGCCGGAGCGGCCTGATCCGCGGGCCCTGATATCCAGGGCTCGCTGCCGCCCGCGGGCAGCACGACACCTTCGTGCGCGGGCCGTTCAGCAGGGAACTGCTGCTCGCCGCCGTGTCCGCCGCTCTGCGTCACCGGGACTCCTACGTGTAAACCTACGGAATCGTCGGCTCACGCTATCGGGTGGTCGGCGCGGTCCGCCAAGCGTGTGCGGTCGCTCACCACCCCTTCACAGGCGGTGCGACGCTCCGCGCCCGTGCGGCGCGGTGAATCGGGACGGTCGGACACCCCCCGGCCGCCCTCCGGGCAGGCCGTGTCCGACCCCGGCACGTCCTACGCCGCCTGGAGCTCCAGGCGGGCGCCGAACTCCCGGACCGCGGACTCGTCCCCGTACGGCAGCAACCGCTGCTGGAGATCGTCGAGATACTCCGCGCCCCGGCTGGAACGCACCGAGCCCAGCAGCTCCATCGCCTGCGTACCGGTGTGGCACGCCTGCTCCACCTCGCGCATCTGCACCTGGGCCGTGGCCAGCAGCACCAGCCCGATTCCCCGGCGGCGGGCCCGGGACTCCGGGAGAGCGGCCAGGGCCTCCTTGGCCCTGCGGGCGGCCGCCTCCGCCTGGCCCAGGTCGCGGTGGCAGTGCGCCAGTTCGTCCGCGAGATAGGCGTGGTCGAAGTGGGCGATCCAGTCGGGGTCGTCGCCCGTCTCCGGCTCGGCCTTCTCCAGGCACGCCAGCGCGTGGCCGGTGACCTCCTGGCAGGTGCGGGCGTCGCCGAGCAGCGCGTGGCCGCGCGCCTCCGCCGCGTAGAACATCGCCTCCGCCCGCGGTGTGACGTGTCCGCGCGCGCCCTCCTGCGCGGCGCGGGCGAGTTGGGCGATCTCCCGGGGGTTGCCGAGCTGGGCGGCGAGGTGGCTCATCGAGGCGGCCAGCACGTAACCGCCGTACGCCCGGTCGTCCGCGGCCTGTGCGAGCCGCAGCGCCTGGATGTAGTAGCGCTGGGCGAGCCCCGGCTGGCCGGTGTCCACCGCCATGTACCCGCCCAGTTCGGTGAGTCGGGCGACCGCCGCGAACAACTGACGGCCGACCGATTCCCGGTACGCCCCGGAGAGCAGCCCGGACACCACGCTGTTGAGGTAGTGCACCAGGACCGGCCGTACGTGCCCGCTGCCGAAGCGGTGGTCGAGGTCGACCAGCGCGGCCGTCATCGACCGCACCGCCGCCACGTCCGACATCCCGACCCGGGCCCCGGCGGACCGGGCCACCTGCGGGTCCGCGCCGGTGATCAGCCAGTCGCGGCTGGGCTCGACGAGCGCGGAGGAGGCGACCGCCGAACCGGACAGGAAGTCCCGCCGGCCCACGTCGCTCCGCCACAGCTCGCAGACCTGCTCGATCGCGCCGATCACGGTCGGGGCGAACTGGAGGCCGACGCCGGACGCCAGGTTCTTTCCGTTGGCCATGCCGATCTCGTCGATCGTGACCGTACGGCCGAGCTTGCGGCCGAGTGCTTCCGCGATGATCCCCGGGGCCCTCCCACGTGGTTGCTGTCCCCGCAGCCAACGGGCCACGGACGTCTTGTCGTACCGGAGGTCGAGCCCGCGCTCCGCACCGACCATGTTGACCCGACGGGCCAGTCCGGCGTTGGAGCATCCGGCTTCCTGAATGAGTGCCTGGAGCCGTTCGTTCGGCTGGCGGGCTACGAGAGGCCTGGCTGCCATGTTTCCCCCTGAGGCCGCAGTGATGATTGAGCCGATCACTGCCCGGCGAATACGCGGAAAATGCACGGAATCATCGTGTTCATCACGGGCGTCGTCTTTGATGCCATTCCTGTCGGCATATGACAGAGGCCGACCGTTCCGGATCCGCCCGACGGCCGCCCGCCGGTTTGCCCGTAAGTGCTTACCCACTCGTCCCCGCCCTGCCTACTGCGCGCCCCCGCCCATGCACCCATGCGCCCCGGATGCGGAATCGAGCGCCGTGAGCGCACCTTTCACCCCCGTAACCCCGGTCATTGGCCGTAGTTGTGCTCAGCGTGGAAGAGCGCATCCGGACCGAAGAGTCCGTCGTCGTCACGGGAGTGGCGGCGGAAGCAGCGGAAGTGACGGAAGCAGGCGTCAGGGAAGCCGCGAAGGTCCCCCGGCAGAGGGAGGGACATCTGCTCGACGCGGCGGTGCGGTACGCGGAGGAACGGCACTGGGACGTGTGCCCGGGTACGTGGCTGGAGGCGGTGGAGGGGGCCGAGCGGTGCTCCTGCGGGGACGCCGCCTGCGCGTTCCCCGGCGGCCATCCCACGGCGGCCGACTGGGCGGGCCGGGCGACCGGGAGCGGGGCCGCGGCCCGCCGGATGTGGAGCCGGCAGCCGAAGGCGTCGATCCTGCTGCCCACCGGGCACGCCTTCGACACGATCGACGTCCCCGAGTCCGCGGGCTTCATGGCGCTGGCCCGGATGGAGCGGATGGGTCTGCCGCTCGGCCCGGTCACCCACAGCCCCGACCGGCGGATCCACTTCTTCGTCCTGCCCGGCGCCGCCGCCAAGGTGGCGGGCCTGGTACGGAAGTTGGGCTGGCAGGCCGAGGCCATCGACCTGACCGCCCGCGGCGACGGCACGTACGTCATGGCTCCGCCGACCCGGATCGGCGGCTACGGGACGGTCCAGTGGGTCCGCCGCCCGACCGCCGCCAACCGCTGGCTGCCGGACGCGGAGGAGCTGCTGAGTCCGCTCGCGTACGCCTGCGCCCGGGAGGCCGCCGACGCACGCGACCGCCCCCGGTAGAACGGCCTTTCGTAGGGTGGTCCCGTAAACGGGGTAAACGGGGCCACAAGAAAGGCAGCAGGACATGACGGACCGGGAACGGCCCGAACAGACGGGGACCGGCAGCACGACGGCGAACGGCACGGGCGGCCCGACCACTCCGCCTCCCGCCGTCCGCGTACAGGGCCTGTGGAAGCGGTTCGGGGAGCAGACCGCGGTGGCGGGGATCGACCTGGAGCTGCCCGCGGGCCGGTTCATCGGCCTGGTCGGGCCCAACGGCGCCGGAAAGACCACCACGTTGTCGATGGTCACCGGGCTCCTCCGGCCCGACCAGGGGCGCGTCGAGGTCGCCGGGCACGACGTATGGAGCGACCCGGTCGAGGTCAAGCGCCGGATCGGCGTGCTCCCCGAGGGGCTGCGCCTCTTCGAGCGGCTCTCCGGGCGGGAACTCCTCGCGTACAACGGCCGGTTGCGCGGGCTGCCGGGCGCCGAGGTGGACAAGCGGGCCACCCAGCTCCTGGACGTGCTCGGTCTGGCGGGCGCCCAGCACAAACTGGTGGTCGACTACTCGACCGGCATGCGGAAGAAGATCGGGCTCGCGGCCGCGCTGCTCCACAACCCCGAAGTGCTCTTCCTCGACGAGCCGTTCGAGGGCGTCGACCCGGTCTCGGCGCAGACCATCCGCGAGGTCCTGGAGCGCTACACCCGCTCCGGCGCGACCGTCGTCTTCTCCAGCCATGTGATGGAGCTCGTCGAGTCCCTCTGCGACTGGGTGGCCGTCATGGCCGCCGGGACGATCCGCGCCCAGGGCACCCTGGAGCAGGTCCGCGGCGGGGCGCCCTCGCTGCAGAACGCCTTCCTCGAACTCGTCGGGGCCGGCACCCGCGCCACCGGCGAGTCCCTGGACTGGCTGGGCGGCAGGCGATGAGCGCCCTCGGCACCCCGGCGGGAACCGCCCCCGCTCCCGGCCGGGCGACCGCGCCGGCGGCCAGCGGCGAGGGGCTCGTCGGCGTCTTCGTCGGGCTGAAGCTGGCCCTGCTCCGCAACGGGCTGCGGCAGTCGGTCAAGCGGCGGGCCGCGTACATCGCCTCCGTCGTCTTCGCCCTGCTGTTCGCCGTCGGCCAGCTGATCGGGCTGGTCGCGCTGCGCGGCAACGCCCATGTCGCCGCCGTCACCGTCCTGCTGACGGGCGTGCTGGCGGTCGGCTGGGCCGTGATGCCGCTCTTCTTCCCGAGCGGTGACGAGACCCTGGACCCGAGCCGGCTGGTGATGCTGCCGCTGCGCCCGCGCCCGCTGGTCGCGGCGCTGCTGACCGCCTCGCTGGTCGGGATCGGCCCGCTGTTCACGCTCTGCCTGACGGCCGGTTCGGTGGCGGCGGTGGCGTACGGGGCGGCCGGGGCCGCCTTCGCGGTGGTCTGCGCGCCGCTCGCGCTGCTGCTGTGCGTGGCGCTGGCCCGTACGGTGGCCACGGCCAACACCCGGCTGCTGACCTCCCGCAAGGGCCGTGACCTGGCGGTGCTCAGCGGGCTGGTGATCGCGGTGGGCTTCCAGGTGGTCAACTTCGGTGCGCAGCGGCTCAGCGAGGCGGGCGGGCTGTCCACGCTCGACCCGGTCGCGGACGTGGTGCGCTGGCTGCCGCCCGCCTCCGCGATCGGGGCGGTGGACTCGGCGTCGCGCGGCGCGTACGGGCAGGCCGCCGGGCAGCTGCTGCTGTCGGTGGCGGCGCTGCTGGCGCTGTTGTGGCTGTGGCAGCGGAGTCTGGTGAAGCTGATGACGGCGCCGGACGGGTCGACCCTGGCCGCCGCCGGTACGGCCCGCGAGAAGACCGGCAAGGACGGCTCCCGGCTCTCCGGGCTGCTGCCCGCGGGGCGCACGGGCCCGGTGATGGAGCGCGGCCTGCGGTACATCGTCCGCGATCCGAAGACCAAGTCCGCCTGGGTCACGGCGCTGGCGGTCGGGCTGCTCGTACCGCTGTTCAACGCGCTCCAGGGCAACGGCTCGGTCTACTTCGCCACTTTCGCCGCCGGGATGATCGGCGTCCAGATGTACAACCAGTTCGGCCAGGACACCTCCGCGTTCTGGATGGTGTCGCTGACGATCTCCTCCCCCCGGGACGCCTATCTGGAGCTGCGGGCGCGGGCGCTGACGCTGCTGCTGGTCACCCTGCCCTACACGGTCGTGGTGACGGTGGTGACGGCGGCGGTGCTCGGTGACTGGGGGACGCTGCCCTCGGCGCTGGGGCTGTCGGTCGGCATCCTCGGCGGGATGCTGGCGACGGGCGCGGTGACGTCGGCGCTCTTCCCGTACTCGATCCCGCAGGACGGGGCGTTCAAGAACGTGGCGCCGGGGCAGGCCGGGCTCGCCTGGATCTCCATGTTCGGCGGGATGTTCTCGGCGGGGCTGCTCTGCCTGCCCCTGGTCGGGGTGACGATCTGGCTGCACGTCGCGGACCACCAGCCGTGGCTGTGGACGCTGCTGCCCGGAGGGATCGTGTACGGGGCGCTGGTCGTCTGGGCGGGGCTGCGGATCGCGGCGCCGCGCACGGCGGACCGGCTCCCGGAGATCCTGGCGGCGGTCAGCAAGGGCTGACCGCCGGGCCGGGCCGGGTCGCGCCGGAGCGGTCACGTCGGAACGGCCTCGCGGTCGCCGGGGGTCTCCTCGGCGAACTGCTCCAGGAAGGGCTCGACCGCCGCGCGCCAGCCCTCGGGCTGGTCGTAGTGGACGAGATGGCCGGCATCGGCCACCTCCGCGTACTGCCCCCGCGGCAGTACGCGGACCATCTCCTGGGCCTCGGCCCGGCCCAGCTCGCCGTCGAGGCCGCGCAGCACCAGGGTCGGGCAGTCGACCTGCGCCAGCTCCTCCCAGTGCGCGTCGAACACCCAGGTGGCGCGGGACTGGAGCATCTGGCGGCGGGAGAAGACCGGGCGCCAGCCGTCGGCCCGCTCGGCCATCACCTCGGCGAAGTACTCGCCCCGGGCCGGGTTGGGCCGCTCCACCCAGGGATCGTCCTCGCCGAACCACTTCCGTACGTCGGAGAGCGTCGCGAACGGCACCGGCCAGGTCCGGAACCAGTCGTCCCACTCGCGCTGCGAGGCGGCGCCCAGCGCGGAGGCCCGCATGTCGCAGACGACCAGGGCCCGCACGAGATCGGGCCGCTTCGCGGCGAGCTGCCAGGCGATCAGCGCCCCCATCGCATGCCCGACGAGGGTGACGGGGGCGAGGTCGAGCTGTTCGATCGCGGCCTCGGCGTCGGCGACGTACACCTCGCGGGTGTACGGGCCGTCGGCGGGCTTGTCGCTGCGGCCGTGGCCGCGCTGGTCGAGCGCGACGGCCCGGTGCCGCTCGGCGAGCCAGCGGGCGGTCGGGGCCCAGTGCGCGGCCCGGCCCATCAGGCCGTGGAGCAGGAGGACGCCGGGGGCGCGGTCGCCCTCCGCGCGCCCCTTGGGCGGCTCGGCGAACTCCCAGGCCGCGAGGCGCACGCCCCCGGTCCCGGTCACGTCGGTGCGTCGCACCATATGTCCTGGCACCCCCTTCTGGTCCTCGATCACCGTTCGACCACCGGGCCGCACCACGGTCCCGGCCACACCGCACGCGCCGTACACACCGCGCAGAGTATCGAACTCACGTTCGAAAATAGGGTTCTGCCACGCAACACCGCTCGTTCGAGTGACGGCTTCGAGGGATTGATGCCGGTGGCGGAGGGGAGATCTTCAGCGGGAGGCGGGCCACTCGGGGATGAGGGCCCGCTGGGAACGACCTAGAGAGCTCGGGGCTCCAGGTCGAAGCAGGGGAGGGCAGGCCCCGGCGCCGCAAGGCGCCGGGGCCCTTCGCTGTACGGGAGACCGCTCGCGGCGGCACGCTGCGGCCGCGCGCGCCGTTCGCGCGCCGGACCTGCCGGACACGCCCGTGCGACTGCGACGGGTGCATGCGCCTGTGCCCCCTCCCGACCGCGCGGCCCAGCGGCCGACACCCCCAGGTATGCCTCAGCGACAGCCTGGCACGCAATCCGTCGGAGCGCTGCGGTTCGGGACAGAGAAAAAGAAAAGGGGACAGTAAGGGCACCCTCGGTTCCGCCGGGGACAGTCCCTCCCGCCCGGGGACCGGAGCGGGAGCGGCCCCGGGAACCGGAGCGGGGATCAGCTCGCGCCGACGGGGATCAGCGCTTGCCCACGAAGACGTGCGAGGCGATGTCGGGCCCCAGCTCGGCGGCCTCACCACTGCTGCCGACCAGCACCCCGCCGGCCGACTCCGTCACGCTGACCACCGAACCGGGCTGCACGCCCGCCCGCCGCAGCGTGTACATCAGCTGGGCGTCCGTCTGGATCGGCTCCCCGATCCGGCGCACGACCACCGTCTTGCCGTCCGCGCCCGGGTCCAGCTCCGACAGGCTCACCATGCCCTCGTCGAGGAACGGGTCGGCCTCGGCCTTCTCGCCCAGCTCCTCCAGGCCCGGGATCGGATTCCCGTACGGCGACTCCGTCGGGTGGCGCAGCAGCTCCAGCACCCGCCGCTCCACGGCCTCGCTCATCACGTGCTCCCAGCGGCACGCCTCGGCGTGGACCTGCTCCCACTCCAGGCCGATCACGTCGACGAGCAGGCACTCCGCGAGCCGGTGCTTGCGCATCACGCGCGTCGCGAGGCGGCGCCCCTCGTCCGTCAGCTCCAGATGCCGGTCGCCCGCGACCTGCACCAGCCCGTCGCGCTCCATGCGCGCCACCGTCTGGCTGACCGTCGGGCCGCTCTGGTCGAGCCGCTCCGCGATCCGGGCGCGCATGGGGACCACGCCTTCCTCCTCAAGTTCGAGGATGGTGCGGAGATACATCTCCGTGGTGTCGATCAGTCCGGACATTCGTGCCCCTCGGTGCTGTGACAGGAAGAAGTCGTGTGCTGGCCCTGCCACCAATTCTGACGCATACCACCGACAACCGTGCCTCCCCTGCCGAACGCCGTGCGGTGGAGCCGCCCGGGCGGTATTGACAGGTCACTGGTCCAGACCGCAACGTGATCGGCGGCACGGACACCCCGAACGTCTCCTCCCCCTCCCCACCGCCGGAAAGGGCCTCCTCGATGAGCGACAGCAAGCTGGCCGGTCAGTTCTTCGACGCAGCGATCGGCCTGCTGGAACGGGTACGCGACGAGGAGTCCGGCAACATCGCCGCCGCCGGTGCCGCGATCGCCGACACCGTCGCCGCGGGCGGCCGGCTCTTCGCCTTCGGCGCCGGGCACTCCTCGCTCGCCGCCCAGGACGTCGTCTACCGGGCGGGCGGCCTCGCCCTGATGAACCTGCTGGCCGTACCGGGAACGGTCGGGGTCGACGTGATGCCCGCGACGCTCGGCTCCGCGCTGGAACGGGTCGACGGGCTGGCCAGTGCCGTGCTGGACTCCAGCCCCGCCCGGGCCGGCGACGTCCTCGTCATCATCTCGCTCTCCGGGCGCAACGCCCTGCCGATCGAGATGGCGGTGAACGCCCGGGCGCTCGGCCTCAAGGTCATCGGCGTGACCTCGGTGGCGTACGCCGACACCACCCGCTCCCGGCACAGCTCCGGCGGCTTCCTCCGCGACCACTGCGACATCGTGCTCGACAGCAAGATCGCCATCGGCGACGCGGAGCTGACCCTCGAAGGGATCGAGGCCCCGTTCGCCCCCGCCTCCACCGTGGTCACCAGCGCCCTGATGCAGGCCATGATGGCCGCCGCGGCCGAACAGCTGGTGGCGCGCGGTGTGGAGCCGCCGATGCTGCGCTCGGGGAACGTCGACGGCGGCCACGAGTGGAACGGCCGGGTCATGACGGAGTACCGCGACCGGATCTTCTACCGCCAGTAGCCCGCCGGGCCGTCGCGGTCAGAGGCCCTGGGCCGCCAGCGCCTGCCGGAGGTCGACCGCCGCCGCCACCCGCACCGCCACGCTCTCCGCGTACACCGCGTCGGGCCGTTCGAAGGCGGTGCGGTGGGCGGAGCGCAGGAAGGTCACCACGCCCAGCGTGCGCCCCCGGCTCCGCAGCACCGCGCACAGCGCGTGCACCGCGTCCGCGGGCCACTGCCGGTCCGCCGCCCACGCCGCGGCCTCCGCCCCGCTCCCCGCGCTGGCCCGCACCGACCCCGTACGGTCCACCGCCTGGAGCGCCGGATGCCCCGGCGCGTACCGCAGCGGAACACCGCCACCGGCCACCGGCAGACACGGCCCCGGCTCCCCGGACGGCGTCGCCGCCACCCGCACCAGCCGCTCCCCCGACACCAGGTCCACCAGCGCGTGGTCGGCGAAGCCCGCGAGCGCGAAGTCCAGATACGACGTCGCCGCCTCCATCGGGTCCTCGCACTCGCAGGCCGCCCGCGACGCCCGGTGCAGCTGGTTCGACCGGAACCGCGTCCGGTCCGCCTCCGCCGCCGCCAGCCGCTCCGCCGTCACGTCCTGGAACACCCAGCCGACCCCCAGCGGCACCGGCTCCTCGGCCAGCGGCGACGCCAGCCGCATGAAACCGCTGCGCCAGCACCGGCGCCGCTCCCCCTCCGGCGTCCGCAGCGTCACCCACTGCTCGGCGGGCGCCGGTGGCGCGCCCTCGGCGAGCACGTGCTGCAACGCGCCCTCCAGGTCCTCGACGCCCTGCACGATCAGCTCGCCCAGCGGGCGCCCCAGCATCGTCGTACGGCCGACGCCCAGCGCGCGGGCCGCGTACGCGTTGACGACCGCCGGGCGCAGGTCCGCGTCGACGACGACCACGCCCCAGGACGCGTCCTCGAACAGGGCCTCGCTCAGCGCGATGGACCGCTCCAGGCCGATCTGCGCGTGCACCTCGGTGAACGCGCAGTACACCCCGGCCGGCCGGCCGTCCGCGCCCCGGACCCCGGCCGCCTGGGTCCGCACGAGCACCCGCCCGCCGTCCTTGCGCAGCAGCGCGAACTCGTGGACGCGGCGCCCGGCCCCGTCCATGGCCGCCATCAGCCGGGCCTGCACCTCCCCGGCGTCCGCCCGCCGCACCGCCCACCCGGCGAAACCGGCCCGCCCCACGGCCTCCTCGGCGGACCAGCCCAGGATGCGGACGGCCTCACGGTTCCAGTGGGTGATGGTGCCCTTCGCGTCGAACGCGCAGAACGCGGCGTCCATCCCGTCGAGCAGGGCCGCCAGCAGTTCGGCCCCGGGCCCCGGCTGCTCGTCGGGCCCGAGCGCCTCGGTCGTTCCACTGCTCGTGGACGCGTTCACCCCGTACCCCCCGCAGGACGCATTCGGTATTTCCGCACGTCAGACCATTGAACTCGAAGGCGACCCGGCCCACACCGACTTCCCGGAAATCGGCTGCCGCCGCGCGCCGGATTTAATTCCCTTGTGCGGTGCGGGGGCGGTTCCTAGGCTGGGACCAGCGAAGAAAGGAGGTGTTCCAGAAGTGATTTCTTCTCGGACTCGTGAGGTGGCTGCGGGCTGACGCCCGTCGTCGCGCTCTTTGCAGTGCAGGCCGGTCCGTCGGCCAATCCCAAGCAGTCACCGACCCGCAGGCTCGCCGGTAAGTCCGGCCGGCCCCTCCGTGAGGAGGGACCAGAGCCTGCGGGTTTCTGCGTGTGCGGCCCTCTCCGGCGTCGCGGTCACGGACAGAGGCGCTCGACGCGCCACTGCTCGCCCTCGCGCACGTACCGCAGCCGGTCGTGCAGGCGGTTCTCGTGGCCCTGCCAGAACTCGATCGTGTCGGGGACGACGCGGAAACCGCCCCAGTGCGGGGGCGCGGGGACCTGCTCGCCCTCCGGGTAGCGGGCCGCCAGCTCCTCGTAGCGGGCGAGCAGCTCCTCGCGGGAGCCGATCACCGTCGACTGGGCGCTGGCCCACGCGCCGAGCTGGGAGCCGTGCGGGCGGCTGCGGAAGTAGGCGACGGTCTCGTCCCGGCCGGTCCGGTCGGCGCGGCCGGTGACGACGACCTGGCGGGCCATCGGGTGCCAGGGGAAGAGCAGCGAGACGTAGGGGTTGGCGGTCAGTTCGCGGCCCTTGCGGGACTCGTAGTTGGTGAAGAAGACGAAGCCGCGCTGGTCGTACTTCTTCAGCAGCACGGTGCGGGAGGACGGGCGGCCGTCCGGGGTGGCGGTGGAGACCACCATGGCGTTGGGCTCGTGGAGCAGACCGCCGACGGCGACCTGCCGGAACCAGTGGGCGAACTGCCGCATCGGGTCGTCGGCCAGCGTGTCCTCGGTGAAGGCCTCGGAACGGTACTGCTCGCGCATCACGGCCGGATCGGTGGTGGAATCGGAGGAGGAGTCTGAGGAGGAGGAGTCTGCGGTGGGCACGGGGTCATCCTGCCGCAGTGGTCCGCGCGGCCCGGCAAGGAGGGTGCCCCGCGCACCTTTCGCGCACGCCTGTGCCGGACGTCACGCTTCCCCGTCCCGGGGGAATCCCGCCAGTATCTTGAGGCAGGCCGTTGAGGCCTCCGCAGAGCCGCCGACCGAGGGAGCCGCCATGTCCGACTTCGTACCGGGTCTAGAGGGAGTCGTCGCGTTCGAGACGGAGATCGCCGAACCGGACAAGGAAGGCGGTTCGCTCCGCTACCGGGGCGTCGACATCGAGGATCTGGTCGGCCATGTGTCCTTCGGGAACGTCTGGGGCCTGCTGGTGGACGGGGCGTTCAACCCGGGGCTGCCGCCTGCCGAGCCGTTCCCGATCCCGGTGCACTCCGGGGACATCCGGGTGGACGTGCAGTCCGCGCTGGCGATGCTCGCACCGGTGTGGGGGCTGCGCCCGCTGCTCGACATCGACGCGGAGACCGCCCGCGACGACCTGGCGCGGGCCGCCGTGATGGCGCTGTCGTACGTGGCCCAGTCGGCGCGCGGGCAGGGGCTGCCGATGGTGCCGCAGAGCGAGATCGACAAGGCCGGTTCGGTGGTCGAGCGGTTCATGATCCGGTGGCGCGGGGAGCCGGACCCCCGGCATGTGAAGGCCGTGGACGCGTACTGGACGTCCGCCGCCGAGCACGGGATGAACGCCTCGACGTTCACCGCCCGGGTCATCGCCTCGACCGGTGCCGACGTGGCCGCCGCGCTGTCGGGGGCGGTGGGCGCGATGTCGGGGCCTCTGCACGGCGGTGCGCCGTCGCGGGTGCTCGGCATGATCGAGGAGATCGAGCGGACCGGCGACGCCACCGCGTACGTGAAGCAGGCCCTGGACCGGGGCGAGCGGCTGATGGGCTTCGGGCACCGGGTGTACCGGGCGGAGGACCCCCGGGCGCGGGTGCTGCGGCGTACCGCCGAGGAGTTGGGGGCGCCGCGCTACGAGGTGGCGCGGGCGCTGGAGAAGGCCGCGCTGGAGGAGCTGCACGCGCGGCGCCCGGACCGGGTGCTGGCGACGAACGTGGAGTTCTGGGCGGCGATCGTGCTGGACTTCGCGGAGGTCCCGGCGCACATGTTCACGTCGATGTTCACCTGTGCCCGTACGGCGGGCTGGTCGGCGCACATCCTGGAGCAGAAGCGGACCGGGCGGCTGGTGCGGCCCTCGGCGCGGTACATGGGTCCGGGGCCGCGCGACCCGCGTGAGATCGCGGGGTACGAGCAGCTCGCGGACCTGGGGAACTGACGGCGGACCGGCTGCGGGCCGGCAACGGACCGACGGCGGACCGACGGCGGGGCGGGTGGTGCCTGAGCGCCTCCCGCCCCTTTCCGTCTCCGTCACTTGGCGCAGGTCAGGTCCTTGGCGGGCAGTTTCCCGGTGGCGAGGTAGCTGTTGACGCGGGCGTCGACGCAGGCGTTGCCGTACTCGCCGTAGAGGGCGTGGCGCAGGGCTCCGGGGAGGGTGACCAGGCGGGAGCCGGGGAGCTTGGCGTGCAGGGCGAGCGTGCCGCGGTAGGTGGTGCGGGGGTCGCCGGTGGCGGCGACGAGGAGTGCGGGGGCGTCCTTGTCGACCCGGGTCGGCGGCTCGGCGGGCCGGTCCCAGAAGGAGCACGGCGTGATGCTGTCGGTCATGGGGGCGAAGAGCGGGTGGGCGGCGCGGTCGCGTTCGATGTCCTGCCAGTAGCTCTCGGGGTCGCGGGGCGCGGCCCGGTCGCCGCAGATGATCGCGAGCTGCACGCTGCCGGTCGGCGAGCCCGCCCCGGTCAGGGTGAACCGGAGGGCCTCGGTCAACCCGGGCGACAGGGTGGTCGAGCGGCCCTTCGCGGCCTCGGCGAGCGCGGAGACGGTCTCGCCGAGAACGGCGCGGGTCTCGTCGTGGTCGTCGGCGAGCGACATGAAGAGCAGCAGCGGTACGTGGGAGGCGTCGACCCGGAAGGTGTCGGCCCCGGTGCCGAGGGTCAGCGGCTTGCGGGCGGCGGCCTCCGCGACGCGGTCGACGGTGGCGAGGACCCGCGCACGGGTGCGGCCGAGGCGGTAGGTGTCGTGGCGGTCGGCGGCCCAGCCGGCCCAGGCGGTGAGCGCCTGTTCGTTCTCCCGCACCGCGTCCCGCAGCAGCAGGGGGCCGTAGTCGTCGGGGTTGATCACCCCGTCGAGCACCATCCGGTCGTAGCGGCCGGGGAACATCTGGCTGTAGACGGTGCCCAGGTAACTGCCGTACGAGTAGCCGAGGTAGGAGATCTTCCGTTCGCCGAGGGCGCCCCGGATGACGTCCATGTCGCGGGCGGTGTTGCGGGTGGTGACGTACGGGAGGACGTCGGCGCTGGTGGCGCGGCACTTGTCGGCGAGGCTCTTCTGGAAGGCGACCTGGCGGTCGAAGCCGGCCCGGTCGGGTCCGGCCGAGCGGAAGAAGATGCCGGTGGACCAGGAGCAGTCCAGGGGGGTGCTGCGGCCGACGAAGCGGGGGTCGAAGCCGATGATGTCGTAGCGCGCCCCGACGCCCTTCATGATGTCGCGGACGTGCGGCGGGGACTCGACGGCGGTGCCGCCGGGGCCGCCGTTGTTGAGCAGGATGGCGCCGATGCGGTGGCGGGTGTCGGTGGCGCGGAGCCGGGAGACGGCGACGGTGAGGGTGCGGCCGCCGGGGTCGGCGTAGTCGAGGGGGACGGTGGCGTCCGCGCACTGGACCCCGGCCTCGTCGAGGTCGTGGCCGACGGTGTCGTCGGGGCCGGTGGCGCAGCCGCCCCAGTCGAGGCGCTGGTGGTAGTAGCGGTCGAGGCCGGGGGCGGTGGCCCCGGGGGCGGCGGCCGCGTTCGCGGATGCCGGTACGGAGGCCGCGGCCAGCAGGGCCGTGGCCGCGGCCAGGACGGCGGTGCGGGTGAGGAGTGGTCTGTTCGCTCTGCTCTGTCCGTGTCTCACGCGATCGACGCTAGCCGCGCGGCACCTCGGTGATCACTGCGGCCAGCACCCCAACCCGGGTGGTGCCAGCCCTACTTGTCGCTGCTCAGCCCAGTTCGCGTTCCAGGAGGGCCGCCCACTGCGAGACGACGCCGCGCCGCCGGGCCGTGTCGTCGGTGAGGACGTTGGCGAGGCCGAGGCCGCGGGCCATGTCCAGGAGGCCCTGGACCGTTTCGCGTACGCCGGGCTTCGCCTCGTCGGCGGCGAGGAGTTCGACGGCGATGCGGTGGGTCTCGCGGCCGACGCGGGCTTCGAGTTCGGTGACGCGGGGGCGGAGCTGCGGTTCGTTGGAGGCGGCGACCCAGAGCTGGAGCGCGGCGCGGAAGAGCGGTCCGGTGTACAGGTCGACGAGTGCGGCGACGACCTCGGTGCGGCCCTGGACGGGCAGGGCGCGCAGGGCGGCGGAGCGTTCCTCGGCGACGTACTCGACGGCCGCGGTGAACAGGTCCTCGCGGGTCGGGAAGTGGTGCTGGGCCGCGCCGCGCGAGACTCCGGCGCGTTCGGCGACGACGGAGACCGTGGAGCCGGCCCAGCCGTGTTCGGCGAGGCAGGCGACGGCGGCTTCGAGGAGGCGCTTGCGGGTGGCCCGGCTGCGGTCCTGCTTGGGGCTGCGGTCCTGCTTGGGGCTGCGGTCGGCGGGGACGCGGTCGTGGGTGGCGCGGCCGTGGGGGGCGCGTCCGTTGGGGGGTGTCACAGCACCCATGCGGGCTCCCGTCGTTCGAGGAAGGCCGTCATCCCCTCCCGGGCCTCGGCGGAGGCGAAGAGGGCCGCCGAGCGGGCGATGAGGTCTTCGGCGTGCTGGTCGAAACTCTCCAGCACAGTAGCCGTGACCAGCTCCTTCGACGCCGCCAGCCCCTGCGGGGAGGCCCGGCGCAGCCCGTCCAGTACGGGGACGAGCGCCTGGTCCACGTCGTCGTCGGCGGCGAGGGTGACCAGGCCGATCCGGGCGGCCTCGGCGGCGTCGAAGCGCTCGCCGGTGAGGTAGTAGCGGGCGAGGGCGCGCGGATCGGTGCGGGGCAGCAACGGCAGGGAGATCACGGCGGGGGCGAGCCCGAGCCGGGACTCGGTGAGGGCGAAGGAGGCGCCGTCCCCGGCGGCGGAGATGTCGCAGGCGGCGAGCAGGCCGAGCCCGCCCGCCCGGACGTGGCCGGTGACCCGGGCGACGACGGGCTTGGGCAGGGCCACAATCCGCCGCATCAGGGCGACGAGGGCCGACGGTTCGGGCGGGGCGGTGAGGTCGGCGCCCGCGCAGAAGGTGTTGCCGGTGTGGGTGAGGACGACGGCCCGTACGGTTTCGTCCGCCGCGCAGGTGTCGAGGGCGGCGGTGAGCTCGTCGACGAGTTCCGCGGAGAGCGCGTTGCGGTGGGCGGGCGCGTCGAGGGCGAGGGTGGTGATGCCCCGGTCATGGACGGGCGCGGCGAGCCGGCTCATCGGTCACTCTCCTCCTGTGGACCCGCCCCGCCTCCTGCGGGGCCGTCGCGTCGAGGGTGGCAGCGGGACCGAGAACAATCAAGCACGCTTGCATGATTTGCTCCCCGTCGTGTGCCGGGGCGGCCGTACGGAGAGTGGTCACGCGGCGGGCCCGTCGGACGGTCATGCGGCGGGCCGGTGGTACGGCGGGCGGTCACACGGCGGGCCGGTCGTACGGCGTTCCATCCGCTCGTCCGTCCGGGTCCCCGCAGGCCGATCCGCCGACAGCCGTCAGCCCGCCCTCCGGGCCAGCACCTGCCCCGGCCAGGTCCCGGACAGGAAGCGGTCGGTGGGGGTGAAGCCGTTGCGCTCGTAGTAGGCGACCAGTTCGCCGCCGCCGCCCGCCCAGCAGTCCACCCGGAGCAGTCCCACACCGGCCCGCCGGGTCTCCACCACGGCCCGGGCCAGCAGCGCCGCCCCGATGCCCAGGCCGGCGTGCTCCCGGTCCGAGACCAACAGCCTGATGTACAGCTCAGGTTCGTCGGCCGGCGGTATCGGCATCTTCGGGCTGGGGCCGATGTCCAGCACCAGGGCTCCGACCGGCGTTCCGTCCAACTCCGCGACGAACGGCGACATCTCGGTCGTGTACTGGTCGATCCGAGCCACCCCGCCGGGTATCCGGGAGTACGGCGTCGTGCCCCACTGCTCGGTGTTTCCACGGGCGTTCATCCAGGCCACCGCCGAGTCGAGCATGGCGAGGATGGCGGGTGCGTCGGCCGGGCCGCCCGGTCTGATCCGTATGCCGTGCGCGTTGTCGTCCATGACGGAAGAGTAGGCACATGCGGTCCCCGGTGGCCCCGGTGCCCCCGCGCCCGACTCGCATCCCTCTCCGGCCCCGACCCGGCCGCGTTCCGAAACGATCAGGAGGACATTCTGATCTTGCCCTGGTCATCGACGACCTCGGCCTCGACGCTCTGGGACTCACCGGGCGCCACATAGACGTCGCACTCGAATGTGTTGCCCTTCCTCGCTTCTATCGCCGCCGGGCAGAACACGCCGTCCCGGGACATCTTCCCGGAGCGCACGGTCGCTGACGCCTGCCGCTCCACCGCTTCCTGATCCAACAGGCGCTGCGGCTCACTACCCACCACCTTGACGGTCACGAAGATCGCGCAGACGGCGACGACCACGGCCGAGAGCCCTACGAGGGCACGGAAGAATTTCCCTTGTTCAGTCACAACGGTTTCCTACCGCTCCTGTCGAAGCCGCGGCAAGAGCAGTCTTCGCAGGCGCCAACTACCGTTACTACATGTGGTGTTCGACCACACCGCGCCACTGGGCGCTTCAGCCCATGAGTACGCTGCACGGGACGGCGGCGTCCGGCTGGTCGTCGATGCGGCGGCGAGAAGAGCGGACATGACCGGCGGAGTACACGAGACCCCCGCTCATCAGCGGTCCAGTGAGGTTCCGCAGCACGCTGGACGTGGAGCGAACCGGGGCCGGAGTGTTGCCCCGGCGGTTGCCCACGACGGAACGGGCGTAGTTCCCGGGCGAATTGGTCGAGCGGATCGCCTCGTTGTCGTCGGGGGTACGGCTGGCCTTCGTGACGACCGCGACCGTGCTGGAGGTCGAGGCACTCACGACCGTCACGCAGTACGGCGGCTCCGTCGGTCACTTCCCGGCGGCCGGCTCGCCCGCCGACACCGAAGCGATCGTTTGGAGACGCCCGCGTGACCAACCTCTCCCGTTCCCACCTCGCCGCCGTCCGGGAGTCGTACGACACCGTCGCCACCGCCTACGTCGAACGTGTCAAGTCTCCGGCGGAACTGGACCCGTTGTCGCGCGGGATGCTGGACGTCTTCGCGGAGACGGTACGGGCGGACGGGATCGGACCGGTGGCCGATCTGGGGTGCGGGCCGGGGAAGGTCACCGCCCACCTCGCGGCGCGAGGGGTGCCGATGTTCGGCGTGGACCTGTCGCCCGCCATGGTCGGGCTGGCCCGTGACGCCTTCCCCGACCTGGGCTTCTGCGTCGGCTCGATGACGGCGCTCCCGGTCCGGGACGCCGTCCTCGGAGGCGTTCTCGCCTACTACTCCACCCACCACACACCGCCGGAGCTGCTGCCGCTGGTGTTCGGAGAGTTCCAACGTGTCCTGGCGCCCGGCGGCCGGCTGATGCTCGCCGGGCACGTGGGGCACGGCCAGCACCTGCGCCCCACACAGGCGTACGGCGGCCGCCCGGTCTCGTACGAGTCCCATCTGCTGCCGCCCGACCGGCTCGCCGAGCTGCTCCAACAGGCCGGGCTCACCCTCACCGCACGCCTGGTGGAGGAGCCCGCCGAGGGAGCCGAACGGAGCTACGCCACGCTCCTCGCCCGCAAGACCGAGCGGGCCTGAGGAGACCGGCCGGGCGCGCCGACGGAGCCGAGGTCAGGCGGTCAGGCGGTCAGGTCAGGCGTCCGGGTTCTTGCCGTCCGCGCCTCCGGGTCGTAGCCCTCCCCGCCGACCGTTCCCGCAGCGGAGAAACCGGCCGGATCGGCACGAGCGGCCCGGGGCGCCCCCGGGTATGTGGTATCCGCAGGACGACACCGGCCCCCGCGGGCCGCCAACGCCTGCCCCCGCCCGCCCGATCCTGGAGGTCCCTCATGTCCCTGTACACCTTCGGCGGCGCCCCCACCGACGTCCTCACCACCCGAACGGGCGACGTCGTCCCCGATCATCCGCTGCTCGTCCGTATCGCCGACACAGGTGAACTCGTCACCGTGCTCTACCAGACGGACGGGGTCACCCCGCTCGGCCAACTCCGCAGCAACCCGGCCGGTCATGCCTCGCCGGGGACGATCCCCCCGTTCGCCTGCGCGGTCCCCGCGATCGAGTACGAGTACACGGACGCGGCCGGGAACCCGGTGCGTTGGCGCCAGGACGGCCGGGAGCTGGCGGCGGGCGTACCGGCGCAGTCCGCCGTGCCGTATCCGGGCGCCCCCGTAACGCGGCCGGACCTCTTTCCCGGGCCGGTCGACTCCGACGCCGCCCGGCTGTTCGTGGTCCAGGGGGCGGTCGGCGACGGCGTCGCGGACGACCGGCTGCCGATCCAGGCCGCCCTCGACGCCGCACACAGCGCCGGGGGCGGCACCGTCATCGTCCCCGCCGGGCGCACGTACGGCGTCGGCACCTTCCTGGTCGTCTTCGACAACACCACGATCTACGCCTACGGGGCGACGCTCCGCGCGATCGGGAACTCCGGCATCCTGCGCAACTTCCTGCCCGACGAGACGTTCGCGGGCTACGGCGGGCACTCCCACATCAACGTCCTGGGCGGCACCTGGGACGGCAACGCGGCCGATGGCACGTCCGGCACCGTCACCGCGCTGACCGACGTCATGAACTTCATCCACGCCCGGGACATCACCGTGCGGGACGTGACGGTGACCGACGTCAGCGCGGCGCACGCGCTGGAGTTCAACTCCGTCGACGGCGGCCGGGCGGTCGGCTGCCGCTTCCTCGGCTTCAGGGACACGACGGACGAGAAGAACCGGGGCACGTCCGAAGCGATCCAGATCGACATCGCCAAGGCCGGGTCCAGCTCGATCGGCGACTTCGACGACACCACGGCGAACAACATCGTCGTGTCCGGCTGCTTCTTCGGCCCGTCCGATCGGCTCGGCCCGTTCGGCCGCGCGGTCGGCTCGCACGCCGCCGCCCCCGACCGGTACTTCGACGGGATCCAGATCACCGGCAACCGGATCGAGGGCACGGCCGCCGAGGGAATCCACGGGTACGGCTGGCGGCGCGCGGTCATCGCGAACAACGTGATCAGCGGTACGGGCGCGGCCGGTATCCGGCTGACGCACCCGAATCCGGTCGGCGCCGGTTTCTCGCTCACCCCGCACTCCCTGGTCATTACCGGCAACACCATCGACGCCCCGGCCGCCGACGCCGGGATCACCGTCCTCGGCTATCCGACCGCGCAGGTCTCCGGCGTCAAGATCGCGGACAACGTCGTACGGGGCTCGGGCGGCACCGGCATCCGCGTCTCCTCCTGCACGTCCCCGAGCATCACCGGCAACAGCGTCGACACGGCCGGCGGCACCGGCATCCTCGTCCAGGCCGGAAGCGGGGCGACCGTCGCGAACAACACCGTCCGGTCCACCGGGTCGAACGGCATCAACATCTCGAACCACACCGGGGCCACGGTCGGCGGCAACAGCGTCGACACCACGGCGACCAACCACGGGATCTTCGTGGGCACCCTGGGCGACGCCCTGATCACCGGCAACCAGATCGTGGGCGCGGCCTCGGCCGGCATCCGGCTCTCGGACGGCGCGGTCCGCTGCACCGTCACCCACAACAAGGTCCGCAGAGGCGACGGCACGACGGCGAGCGGAATCACCACCACGACCACCGCGACCGGCGCCCTCATCGCGGGCAACGACCTGAGCGGGAACGCCTGGACACCCGCGACCGCCCTGGCCGTCACCGATTCCGGCGCCGCCCTCGACTGGACCGGCTCCACCACGGTCCCCGGCCAGAACCGCGTCTGACGCGAGCCCGCCACCCGGGCCCCGGGCCGCACGGTCCCCCGTACGGCCCGGACAGGCCCGGCACCCGGGGCAGGTCCTACAGCCCGCCTTCGGCCACGCTCCCGATGAAGGTCCGCCACCCCTCGGACGCGCAGGTCAGGACCGGCCCCGCCTGCTGCTTGCTGTCCCGTACGGCGACTGCGCCATCCAGGGGCGGTATCGGTTCAGCCAGGCAGTACGCCGAGTTGCCGAAGTGCCGACGCCCGGTCGTACACGTCGGTGCCGCGCGCGATCCGGCCGTCCTCCGCGAATTCGAGCAGGCTCATCATGTAGAGGGAGATCCTCTTGCCCCTGCTGGTTGTCGGGAGGCACAGGAAGGGCTTCTTGATGGTGGCCTCGAACCGCAGATGGACCACCGCGTGCGAGGGTGCGACCAGCACCTGCTGGCTGGACACGTGGAAGTCGCAGAGGATCTCCTCGGTGTAGCGGAAGTACGCGTACAGCTCTTCGTGGCCGCGGTAGGTGAGGTTGCTCGCCCTGTCCACGAGCTCGGCATCCTCCGTGTAGAACGCGAGGGAGTCCCTCGTGCCTGCAGACGTGTTCCACACTTCCACCCAGCGGTCCACGAAGTCCCTGCGTTCGCTCTCGTCGAAGTGCACGGTGGTCGTTCCTTTCAGTTCGGCGTCCGCGGTTACCTGCTGCCGGTCCGTGGTGACCACTCCCGCAGTACCGAGGCCAGAACGCGTGGCCGGGCCAGGGCCGATGGGGAACCGGTCAGGCTGACGGCGTTCCAGACGGCGGCGGCGACGTGGGCGTCGGCTGAGGCGGCCCGCATGGTGGCCCGGAAGGAAGCGGCCAGAGCACGGGCTACGACCGGGCGGGTACCGGGCACGAAGGGCAGCGCCCTATCGGCCATGGTGGAGAACAACCAGGGCAGGTACGAGGCCCGGGCGGCCGCCTTGTAGAAACGTCGTGGCAGGTCCCGCGTGCCGTCCGCCAGACAGGCCCGGAGCGCGACGGCCTCCAGAGCAGCGACCGTCATACCCGCACCGTAGATCGGGTTGAGGCTGCACAACGCGTCGCCGGTGGAGAGGAGCCCGTCGGGAAGTTCGCGGAGCCGGTGGAAGTCGCGCCTTACGGACGCCGGGTACGTGAAAGCGGTGACGTCCGTGACCGGCTCGGCGTCCTGAAGGGTCTCCCAGGCGCCGACCGGCAGCAGCTCCTGGGCGTAAGGGAGGAACTCCTCATGGGTGGCGGGCGGGTGGTTCCGTCTGCCGAACCCGTACTGGGACAGCACCCAGAGGTCGTTCTCCTGCCGGGTGAGGACCAAGCCCCGCGGGCGGGCGGGTGTCGCACCGATCAGCACGCCCTTGTCCGTGCGGACCGCGTCCGCGGCGACGCGGAAGCGGCGGCTGGCGTAGCCGACGTCGACGCCCAGGCGCGTTTCGGAGGGCTTCTCGTAACCCAGGGCCTTGAGCCAGGTCGCACCGCGTCCCGCCCGGCCCATGGCATCCACGACCAGGTCTGCGTCGAGTACCTCGCCGGACTCCGGCATGCCAGGACGGGACAGCAGCACGCCCGTGACGCGGGTGCCGTCCCCGGCGACCGGCCCGACCGCCTCCATTCCGTGCCGGAAGGTGATGTTGGGCAGGGCGCGGACCTTGTCGCGCAGCCTGTCCTCCAGGAACGGCCGGCTTACCTGGACCACCCTGTCCAGGGGCACCCGCCGCAGCCGGGAGCCGAAGAAGACGATGTCGAGTTCACCGAGGGCCTCTGCGACGGTGGCTCCCTCCGCGGAGAGCTCGTCGATGAAGCCGGGAAAGAACTCCTCCAGGACCGTGGCGCCGCGGGACGTCAGGGAATGCACGTGCGCTCCCTGCGGCACCCCCCGCCTGGGGGTTCCGTTCGTTGTCACGGTGTCCCGTTCGACGAGGGTGACGTGTGTGAAGGACTCGCTGAGCGCGCGGACCGCGCAGAGCCCGCCGACGCCCGCGCCGACGACCACGGCGTGGCCCGCTCCCGCGCCTCGGCTGCTTCGAGCTGATTCCACCTGTGCCTCCCGTGGCGACAGGGCCGGGCCGCACAGCCGTGGGCCTCACGTCGGCGGCGCGGCATCGGCCCCATATCGAGGACCACAGTCCACGCGGTCCAACGACCGAGCGGCACCGTGGTCACGCGGACACACCAACGGCTCCCCCGCAGATATCGGCCAACCCGGCTTCCATCAGCAGCAGTTGCCGTGCACGCCCGAGTGTCGGGTCATCGCGCCGGGGAGCCCTGGCCACTCAGTGGTGACCCATCGGGATCACGGGGCCCGGAGTTCGCGGCGCAGGATCTTGCCTGAGGCGGCGCGGGGGACGGCGTCGATGAACTCGGTGCGGCGGATCTTCTTGTACGGGGCGACGCGCTCGGCGACGTAGGCCATGACGTCGTCGGCGGTGAGCCCGGGGGCGTCGGGGCGGCGGACCACGTACGCCTGGGGGATCTCGTTGCCCTCGTCGTCGGTTACGCCGATGACGGCGGCGTCGGCGATGGACGGGTGGGTGAGGAGGAGGGCTTCGAGTTCGGCGGGGGCGACCTGGTAGCCCTTGTACTTGATCAGTTCCTTCACCCGGTCGACGACGAAGAGCCAGCCGTCCTCGTCGACGCGTCCCACGTCCCCGGTGTGCAGCCAGCCGTCGGCGTCGATCATGGCGGCGGTGGCCTCGGGGCGGCCCAGGTAGCCCTTCATCACCTGGGGGCCCCGGATGAGGATCTCGCCCTCGGCGCAGGGGGCGGGGTCCGAGGGGTCGGAGAGCGGGACGAGGCGCATCTCCGTGCTGGGCAGCAGCCTGCCGACCGCGCCGGGCGGCGGGTTCTCGGCGGAGAGCGGGACGACGTGGGTGCCGGGCGACAGCTCCGTCATCCCGTACGCCTGGCGGACCGGCGGCAGGCCCAGCCGCTCGGAGCAGGCGGCGGCGAGGGCCGCGTCGAGCGGGGCGGCGGCGCTGACGACGTACTCCAGCGAGGAGAGGTCGTACCGCTCGACGGCGGGGTGCTTGGCGAGGGCCAGGACGATCGGCGGGGCCACGTAGAGGCCGGTGATCCGGTGCTTCTCCACGGCGGCGAGGAACTGGTCGAGGTCGAAGCGCGGCAGGACGACGACGGTGGCGCCCATCCGCAGCGGGGCGTTCATCAGGGCCGTAAGCCCGTAAATGTGAAAAAACGGAAGAACAGCCAGGATTCTGGCACCCGGGCCCATGGGGATGAAGGGGCGCAGCTGCTCCAGGTTGGTGGCCATGGAGCGGTGGGTGAGCATGACGCCCTTGGGGGCGCCGGTGGTGCCGGAGGAGTACGGGAGGGCCGCGATGTCCTCGGCGGGGTCGATGGCGGGGGTGGGTTCGGGGGCGGTGGTGGTGAGCAGGTCGAGTACGGAGGGGTGGCCCTCGGCCCGGTCGCAGACGTAGATCCGCTCGATGCCCCCGGCGCGGGCGGCGGCGTCCAGGGCGGTGGGCAGGAGCGGGGAGACGGTGACGATCCAGCGGGCGGCGGAGTCGGCGAGCTGCTTGGCGAACTCCGCCGCCGTGGCGAGCGGGTGGACGGTGGTGACGGTGGCCCCGGCCCGGGTCGCGCCGAGGAAGACCGCCGGGTAGGCGATGGT
Organism: Streptomyces sp. NPDC015144; assembly: GCF_043079735.1. Taxonomy (NCBI): domain Bacteria; kingdom Bacillati; phylum Actinomycetota; class Actinomycetes; order Kitasatosporales; family Streptomycetaceae; genus Streptomyces; species Streptomyces sp. NPDC015144. The sequence continues at coordinate 39,843 of NZ_JBIBUU010000014.1, read as the reverse complement.
GTTGGGGCTGTGCAGGGCGAGCACGTCGCCCTTGCGGAGTCCGGCCTCGGCGAGTCCGGCGGCGATGCGGCGGTGGAAGGTGTCGAGCTGCCGGTAGGTGAGGGCGGAGGTGTCGTCCGTCCCGTCGATCAGGGCCACGGTGTCGCCGTGGTCGGCGGTGGCCCGGCCCAGGACCGCGTCGTGGAGGGGCTGGTCGAGCGGCGGTACGTCGGGGTGGTCGCTGCGGAACACGTGCGCCATGGCGGGCCCTTCCGGGAGGACGACGGATCGACGGGGGTGCGGGGTCAGTAGGACTTGGGCAGGCCCAGGGACTGGTGGGAGACGTAGTTCAGGATCATTTCCCGGCTGACTGGGGCGATCCGGGCGACCCGGGCCGCGGTGATCAGGGAGGCGAGGCCGTACTCGCGGGTGAGGCCGTTGCCGCCGAGGGTGTGGACGGCCTGGTCGACGGCCTTGACGCAGGCCTCGCCGGCCGCGTACTTCGCCATGTTGGCGGCCTCGCCCGCGCCGATGTCGTCGCCGTCGTCGTAGAGCCGGGCGGCCTTCTGCATCATCAGGCGGGCCAGCTCCAGCTCGATGTGGGCCTGGGCCAGGGGGTGGGCGATGGCCTGGTGGGCGCCGATGGGCTCCTTCCAGACCTGGCGGGTCCTGGCGTAGTCGACGGCCCGGTCCAGGGCGTAGCGGCCCATGCCGATGCCGAACGCGGCGGTCATGATGCGCTCGGGGTTGAGTCCGGCGAAGAGTTGGAGGAGTCCGGCGTCCTCATCGCCGACCAGCGCGTCGGCAGGCAGGCGTACGTCGTCCAGGACGAGTTCGAACTGCTTCTCCGGGGCCTGGAGTTCCATGTCGATCGGGGTGCGGCCGAAGCCGGGGGCCTCGCGCGGGACGATGAAGAGGCAGGGCTTGAGCCGGCCGGTCCGGGCGTCCTCGGTGCGGCCGACGATGAGGGTGGCGTCGGCGATGTCGACGCCGGAGACGAAGACCTTGCGGCCGGTGAGCAGCCAGTCGTCGCCGTCCCTGCGGGCGGTGGTGGTGATGCGGTGGGAGTTGGACCCGGCGTCGGGTTCGGTGATGCCGAAGGCCATGGTGAGGCTGCCGTCGGCGAGGCCGGGGAGCCAGGCGCGCTTCTGGTCCTCGGTGCCGAACCGGGCGATGACGGTGCCGCAGATCGCCGGGGAGACCACCATCATGAGCAGCGGACTTCCGGCCGCTCCCAACTCTTCTAGGACTATGGAGAGTTCGGCCATGCCGCCGCCCCCGCCACCGTACTCCTCGGGCAGGTTCACGCCGAGGTAGCCGAGCTTGGCTGCGTCGGCCCAGAGTTCGCGGGGGTGGGCGCCGTCGCGGACGACGGAGGTCATGTAGTCGCGTCCGTAGCGCTTGCCGAGGGCGGCGACGGCGGCGCGGAGGGCCTGCTGTTCCTCGGTTTCGAGGACGGTGCTCGACGTGCTGCTGGCGGCGGTCATGCGTTCTCCCCAGTCTGTGCGGACCGCGTGTCCGCGGATTCGGTGACGACTGCGAGCAGGGTGCCCACCTCGACCTGTCGGCCGAGGGTGGCGTGGAGGGCGGCGAGGGTGCCGGAGGCGGGGGCGAGGACGCGGTGTTCCATCTTCATCGCCTCCAGCCAGATGAGGGTCTGCCCGGCCTCGACCCGGGCGCCGGGGGCCAGGCCGTCGGCGAGGCGGACGACGGTGCCGGGCATGGGGGCGAGCAGGGAGCCGGGTTCGGTGCGGTCGGTGGGGTCGGTGAAGCGGGGCAGGGGGGTGAGGGTGTACGAGCCGGTGGCGGTGTCCACGTAGGCGGTGCCCTGGTGGACGGCGATGTCGTAGTGGTGGGTGAGGCCGTCCGGGGTTTCGAGGGTGACGCGGTCGGGGGCGGTGGCGACGACGCGTTCGCCGGTCACGGGGACGGGGCCGGTGCGGGTGGTGCGGTAGGCGGCCTCGTACTCGGTGCCGTCCGGTTCGGCGCGGTAGCGCTTGACGTGGGGCGGCGCGGGGAGGTTCCGCCAGGCGCCCAGGCGTACGGGGCCGGGTCCGGGGCCCGCGCGGCGGGCGGCGGCGTCGGCGAGGGCGGCGGCGAGGACGGCGCGGTGCACGGGGGTGCGGGGCGCTTCCGGAGCGGCGGCTTCCGCGCCTTCCGGCCCGGTGGTTTCGGGGGCCTCCGATTCGGGGGCCGCGGTTTCGGGGGCCGCCACTTCGGGGGCCGCCGTGAGGGCGGTGAGGTGGCGGTCGTAGAAGCCGGTGTCGAAGCGGGCGGCGCGGAAGTCCGGGTGGCGCAGGGACCGTACGAGCAGGTCGCGGTTGGTGACCGGGCCGTGGATCCGGGCGCGTTCCAGAGTGCGGGCGAGCAGGCGTACGGCCTCGGCGCGGGTGGCGGCGTGGGCGACGACCTTGGCGATCATCGGGTCGTAGTGGACGCCGATGGTGTCGCCGTCCGTGTATCCGGTGTCGAGCCGGACGCCGGGCCCGCCGGGCACGTCCAGGGTGTGCAGGGTGCCGGTCTGGGGCTGCCAGTCGCGGGCCGGGTCCTCGGCGTAGAGGCGGGCCTCGACGGCGTGGCCGCGCGGCTCCGGGGGCGTCGGGGTCGGGAGGGCGTCGCCCTCGGCGACGCGGAGTTGCAGGGCGACGAGGTCGGTCCCGAAGACGGCCTCTGTGACGGGGTGTTCGACCTGGAGGCGGGTGTTCATCTCCAGGAAGTACGGGCGCCCGTCGGCGGCGAGGAGGAATTCGACGGTGCCCGCGCCCCGGTAGCCGACCGCCTGGGCGGCGGCGGTGGCGGCGTCGTGCAGCCGGGTGCGCTCGGCGTCGTCGAGACCGGGGGCGGGGGCTTCCTCGACGACCTTCTGGTGGCGGCGCTGGAGGGAGCAGTCGCGGGTGCCGAGCGCCCAGACCCCGCCGTGCGCGTCGGCCATGATCTGGACCTCGACATGACGGCCGCGTTCCACGTACGGCTCGGCGAAGACCTCGCCGTCCCCGAACGCGGCGGTCGCCTCGGCCGTCGCTGCCGTCAACTCAGCTTGCAGTTGGGCCAGTTCACGGACGATGCGCATGCCCCGGCCGCCGCCGCCCGCCGCCGCCTTGAGGAGCAGCGGCAGGTCCTCGGCGGTGGCCCGGTCCGGGTCGACGGGGGCGAGCAGCGGCACCCCGGCTTCGGCCATGAGTTCCTTGGCGCGGGTCTTGGAGGCCATCAGCTCGATGGCCTTGGGGGGCGGGCCCACCCAGAGGAGCCCGGCGTCCTGGACGTCGCGGGCGAATCCGGCGTTCTCGGAGAGGAAGCCGTAGCCGGGGTGGACGGCGTCGGCCCCGGCGGCGAGCGCGGCGCGTACGACGAGTCCGCCGCGCAGGTAGGTGTCGGCGGGGGCGGCGCCGGGCAGCCGTACGGCGGTGTCGGCCTCCCGTACGTGGAGGGCGTCGGCGTCCGCGTCGGAGTACACGGCGACGGTGGCGATGCCGAGTTCGCGGCAGGTCCGGAAGATCCGGCAGGCGATCTCGCCCCGGTTGGCGACGAGCAGCGTGGAGATCATCAGGGCCTCACATCCGGAAGACGCCGAAGCCGCCGCGGGCGCCTTCGACCGGGGCGGTGTGGATCGCGGACAGGCACATCCCGAGGACGGTCCTGGTGTCGCGGGGGTCGATGACCCCGTCGTCGTACAGCCGCCCGGAGAGGAACATCGGCAGGGACTCGGACTCGATCTGCTGCTCGACCATGGCGCGCAGCGCCGCGTCGGCCTCGTCGTCGTAGGGCTGTCCCTTGGCGGCGGCGGAGGCGCGGGCGACGATGGAGAGCACCCCGGCGAGCTGCTGCGGGCCCATGACGGCGGACTTGCTGCTCGGCCAGGCGAAGAGGAACCGCGGGTCGTAGGCGCGGCCGCACATGCCGTAGTGCCCGGCCCCGTAGGAGGCGCCCATCAGCACGGAGAGGTGGGGGACCTTCGAGTTGGACACCGCGTTGATCATCATGGCGCCGTGTTTGATGATGCCGCCCTGTTCGTACTCCTTGCCGACCATGTAGCCGGTGGTGTTGTGGAGGAAGAGCAGCGGGATGTCGCGCTGGTTGGCGAGCTGGATGAACTGGGCGGCCTTCTGCGACTCCTCGCTGAACAGCACGCCCTGCGCGTTGGCGAGGATGCCGACCGGGTAGCCGTGGAGGGTGGCCCAGCCGGTGACCAGGCTGGTCCCGTAGAGCGGTTTGAACGCGTCGAAGTCGGAGCCGTCGACGAGGCGGGCGATGACCTCGCGGGGGTCGAAGGGGACCTTGAGGTCGCCGGGGACGATGCCGACGAGTTCGTCCTCGTCGTACTTGGGCGGTGCGGTGGGGCCGGGGTCGGGGTGGGCCTTGCGCCAGTTGAGGCGGGCGACGATGCGGCGGGCCTGGCGCAGCGCGTCCTGCTCGTCGACGGCGTAGTGGTCGGCGAGGCCGGAGGTGCGGGCGTGCATCTCGGCGCCGCCGAGCGATTCGTCGTCGCTCTCCTCGCCGGTGGCCATCTTGACCAGGGGCGGTCCGCCGAGGAAGACCTTGGACCGGTCCTTGATCATGACGGTGTGGTCGGACATGCCGGGGACGTACGCGCCGCCCGCGGTGGAGTTCCCGAAGACGACGGCGACGGTGGGGATGCCGGCCGCGGAGAGCCGGGTCAGGTCGCGGAAGAGGGCCCCGCCGGGGATGAAGATCTCCTTCTGGGACGGCAGGTCGGCGCCGCCGGACTCGACGAGGCTGACGCAGGGCAGCCGGTTGGCGAAGGCGATCTCGTTGGCGCGCAGGGCCTTCTTCAGGGTCCAGGGGTTGGAGGCGCCGCCGCGTACGGTCGGGTCGTTGGCGGTGATCAGGCACTCCACGCCCTCGATCACCCCGATCCCGGTGACGAGCGAGGCGCCCACGGCGTAGTCGCTGCCCCAGGCGGCGAGCGGCGACAGTTCGAGGAACGGGGTGTCCTCGTCGATCAGCAGCTCGATGCGTTCCCGGGCCAGGAGTTTGCCCCGGGCGCGGTGCCGGGCCACGTACTTCTCGCCGCCGCCCGCCTGCGCCCTGGTGTGTTCGGCGGCGAGTTCGTCGAGTCGGGCGAGCATCGCCGTGCGGTGGGCGGTGTACTCGGGGCCCGTGGTGTCGAGCGCGGTGGGCAGGACGGTCATGCGTGCGCCTCCGGTGGTACGTGGGCGGCCGGGTCCGTTTCCCGTCCCCGGGCGGCTTCCAGCAGCGATACGGGGATCGGCAGGTGCCGGGAGCGCAGCCACTCCCCCACCGCCTTGGCCTGCGGGTCGAAGCGGTGCTGGGCGGCGACGCCCTCGCCGAGCAGCCCGTGCACGGTGAAGTTCAGGGCGCGCAGGTGGGGCAGGACATGGCGTACGACGGTGAGCGGGGCGGTCTCCGGGAGGAGTTCCTGGAAGCGGTCGACGGTCAGTTCGTGGGCCAGCCACCGCCAGGCGTCCTCGTCGACGGCCCAGACGCCCACGTTGGCGTCGCCACCCTTGTCGCCGCTGCGGGCGCCCGCGATCCGGCCGAGCGGGGCGGGGCGGGTGGGGCCGGGGTCGGCGAGGGGGGCGGGGAGCGCGGGTTCGTCGGCGTCCCGCAGCGGCCGGGTCGTGGCCGGGGGCGGCACGGTCACGCGCCGCCCGTCGGGCAGGACGGCCAGGTGGGGGACCTCGCCGACCGGTACGTACCGGGCCTCGAACACCCCGTACGGGGCGCCCTTCCCGGGCGGGGCGGTGACGTGGAAGCCGGGGTAGCTGCCGAGCGCCAGCTCGATCGCGGTGCCGGAGACGGCCCGGCCGACGGTCTCCGGGTCGGGGTCGCGGACGACGAGCCGGAGCAGGGCGCTGGCGGTCTCCTCGGTGGCGGCGTCGGCCCGGTCGGTGCGGGCCAGTTCCCAGCGCACCTCCTCGGGGCGGGTGCCGGAGCGGTCGAGCGCGTCGGTGAACTGCTCCCGCACCAGCCGGGCCTTCTCCTCGATGTCGAGGCCGGTGAGGACGAAGACGACCTCGTTGCGCCACCCGCCGAGCCGGTTCAGCCCGACCTTGAGGGTGGGTGGCGGGGCCTCGCCGCGCACCCCGGAGATCCTGACCCGGTCGGGCCCGTCCTGGTCCAGCCGTACGGTGTCGAGCCGGGCGGTGACGTCCGGCCCGGCGTAGCGGGCGCCGCCGGTCTCGTAGAGCAGTTGGGCGGTGACGGTGCCGACGTCGACGACGCCGCCGGTGCCGTCGTGCTTGGTGATGACGGACGAGCCGTCGGCGTGGATCTCGGCGACGGGGAAGCCGGGGCGGCGCAGGTCGTGGCCCCGGAAGAAGGCGTAGTTCCCGCCGGTGGCCTGGGTGCCGCACTCCAGTACGTGTCCGGCGACGACGGCCCCGGCGAGTGCGTCCAGGTCGTCGGGGCCCCAGCCGAAGCGGGCGGCGGCGGGCCCGGTGACCAGCGCGGCGTCGGTGACCCGCCCGGTGACGACGATGTCGGCGCCCGCGTCGAGGCAGGCGGCGATCCCGGCGCCGCCGAGGTAGGCGTTGGCGGTGAGGAAGCCCTCCGGTACGGGGAGGCTGTCACCCTCGACGTGGGCGACGCGCACCGGGACGCCGACCTTCTCCGCGAGTTCCCGGACGGCGGTGGCCAGTCCGGCCGGGTTGAGCCCGCCCGCGTTGGTGACGATCCGCACCCCGCGCTCGTGGGCGAGCCCGAGCCCCTCCTCCAGCTGGCGCAGGAAGGTGGTGGCGTAGCCCCGGTCGGGGTTCTTGAGCCTGCTGCGGGCGAGGATGAGCATGGTCAGCTCGGCCAGGTAGTCGCCGGTGAGGACGTCGAGCGGGCCGCCGGTGAGCATCTCGCGCAGGGCGTCGAAGCGGTCCCCGTAGAACCCGGAGGCATTGCCGATCCGCAGGACCCCGGCCGCGCCCGGTATGCCTGCCGCGCTCCGAGCCCCGGCCGCGCTCTGTGTCCCGGCCGCGCCCCGTACGGAGGCCGGGTCCGGTGTGCCGGTCACGCGCCGCCCTCCCGCCGCGTCCGGCCCTGTCCGGGTTCCCGGCCCGGTCCGGGGGGTCCGGCGAAGGCCTGGGCGATGCCGAGCCACTGGTCGGCGTCGGGCCCGACCGCCCGGACGGCGAGGTCGTCGCGGTGCGCCCGTTGCGTGACGAGCAGGCAGAAGTCGAGGAGCGGCCCGGTCACGCGCTGCGCCGCGTCCTCGGGGCCGAAGGCGACGGTGGCGCCGCCGGGGGCCTCCAGTTCGACGCGGAACTCCTCGCCGGGCGCCGTCAGCCCCCGGACCAGGTAGGCGTAGTCGCGGGCCCGTACCCCGATCCGGGCGATGTGGCGGAGCCGGTCGGTGGGGGCGCGGACGGTTCCGAGGGCGTCGGCGATGTCCTGGCCGTGCGCCCACGTCTCCATGAGCCGGGCGGTCGCCATGGACGCGATGCTCATCGGCGGCCCGTACCAGGGGATGCGGGTGCCCTCCGGCGCGTCCCGCAGCACCGCCGCCAGCCGCTCCCGCCCCTCGCGCCAGCGCGCGAGCAGGGTCTGCGGGGTGTGGGCCGCGGCGATCTCCTCGGCGCCCCGGTCCACGAAGGTGTCGGGCGCCCCCGCGGCCCGGGCCACCTCCCCGGCGAAGGCGTCGGCGTCGGTCGCGGCCAGCAGCGCGACCTCGTCGGTCCAGGTGAGGTGGGCGATCTGCCGGGCGATGTCCCAGCCGGGCGCGGGGGTCGGCGCGGACCACCGGCCGGGGTCCAGGGCGCCGACCAGCCGGTCGAGTTCCTCGCTCTCGTCGCGCAGATCGCCGAGCACGGCTGCGACTTGGGACACGGTGCGCTCCCCTCGGGGCGTGGCGGTGTGTCCAGGAGCATGGCACCGGGGCCATAAACAATCAAGCACGCTTGCATGCTTTTCGGTCCGGACCCGGCCGTGCGCGCGCAGAGTGAGCGGGACTGTCGGACCTCCACGAACGGAAGCGGCGGATGCTACGCCCGAGTACCGAAGACTGGAAGATTATCGGCCATGAAATTTGGATCAATTATCCGATGTTGCTAGCCGAATCCCGCTCCCTCTGAGAGCGTGAACGCAGTTCCAACGGGGGGAACGAACGGGGAACTCCTGTGCGCATTCCCCCTGCCCTGACCAAGCAGGAGACAATATGACGCGCTTGAGTCGCAGCTCGCCGAAGTCCGCACGAAGAGGCTCTTCCCCGGCCTGGCGAGGCGGGGAGAATCGGACAGCCGGGGTCCCTCCTTCAGCGGCCGGCGCCCTCCCCGCCGGACGTGGGCGGGAGGAGACTTGCTGACCCGTCACCCGGAACCGGACGCCCCCGACGGCCCCGCCGACCGCACCGCGGGCGACGAGCCGGAGCCCCCGGTCCCGGCGGCCGCGCCCGACCCTCCCGCGGAGCGCCCGGACCCGTGCTTCGGCATCCTCGGGCGGCTCTCGGTCCGCGGCAGGACCATGTCGGTCACCTCACCCGTCCGGCGCGCGGTCCTCACCGCCTGCCTCCTCCGGTTCGGAAGACCCATCGGGATCGCGGAGTTCAGCGAGATCCTGTGGGACGACCCGCCCGCGTCGGCGACGGCGAACCTCCGCAGCCACGTCACGGCGTTACGCAGGGATCTCGACGAGATCGAACCGGGACTGGGCGACCGGATGCGCACCTACCGGGGCGCCCAGTGCGGATACGGATTACAGATCGAGGCCGCGGAATTCGATCTGCCGCGGTTCACCGCAGCGGTCCAATGCGGCCGGAAACGGCTGCTGGGCGGGGCGCCCGGGCCGGCGGCCGACGCCCTGGAGCAGGCCGTGAGCCTCTGGAACGGCCCCTTCGGGCAGGATCTCCCGCCCACCCGGTGGTTCAACGCCCATGTCGCCGGGCTCAACAATGCCCGGCTGGACGCCTATCAGGATCTCTTCACCGCGTCCGTCCTCGCCGACCGGACCACCATGCTGGCCTACCGCATCGAGAGCCTGATCGCCGAGGCTCCCTACCGGCAGCACCTGTGGGAACTCCTCGCGGCGGTGCACTGCCTGCACGGCGACACCGTGAGCACCCTGTCGGCGGTCAACCGCTGCCAGAAGCTGTTCGCGGAAGACCTGGGGCTCGATCTGCCCCCGGGCATCGAGGCGATGCGGACGGCGGCGCTCAACTGGGACCGCGAGGAGGCCGTGCGACTCGTCGCCTCCCGGGCCCGGGCCTCCACCGATCCGTGCGCGTGCCGAAGACCTCCGCGTCCCCCTTCCCAGTGACGCGGAGGCCCCGATGAGGGTCCGGTGGTCCTCCTCCAACCACCGGGCTCAGGCGACGTCCCGCCGGAGCAGGAGCAGCGTTCCCGCGAAGCCGCCCACCAGCCCGTAGCCGACGAGCACGACGGCGCCCGTCCAGGAGGCCGGAGCCCCGGCGAAGAGCTCGCCGGGCGTGGTCATGATCTGCGACGCCACCCCGGGCAGCAGCACCTGCGCCTGAAGCACCCAGTCCTTCTCCAGGACGAGATCGTGGAGAACCTGGAAGGCGAACGCGACGACCACCGAGGACAGGAAGTAGAGCACCACCGCGGTGACGGTGGCAGCGGTCTGACTGCGGATGAGCACCCCGAGTCCGAACCCGAACACACCCCACACCATGTAGGCGGCCAGGTTCAGCAGGACCGCGCCGAGCACGTCCCCGCGCCCGAGCCCGAGGCCGGCCCCCTGCGTCGACAGGAAGACCCCGCCCACCAGGACGCTTCCCAGGGTCGCCACCAGCCACAGCCCGGCCGAGGAGAGCACGACCGCGACGAGTTTGGCGACGACGACGCGGCCCCGTCGCGGCGCCGCGAGGAACGTGGCCGTCAGGGTCCGGTAGTGGTACTCGTTGGTCACCAGCAGGACCGCCACCACACCCGACAGCAGCAGGCCGAAGCTCTGCCCGGAGGTGTAGAGGGTCGCGGCGATACGGCCCGGAGCGCTCTGGGTCTCCCACAACTCCCGCATTGTGCCGACCTGTTCGGCGGACATCTCCTCGCGGGGGGTCAGGATCGCCCCGGACAGGTAGTCCTCGAACGGCTGCATGAACGTATGGGCCTGCCAGCTGTTCCACAGCGCGAGGAGCACCGCCGCACCGGCCATCGCCGCACCGGTGACCCACCAGGTGGGCAGCGTGCGGAGCTTGAGCAGTTCGCTGCCGATCAGTCGCCTCACCGGATCTCCGCCTCTCCCTGGGTGAGCTGGAGGAACGCCTGCTCCAGATCGGGTGTGTCCTCGGTCAGTTCGTACAGTTCCCCGCCGTGGGCGGCCGCCGCCGCGGCCACCGCGCCCGCCCCGAGGCCGCTCACGACCAGGAGGCCCTCCTCGGCGGGCGGGCGGTCCACGGACGCTCCGGCCCGGACGAGCGCCGACGCCAGCTCGGCGGGGAGCGCCACGCGGACCCGCACCCGGGCCTCGCCCCGCACCCGGGCGGCGATCTCCCGGCTCGCCCCCTCCGCCACCAGCCGTCCCCGGCTGATGATCACGAGGTCGTCGGCGGTCTGCTCGACCTCGGCGATCAGATGGCTGGAGACGAGCACGGTGCGGCCCTCGGCCGCCAGGGTCCGCAGCAGCGCCCGCATCCAGGCGATCCCCTCCGGGTCGAGCCCGTTGGTGGGCTCGTCCAGCACGAGGACGGGCGGGTCGCCGAGCAGCGCCTGGGCGAGGTTGAGGCGTTGGCGCATGCCGAGCGAGTACTCCTCGTAGCGGCGCCCGCCGGCCGCGGCCAGTCCGACCCGGTCGAGCACCTCGTCCGCCCGCCGGGCCGGCAGGCCCGTCGCCGCGCACTGCACGCGCAGGTGGTCACGGCCCGTGCGCCTGCGGTGCGTACCGGACTCGTCGAGCATCGCCCCGACCGTCGCGAGCGGCTGCTCCAGGTCCCGGTACGGCCGTCCGCCGACGGTGGCGGTGCCGGACGTCGGGGCGGTCAGGCCGAGGAGCATCCGGAGCGTCGTCGACTTGCCCGCGCCGTTGGGGCCGAGGAAGCCCGTGACGCGTCCCGGCGCGACGGTGAAGGACAGGTCCCGCACCGCCCATCTGTCCCGGTACCGCTTCGACAGGGCCCGGAACTCGATGGGCCGGCCTCCTGCCGGGTCCGGCGCGTTCGCCGCTTCCGTCGGGGTCATGAACTCTGCTCCTCACGTGCGCGCGGCGGCCGTGCCGGGCCTCCCGGCACGGCGCTCGGGAGCCGCTGGGGTCGTCGGGCCGTCGAGGTCGTACGGGGCGGGACGGGGTGTCATCGCCGCCGGTCGCGGTGGGCGCGCAGATCCGCCGCCAGGTGCGACCGGCGCGGACGGCGGGTGCGCAGCAGCCGGCGCCAGTCCGCCCGGGTGTCGTGCATGAGCTGCCGGTGGAAGTAGTTGACGTACTCCGCCAGGGCCAGGCCGTACAGCAGAAGGCCGGGGGCCCAGTGCGACGGCGGCCGGCCCTGGACGGCCGGGACCGCGATGACGAACGGGCCGGCCAGCAGGGCCAGGGCGCACAGCGACCGGAGCGGGCGGAACGCCCCGATCGCCGACGGCAGCGCCGCCCCGGTCCGCAGTTGCCGGTGTTTCAGCGCCCAGTAGGCGGACCCGATGAGCAGGAGTCCGGCCGTCAGGGCGAAGCCCACCGTGTTCGCGGCGTTGGCGGGCGCGCCGAAGGCGGCGAACACCACCCAGCCGATCAGTACGGCGTCCGCCGCCTCCACCAGGGCCAGCGTGCGCAGCCGGTTCAGCAACGCGGTGCGGGAGCGTGTCGCAGGGGTCACGCTCCCAGCATCGCGTGCGGGGCCGGGCCGTGGGCCCGTGCGCGAGAACCGGTCAGTCATGGACCAGTTGCTGTCCAACGAGCGCCGCGTACGCGCCGCCCCGTGCGACCAGATCCTCGTGGTTTCCGTCCTCGACGATCCGGCCGCGGTCGATGACCAGGATGCGGTCCGCGTCGCGCACGGTGCTCAGGCGGTGCGCGATGACGATGCGGGTGCAGTCGAGTGCCGAGAGGTTCTCGTGCACGGTCGCCTCGGTGGTGGCGTCCAGGTGGCTGGTGGCCTCGTCGAGCAGCAGGACCCTCGGCCGGTGCACGACGGCGCGGGCCAGCGCCACCCGCTGCCGCTGCCCGCCGGAGAGGCCGTTGCCGCCCTCGCCGAGGATCGTCTCGTACCCCATCGGCATGTGCGTGATGTCGTCGTGGACGGCGGCGAGGCGGGCCGCCTCGACGACGTCGTCGAGGGTGGCGTCGGGCATGACCAGCGCGATGTTGGTGAGCACCGACCCGCTGAAGATGTCCGCGTCCTGGGTGACGACACCGCACTGGCGGCGCAGATGGCCGAGGTCCAGTTCGGTCAGCGGGGTGGACCCGTAGGTGATCTCCCCGTCGGTCGGGTCGTAGAGCCCGAGGATGAGCCGGGCCAGGGTGGACTTCCCCGATCCGCTGCTGCCGACGATGGCGATCTTCTCGCCCGGCCGGACGGTGAGCGAGATCCCGGACAGGGCCTCCGGCCCGTCCCCGGAGTAGCGGAAGCCCACGTCGGTCAGGGTGATCGGCTCGTTCAGATCGACCTTCCCGGTGCCCTGGCCCACGGACTCCGGGGGTTCGTTGAGCACGTCGCGCAACCGGTCGAGGTGGACCCGGATGGTCTGGAACGTCTTGATCCCGCGCCCGAGTTGGGCCACCGGGGCGAGCGCGGAGCCGGCCAGGGCGATGAGCGCGAGCATCGTCCCGAGCGACATGTTGTCGCTGAAGACGAGGTACGCGCCGAGGACGAGCATGAGCAGCGGGGACGCGGTGCCCAGCATGCCGAGGACGCCGTCGATCGTGTTGTCCAGCCTGCTCCGGCGAACGGAGGACTCCAGCTGCTCGGCGAACTTCCCCGACCAGCGCTGCACCACGACGTGTTCGGCACCGGAGGACTTGACCGTCTCGGCACCGGTGACCGCCTCCAGGAGCGTGCTCTGCGCCTCCCCGAGCGCCTGGAGTTCGCGCTCGGTCAGCCGCTGGGCGGTCCGGGCCGAGGCGAACATGACCGCGAGCTGCACGGCGGCCACGGCGAGGATCGCGGCGACGAACAGCAGCGACGTGAAGCCGATCACCACGAGGTAGACGCCGAGCAGCGCCACGTCGAGCAGGACCGCCAGGAGCTGGCTGGAGATCGCGTCCCGGACGTACGTCATGCTCGACACCCGGACGAGCAGGTCGCCCCCGGTGCGGAGCTGGAAGAACTTGTACGGCAGGGACATCAGATGTCTGAGGAACGTCCCCATCATCGACCAGTCCATCCGGGTCTGCAGCCACAGCAGCAGTTCGGCCCTCGCCAGCGTCATCAGCCCGTGGCTGATGGTGTACGCGACGAGACCGGCCGCCAGGACGAGCAGGGTGTCCTCGCCGCGCCCCGGCAGGACGCGGTCGACGACGTACGCCGTCAGGAACGCCGGGAGCAGCCCGAGGAGGGTGAGCGCGGCCGAGGCCCCGACGACCGCGGCGACGACGGGCACGGAACGGGGCAGGAAGGGCCGGACGAAGGACCACAGTCCCGCCTCGGCGCCGTCGCGGCGTTCGAGCTCCTCGGTCGGCTCCAGCTCCAGCGCGACCCCGGTGAAGGACGCGTCGAGTTCCGCGTAGGTGATGCGCCGCCGCCCGGACGCCGGATCGACGATGTCGACGCCGCGGCGGGTGAAGCGCTCGACGACGACGAAGTGGTTCATCCCCCAGTGCACGATCAGCGGCAGGGCGAGCCCGCGCAGCGCGTCCGGCTCCGCCCGGAACGCCCGTACCTTCATGCCGAGTTCGCGTGCCTGCCGGGCGATGGAGGCGGCGCTCGCCCCGTCGCGCGAGAGCACCATCCGGTCGCGCAGCTCCGCGACGGTGGTGGAGCGGCCGTGGTGGCCGAGCACCATGGCGAGGGCGGCGACACCGCATTCGACCGAGGTCGACTGCAGCCGCACGGGTACCCTGCGGCGGACAGCACTCACTGGTCGCCCCTTTCGTTCCAGAGGTCCAGGAGCAGGGGGCGGGTGCCCTGGTCGAGGACGACGGACGCGCCCTCCTCCAGCCCGTCGGCGACACCGTCGGGGAGTTCGACGAGCACCATGGTGACCTGGGTCCCGCCCTGGCCGGTCCGGAAGTCCTTCACCCGGCCCTCCATGTCCCGGCCGTCCACCCGCAGCAGGACGTCGCTGCCCTTGGCCGGCGGGCTGAATCCCGGGAAGGCCAGCACGCCCTGGCGCCCGTTGACCCCGGCGAGGGTGCCGGTCGGCCCGACCGGCACCCGCACCACGAGGCCCGCCGCCGCGGTGAGGACGAGGAGCAGGGTCGCGGCCAGGGCCCAGCGCCACCGGGGCCGCATCCGTTCGGGGTGGAACCCGGTGCGGGCGGCGCCGCGCGGGTTGGCGCGGTAGGCGGCCACCATGCTCGGCCGGTAGACGCCGTCGGCGAGCGTGCCGTCCGGGGCCTCGGGGGCGGACACGCCGTTCAGCACGTCGCCCCCCGGGGTTCGGGGGCGGCGAGCGTCAGCAGGTCCGGTACCTGCCCGGGTGCGGCCTTGCGGGCCAGGCCCCAGGCGATGCCGGCCAGTCCGGTCATGAGGCCGGGTGTCTCCACGCCCTTCGGGACGCCGCACAGCCAGCCGTTCTCCCGCCCCTCGTGCAGCAGGGTCTTCCACACCCGGGGCAGCAGGTCGGCCACCTGGGGTTCCTGGTCGGCCCTGGTGCTCCCGTCGATGATGAGCAGGTTGCCGATGTCCCCGTGGCAGAGGCTGTGGTTGCCGAGACCGGACACCGGGTCGAGGTCGAGCCCCGTCGAGATGGCGGCGAGCACGGCCGTGTGCCGCTCGCTCTCGACCAGGTCGGCGAGGTCCGGGACGGTGCCCAGCCCGTGGAGGGCGGTGCGGGCCATCGCGATGCCCGGGGCGCCGTGGCACCAGGCGTTCATGACCGTGCGCCCGCCGAGGTTGGCCGGCCGCAGGTCGCGCCAGGTGCGCAGCTCCGGGTCGAAGACGGTCCGCTCGTACGCGAGCGCGCGCCGGACGGCCTCCCGGTACTCGGGCCGGGGGGCGACCCGGTCGAGCCGGGCGAGGGCGTACGCGATGCCGGAGGCGCCGTGCGAGAAGCCCGCGAGCGGCTCCTCCGGGTTGATCGGGGTGGCCCAGCCCCATCCGTCGCCGTGTTCCTGCCGGGTGGCCAGCAGCCGGTCGGCGCAGCGCACCGCGATCCGGGCCGCTCCGGTGCCCGGCCGGGCCGCTTCCAGGGCGAGGAGGGCGAGGATCGCGCCCGCCGAGCCGGAGACGATGTCCAGGAGTCCGTCGTCGTCGGCGAGTTCGTCGACGGCGGGCAGCAGGGCGGCCGCGGCCTCGGCGTACTCGGGCCGGTCGTGGCGCACGGCCGCGTGGGCGAGGGCGTAGACGGCGCCGCCGAACGGGCCGAACGCGCCGATGCCGAACTCGTTGGCCCCGGGCTTCTTCGCGAGGCCCGCCAGCGTCTCGGCGATGAGCAGCGACCGCTTCGCCACCTGGTCGAAGGCGGCTCGGGCCAGCTCGCCGGTGCGCTCGTCACCGGTGACGGCCGCGACGGCGTCGAGGGCGTGCGCGATGCCGGCGGTCCCGGTGTAGAGGCCGATGGGGGCGGGCGCGTACTGCCAGTACTTCTCGTCGACGAGGTCCAGCCCGATCCAGCCCAGGCCGTGTTCGTCGCGGACGCACAGGTCGGACAGGCGGCGCGCCAGCCGCAGCGCCTCCTCGGCGAAGTCGCCGGGGTCGGCGGCGCCGTCCATCCGGGGCCGGTGCCAGTTGGGCCAGCGGGCGTCGCTCTCCCCCATCGCGGTGGCGGCGACGCACGAGCGGATGACGCGTTCCTGGAAGGCGAGGTCGGCGTCGCCGAGGGCGAGGAGGCGTTCGCGTACGGCGGTGAGCGGCGGGTAGCGGGTGCCGATGGGTGCCTCGTCCAGCCCGCCGCGCAGGGTCCCGTCCTCCGCGTCGACGGTGAACATGGGGATGTCCCCGAGGGTGAGTTCGGCGACCTCGTCCAGGACCATCGCGGTGCGGGACTCCGGCATCTCGATGTGGCCGCCGGCCAGCCGGGCGAGCGAGCGGGAGTGGTCGAGGCCGTCGCGCATGAAGTCCGGGTGGGTGCTCTCCAGCAGCAGCCGCCCGTAGATGTGGGTCGGTCTGGCGATGAGCCGGGTCCGTACGGGACCGAAGGCGGCCAGCGCCCCGCCGGGGGCGAGCAGTTCGTCCCGCCCCGCTTCCAGGAGCCGGTAGACGTGGGTGAAGCCCTCGACGAACGCGTCGACCCGGCCGACCAGGTCGATCGGTTCCCCGTCGGCGGTCATCGGGTGGTTGCGCTCGGCGTCCATCTCCATCCGCCGCTTGACCAGCCGCATGCGGTCGGTGCCGCTGTCCTCCCAGATGGGCACCGCCATGGGCGTCAACTGCCCGCCGTGTCCCGCGAGTCCGCTGACATCCAGGCCGAAGGTGCCGTCCTCGCCGCGCACCAGCAGGCGGTTGGGGAGGATGCCCACGGACTGGACGGAGTCGGCGAGGGTGACCGCGGCGATGTCCGTCTCACCGTCGATCTTGACGACCGCCGCGGTCTTGTCGTTGTGCAGCAGCGCCTCCAGGTCGACGAGGACCGGGTACTCGCCCGCGGCCAGCACGTTCTCGAAGTGGAAGTCGGTGGCGTGCAGGAGGTAGAGGAGCGAGGTCAGGGCGCCGAGCCGCCAGGCGTACCGGTCGCCGCCCTCGGCGTCGGTGGTCGCGGTGGTGTCGACCTGTTCGACCCATCCGTGGTCGCCCCGGTCCACGATGCCGATCCGGGCCAGGTCGTGCGGGGTCTCCTGCCGGTTGACCCAGTCCAGGAGTCCGTCGAAGGCGGTGTCCATGGCCAGCGGACGGGGTTTGAAGACCAGGGTGGCGGTGTCGAACTCGACCATGGCGACGGAGCGGCCCCGCCGGTGCTTGTCGCCGGCGCCGAACTCCAGGCGGACCAGCCGCCGGGGCTCCTGGGCGGCGAGCAGGCTCCCGCGCAGCACGGGCAGATCGGCCACGAGCGCTTCGATCAGCTCGACCCGGGTGTCGATCCAGAACCGGAGCTGGGCCACGATCAGCCGTGCCAGGACCGGGTATTCGTCCCAGAGGGCGAGTGCGTCGGCCTCCGACCGGAGGAGTCCGACGTAGGAGGAGAAGCGTTCCTCGGGGGTCTCGCCGTCGAGGCGGTCCTCGACCCGGGCGATGTTGAGTTCGAGGACGAGAGTGCGCTGCACGTGGCCGAGGAGGTCGGCGGCGGGGGCGGTCGCGCGGACGACGTCGAGAACGTGCCCGAGGTCGGCGAGGACGGGGTCGTCGCTGCCCCGTACCCGTTCCTCGACGAGCGCGTCGAGTTCGTGGACGGCGCCTTCCACGAGCGGGCGTATCACTTCCAGGAGGCCCATGTCCGGGTCGAGGCGGCGGGTGGCGTCCGTGGTGGCCATGCCTTCGGCCCACCACCGCCGGAAGGTCCGGTGCCAGTCGGGTTCGTCCGTCAGGCGGGCGACGAGGGAGTCGTCGCTCTCCCCGAGCAGGGCGGTCAGTTCGTCGGCGGTGACGCCCAGCGGTGCCAGCCGTGCGTCCAGGGTGGCGCGTTCACCGGTCAGGGGCGCCAGCTCCCTCCACATGGCCAGGCGCTTCTCGCCCCGCACCGGGTCGATCCGCGACGGGGTACCGCCGAGCCTTTCGGCCAGGGTGGCGGCCCGGTGCCAGGGGAGGTGGACCCCCGCCGACCCGCCGATGGGGTGCTCGCTTGCGACGTCAGGCATTCCGCTCTTCCTCCTGGGGCATAAACATGACCGGCGGGGGCGTACGGTCGCCGCCCCTGCCGGTCACGTCATTTCTTCGGTACGCTGCTAGTTCTTGCAGGGCTTACCGGGGTTGCAGGCCAGACCGCATACGGTCCAGCCCGAGTACCACGGCAGGCACGAGCAGCACCCGAGAGTGCCGAGAACGCCGGAGCCGGCTCCGTTGATCTCGGTCAGCTCTTCGTCGGTGATTGCGGTGAGGCCTTCGCCCGACGGATGGGCGGGGGCCTCACTCCCGAGGGACAGCCGGTAGTCGGCGTCCTTCCAGGACCGGACTATGTCCACGAATCATCACTCCCTGTAGGAATCGGGCAGGCTCAGCAACAGCCGCGCGTGCCCATGCTGCAGCTGCCGCAGAGGGTCCCGGTCGGGGAGCACACCGTGACGGTCAGAGTGACCGTGGCGCACACCCACGTGGTCCCGCCCGCGACGCCGTCGAGCTGATCGTCGGCCAGCTCGACGAGGCCGGCCGGGTTGGCGGGAGCCTCGCTGAGGGTGGCCCGGTACTCGGGGTCCTTCCATGCGCGAACAAGGTTCATGTGTCTGTCACCTCCTTTCGCTGGGGATGGGAACCGGGCCCGGGGGCCTGGTTCGAGTGCCATCCTCAGCGGCCGTCATGCAGCCGGAATACCGCCCGGGCGGCCCCGGCCGCATACCCGGCGCATACGCCGGAGCGGGTTGCTCCGCCACGGCCGCCCGGCCTCACCCCCGCATGCGACCGCCGCCGTCATCGGGTCCATGACGGCGGCGGTCCCGGTGCGTGCCTTCGCACCGGTCGTGGTGGCGACCGGTGCGGGAACGCACACGCGTGCACGGCGGGTGGGTAGCGGCGGCGGAGCGGCACTTCCTCTACGCGGCGACGGGCCGCCCCCCGCCGGGGCGGACACGGTCGGGGGAGGCCGGTGCGCCGGACGCGAGGCCCGGCGGGCAGGCCGGGCAGGAGGGCCGGACGGCAGGACACGCAGGAGGGCCGGCCGGCGAGGGGCCGACGGCTCAGGCGACCACGGCGATGACGGCTGCCCCCACCAGGGCGAAGGCGCCCCCCACCGCGGTGATCAGGCCCCTGAGACGGAGTATCGCGAACGACGGGCCCCGGGTCGTCGCGCCCTCCGGGTCGGCGGCGCTGTAGTGGACGGTCACCGAGTCGCCCACGGCCGGGGAGATGCGCGCCTGCCGCTCCTCGAAGCTGACGGTGCGCCCGTCCTCGGTGCGGAACTCCAGGGTGGGGTGGCGGTGGACGACGAAGCCGCCCTCGGCGTCCTGCCCCTCCTCGACACGTATGCCGGTGCAGCGGGCCTCGGCGGTGCGGCCCTCGGCCCAGATGGCCCGGAGCCGGGGTCCGTCCATGAGGCGGTCCGCCTGCTTCCGGAACATCATGGTCCCGCCGAGGGAAAGGACGAAGTAGACGGCGGCGATGGCGACGACCATGGGGCTCCCCCGGCGGGATCGGACGGGACGGGCCGACATTGTCCCGTGCGCGGATCGCGCCCGACAAGGCCCTTCGCACCTCCGCCGCCGGGCCCGTCCGGGGCCGCTCCGGACGGGCCGTCAGGTGCGTTCGCGGGCCTTCACACGCCGCGCCTGGCTGCGTACCGCGCCCATGCTCGCCCCGATGACGAGGGCGATCGCCAGTGCGTCGGTGGTCGACAGGGCCTGGTCGAGGACCAGGAATCCGGCCAGGGCGGCGATCGCCGGCTCCAGGCTCATCAGGATCGCGAAGGTGGGGGCGGGCAGCCGGCGCAGCGCCATGAACTCCAGGGTGTACGGGAGCACCGAGCTCAGCAGCGCCACCAGCGAGCCGAGCCCCAGCGTGGCCGGGACCAGCAGCTTCGGCCCGGACTCGACGAGGCCCAGGGGCAGGACGAGGAGGGCGGCGACGGCCAGGGCCAGGGCCAGCCCGTCCGCCTGCGGAAAGCGGCGGCCGGTACGGGCGCTGAAGACGATGTACGTCGCCCACAGGGCGCCCGCGCCCAGTGCGCAGGCGGCGCCGACCGGGTCGAGGCGGTCGAACCCGCCACCGCCCAGCAGCACCACACCGCCCAGCGCGAGCCCCGCCCACACCACGTTGACCAGCCGGCGGGAGGCCACCACGGAGAGGACGAGCGGCCCCAGCACCTCCAGGGTGACGGCCGCACCCAGCGGGATGCGGTCGACGGCCTGGTAGAAGAGCGTGTTCATGCCGCCCATGGCCAGGCCGAAGGCGACGACGGTGCCCCAGTCGGCACGCGAGTAGCCGCGCACCTTCGGCCGGCAGACGATCAGCATCACCACGGCGGCCACGGCCAGTCGCAGCGTGACGACCCCGAGCGCCCCGGCCCGCGGCATCAGCAGCACCGCGACGGCGGAGCCGAACTGCACGGAGAGTCCGCTCGCGACCACCAACGCGATCGGGGCGAGCGCCCCGCCCCGCCCCCGGGGGCCAGGAGCACCGCCCGTGGCACCGACCGGGGCGGCGACCGCCTCGGGTACGGCGACGGCCGCGGCTCCTGCCGCGCTGCGCTGGTCGTTCACCTGCGGTGTCCCTCCCATGTCCGAAGTCCACTCCAGTGGACAACCCGGTCGAAGGTACTGCACCTCCCGTACCCCGGCCGGGCCGCCGTTGGTTCGGTACGTCCTCTTACGGTAGGTACCTCCGCGTGCCATGTGAAATGTCGAAAGGGCTCCGGTTATGCTCCGCGCGCATGAGCATCGGACGTTCCGGGGAAAGCACCGGCCGCGGCATCGAGGTACGGCATCTGCGCGCCTTCCTCGCCGTGGCGGACGAGGGCAATGTCACCCGCGCCGCCACCCGCCTGCACCTCACCCAGCCGGCGGTCTCGCGCACCCTGGCCGCGCTGGAGCGGCACCTGGGCACCCGGCTCGTCGACCGGTCCACCCACCATCTCGCCCTCACCCCGGAGGGTGTCGTCTTCCGCGACAGGGCCGCCGCCGCGGTCGCCGCCTTCGACGAGGCGCTGGACCCGGGCGGGCTGCGCCGGTGGCCGCTGCGGCTCGGGCATGCCTGGTCGGCATTCGGCCCGTACACGACTCCGCTGCTGCGCCGCTGGCAGGAGCGGTATCCGCGGACCCCGCTGGAGCTGCTGCGGATCGACGACCGCACCGCCGGGCTGACCCGTGGCGAGGTCGACGCGGCACTGTTGCGGGGGCCGGTCGAGGCGCCCGGTCTCGTCACCGAGCTGCTGTTCGAGGAGGACCGGGTGGCGGCGGTCGCCACGGACGGCCCACTCGCCGCCCGTGCCACGCTCCGGCTCGCCGATCTGCGGGGCGAGACGGTCGTCCTCAACACCGTGTCCGGCACCACCACGGTCGAGCTGTGGCCCCCGGGCGGGCGGCCCTCCGCGACACTGACGGTCGCCAACACCGACGACTGGCTCGCCGCCATCGCGGCCGGGCGGGGGGTCGGGGTCTCCGGCGCCTCCACCGCTTCCATGCACCCGCACCCCGGCGTCGCCTACCGCCCGCTGACCGACGCCCCGCCCGTACCCGTACTCCTCGCCCGCCGCGACGCCCCCGGCCACCCCGCCCTGCCCGACCTGCTCGCCCTGGCCCACGAGGTGGTGGCGCACGGCCGGGGCACCACCGGCTGAGCAACGGGGCCGGGGCACCGGGAGCACCCCCGCCTCCGTTCCGGCACCCGCCCCTCCCGCAAGCCGCCAGGCCGTCGAGCCACCAGGCCATCGGACCGCCGAACCGCGCCCGGATCCGGTCCGCCGAAAAACCAGTGCGGCCGACGGGCCGGGTCACCAGACTCGGCACATGGATTCCAGGATCACGCGCATCAACCCCGCCCACCTCCACACGACCCCCGGCTACCACCACATCACCGTGGTGGAGGCCGGCCGGACCGCGTACCTGGCGGGTCAGTGCCCGCTCGACGCGTCGGGGGAGGTCGTGGGGCCGGGCGATCTCGATGCCCAGATCGACCAGGTGGTGGCCAACTCCGTCGCCGCCCTGGACGCGGTGGACGCCCGGCCGGAACACGTCGTCCGTTCGGTGATCTACGTCGTCAGCGACGGTGACGCGGCCCTGGGGGCGGTCTGGCGGCGCCTGACCGAATCGGCCCTGGGACCGGCGTTCACCACCGCGAGCACGCTGCTGGGCGTCGCCCAACTGGGCTTCACCGGGCAGCTCGTCGAGCTGGACCTCACCGTGTCCCTCCCCGACGCGCCCGCCACACACGACTGAGACGCACGTCGTTCGCTCAGGGGGTGGGGTCGGGTTCGCGGCAGGGGCGGCAGAGTCCGTCGCGGAAGGCTTCGGGCCTTCCCGGTACGCCACACTCGGTGCACTCCGGCATCACCCGACGCACCGGGGCCTCCGCCGGTACGGGCGGAACGGGCGTCGCGGGCAGACTCGGCGGAAGCTTGTCCTGAAGGCGGCGGCGCACCAGCCCGAACGGCGAACCGACCGCATCGGGAAGCCCCGCCGTCAGGACGCTGGTCAGGTAATCGGCATCCACACCCCGCGCGAACCACTCGGCCGCCAGCCCCTCCAACCCCGCACAGTCCGCCGCCGAAAGCGCCAGGCGGGAGTCCACACGCCCCAGCCGCGCCAGGGCCGCGAACGCGGGCGAGGGAACACCACCATGCGACTGCGGCTGCGGCTGAACCGGGGGCACCGGCTCCGCCGCACGCGGCTGCGGGACCTGCGCAGCAGGCACGGGTACGGAAGCGGGAGCAGGCACCGAAGGAGCGGCGGCGGGGGCCTGGGGGTTGGGCTGTTGGGCGGCTCGGTGGTTCTCGGCGGCGAGGAAGGCGGTCCACCACTCGTTGTCGTGGGCGACCCGCGACCAGAACGTCCGCGTGACCCAACGGACCTGACCGTCCTCGATGCTCACGCAACGCCCCCGCCGAAGATGCCCGGCCACGCTCAGGGCCCGTAACGCACTGCCCACCGCCATCTGCCCGTACAACGGCAGCGACTTCGCAAGCGACTTGATGCCCATCGCCGCACCCTCCGCCAACGCCTCCACATAACCCGCGATGTGCCGCTCACGCACCGGCAACAACGCGAAGTCGGCCTCGTTCGACGGGCGTTCCTCCGGAACGGAACGCTTCCCGTAACCCGGCTTCGCCCTCGAAGGGAGAACGCGCGGAGCTGCGGAGGCACAACGGTCGGGGATAAGCTCGGAAACAGCCAAGGGATCGTCTTTTCTACTTGGGTGCGATCTTGCGGTCAGACCCCGGCCGGTGCTCTAACACCGCGTCGGGGTCGATTCGTTCGCACCGTAAGCGGGCGCGACTCTGCGCCGCAACTCGATCACGATTAGTCATACTTGCTGGCCGTGCCGGGTTCGGGAGGGCGGGTGGGGTTTCCCAACCCACCCAAGAAACCAACCACTTGGAACACACCTCTCGAATCCCGAAGCCCGGATCCCGACCCCCGAATCCCGAAGCTCAAGCCCCGACCCAGAGACCCACCCCCCGCCCACGAAAGAGTGAACCGGCCCCTCCCGAAGCTCGGCACCCGAAGCTCGGGTCTCGGGATTCGGGGCGGGCTCAGGGAGACCGGGGGCTCTCCGGGCGCAGGGCCTCCGCCAGGAGTTCGGCCAGGTGGCGGGCGCGTACGCCGCCGAGCTGGGCGAGCTGAGTACGGCACGAGAAGCCGTCCGCGAGGAGGGCCGTGCCCGGTTCGGCCGCCCGTACCGAGGGGAGCAGGGTCTCCTCCGCGCAGGCCACCGACACGTCCCAGTGGCCGCGTTCGAAGCCGAAGTTCCCGGCCAGCCCGCAGCATCCGCCGCTCAGCTCGCCGGTCAGGCCCGCCCGTTCGCGCAGGCGGCGTTCGGCCGCGTCGCCCAGGACCGCGTGCTGGTGGCAGTGGGTCTGACCGGCGACCGGGCGGTCCAGGCGGGGCGGCTGCCAGTCGGGGGCGTACTCCTCCAGGTACTGGGCCAGTGTTCTGACGGAGGCGGCGAGTTCGGCTGCCCGGGGGTCGTCGGGGAGGAGCTCAGGCAGGTCGGTGCGGAGCGTGGCGGCGCAGCTCGGTTCGAGGACGACGAGCGGGTCGCCCAGGGACGGGCCCATCCGGTCCAGGGTGCGGCGCATCACCGCGCGGGCCCGGTCGAGCCGGCCCGTGGACACGTAGGTGAGGCCGCAGCACAGGCCCCGTCCGCCGGGGAGCAGTACGGTACGGCCCGCCGCTTCCAGGACCTCGACCGCCGCCCGGCCCACCTCGGGCGAGAGGTGGGTGGTGAAGGTGTCGGGCCAGAGGGTGACGGTCCGTTCGTCGGAGACGGTCTCCGTCCGCCCGCCTCCGCGCCGGGCGGGCCCGTGGGTGAAGGGGTGGCGCGGGAGGACGGGGATCGTGCGTTCGGGGGCGATCCCGGCCAGCCGTTTGGCCAGGGCGGCCAGGGGGCGGACGCGGGCCAGGGCGTTCAGGACCGGTGCGAAGGGGGCGGCGAGCCGCAGCCACCGGGGCAGCCCGCCCATCGCGTAGTGCGCGGCGGGGCGGAGGCGACCCCGGTAGTGGTGGTGGAGGAACTCCGCCTTGTACGTGGCCATGTCGACGCCGACCGGGCAGTCGTGGCGGCAGCCCTTGCAGGACAGGCAGAGGTCGAGCGCGTCGCGTACCTCCGTCGACCGCCAGCCACCGGTGATCACCTCCCCGGCGAGCATCTCGTGGAGCAGCCGGGCCCGGCCCCGGGTGGAGTGGGCCTCCTCGCCGGTCACCCGGAACGACGGGCACATCACGCCCGGACCCGCCGTCGGCACCGCCGTACGGCAGGCGGCGACGCCCACGCAGCGGCGGACCGCGGCCGAGAAGTCGCCGCCGTCGTGCGGGTAGCCGAACGCGACGTCCACCGGGCGTTTCGGCAGCACGTCGAAGCGGAGGTGCTCGTCGAGACGGGCGGGGCGGGCGAGGACACCGGGGTTCATGCCGCCGTCCGGGTCCCAGACGTCCTTGAAGCGGGCGAAGAGGGCGACCAGTTCGTCCCCGTACATGCGGGGCAGCAGTTCGGCGCGGGCCAGGCCGTCGCCGTGCTCGCCGCTGAGCGAGCCGCCGTGCGCGACGACCAGGTCCGCCAGTTCCTCGGAGAAGCGGCGGTAGCGGGCGACGCCCGCCGGGTCCAGCAGGTCGAAGTCGATCCGGACATGGACGCAGCCCTCGCCGAAGTGTCCGTACGGGGTGCCGCGCAGGCCGTGGGCGGCGAGCAGGGCGCGGAAGTCGCGCAGGTAGGGGCCGAGGCGGGCGGGCGGTACGGCGCAGTCCTCCCAGCCGGGCCATGCCTCGGTGCCGTCGGGCATCCGGGTCGCGGTGCCCGCCGCGCGCTCCCGGATGCGCCACAGGGCCCGCTGCGCCGCCGGGTCGGTGACGACGGCGGAATCCAGGGCGTCGGCGGCGCGCACGACGCGTTCGGCGTGGGCCCGCGCCTCGGCGGGGGTGGCGCCGCCCGTCTCGACGAAGAGCCAGGCCGCGCCGCGCGGCAGCCCGGCGGGTTCGCGTACGAGGTCGGCGGCCATGCCCTCGACGGTGAGCGGGTGGTGCGGCAGCAGGCCGGGGGCGGCCTCGGCGGCGGCGGACTCGTCCGGGTAGCCGAGTACGGCCAGGGCGCGGGCGGCCGGGGCCTCGACCAGCCGTACGGTCGCCTCCATCACCACGCCGAGCGTGCCCTCGCTGCCGCAGAACGCGCGGGCCGGGTCGGTGCCGCGCTCGGGCAGCAGGGCGTCGAGGGCGTATCCGGAGATCCGGCGCGGGAGGTCCGGGTAGCCGGTGCGCAGCAGGGCGAGGTTCTCGCGGACGAGGGCGGTGAGGGCGTCCAGCGGGGCGGGGACCGCGCCCGGGGCCAGGCGCAGGACGTCGCCGCCGTAGCGGGCCACCGTCAGCTCGCGGACCTGGTCGGCGGTGGTGCCCCAGGCGACCGAGTGGGCGCCGCAGGAGTTGTTGCCGATCATGCCGCCGAGCGTGCAGCGGCTGTGGGTGGACGGGTCCGGGCCGAAGGTGAGGCCGTACGGGGCGGCGGCGGCGCGCAGCTCGTCGAGGACCAGGCCGGGCTGGACGACGGCGGTGCGGGCCACCGGGTCCAGGGCGACCAGCCGGTCCAGGTGGCGGGTGAGGTCGACCACGACGCCGGTGCCGGTGGCCTGGCCCGCGATGGAGGTGCCGCCGCCGCGCGGTACGACCGGCGCGCCGTGCGCGCGGCAGACGGCAAGCGCGGCGGACACGTCGTCGGCGTCACACGGTCGGACGACGCCGAGCGGCACCCTGCGGTGGTTGGATGCGTCCATCGTGTTCAACGCCCGTGCGGTGGGGCCGAATTCGACCTCACCACGGATCGCGCCACGCAGGGCCTGTGCGAGTTCGTCGGGTTCCGTCGGATTCTGTACTACGGCCATGGGACCCAGGATGCCGTTGATCGGGTCACTGAGCCCCACGACGCTTCCTGTTTCCCCCGGGTACGTCAATACGTCGGAATAGGTCGGATGCGTGGTCACATACACAACAGAGAGCGCCACAAGGTCTTCCCAAAGAGAGCGTCAATTCTCATATAGTGACCAGGACTTAGCTTGGAATTGTCAGCTCCAGTTGTCGCTTTTGCGGCTGACGTACCGGACTGACCCCCCGTAAGCTGTTCGACCCGCCCGTTATACCCGATCCGCCCGTTCCATCCGCCCTCCGCCCGTTCCTCGTCCGCTCCCAAGGACCCCCATTGAGCGCCTCTTCCCGGCCAACCGCAGCGGCCCTGCTGATATCGCTGGTCGTCACCGGCTCCCTGTGCCTGTGGGCGGTCCTCGCCGCCCCCGACTCGGTGCGGACCGAACTCGCCTGGGGTCTGGGCGGGGCCGCCGTGCTGCTGTCCACCGCCGTGGCCGTCGCCGTCCGTGCCCGCGCCGAGGTGAAGCGGCAGCGTGCCCGGCTCGCCTCGGAGACCCAGCGGTTCACCGGTGAGATAAGCCGTCTGGTGTCCGCCTCCGCGGCCGACGGTCAGCGGTTCACCGCCGAGACCGCCCGGATCAAGGCCGCGGCGGCCGCCGAGACGGCCCGGCTCAAGGCCGCGGCCGAGGCCGAGACGGCCCGGCTCACCGCGCAGGCCGCCGCCGAGAGCGAGCGGCTCACCGCCGACATCGCCCGGCTCAAGGCCCGCGCCACCCGCAGCGAGACCGAGCGCGCCGCCGCCGTCGCCGCCTGCGCCAACGCCGCGGGCCGGATGCAGGCCCTGTCCACCAGCATGCTCGCCGACCTGCGCGAGATGGAGCACCGGCACTCCGCCGAGGACGTCCTCGGCGACCTGCTCCACCTCGACCACCGCACCGCCCAGGCAGGCAGGCTCGCCGACTCCATCGCCGTACTGACCGGGGCCCGCTCCGGCCGGCGCTGGGCGAAGCCGATCGTGATGGAGTCGATCCTGCGCGGCGCGATGGGCCGGATCAGCGGGTACCAGCGCGTACGGCTCCACTCGACCAGTGATGTCGCGGTCGCCGGTCACGCCGCCGAGGGCGTCATGCACGCGCTCGCCGAGCTCCTCGACAACGCCGCCAACTTCTCGCCGCCCACGGCGGAGGTCCACGTGTACGTCGAGGAGGTGCCGGCCGGCATCGTCCTGACCGTCGAGGACAGCGGCCTGGTCATGAGCGATGTGCAGCTGCGCCGCGCCGAGCGCGCCGTCTCGGCCGTCGACCAGGACCTGACCGGCCTGTCCGGCACCCGGCTCGGCCTCGCCGTCGTCGGCCGGCTGGCCCGCAAGCACGGGCTGACCGTGTCCTTCCGGCCGTCCGCGCGCGGCGGCACCGGCGCCCTGATGATGATCCCGCAGGAGCTCCTCGCCCGGACCCCGGCCGCCGTACCGGCCGCCGCCCCCGCACCGGCCCCGGCGGCCGCGAACCCGGCGCTCCCGGCCCGGTCCCAGACGCAGACCCAGAACCAGGCGCCGGTTCCGGCCCAGGCACCGGCCCCGATGGCCGAGCCCGAGCCCGTCCACGGCACCGCGCGGAACACCGGCACCACGGAGGCCGCGCACACCCCCGAGGCCCTGGAGACCCCGGACCGCCCGGAACCGGCCGCCGCGACCGACGCCGCCGCGTCCGAGACCACCGGCGGCCTCCCCCGCTTCGGCGAGAGCGGGCTGCCCCGGCGCCCCCGCGGCCGCACCCTCGCCGCCGCCGAGGCCCGCGCCGCCCAGGCCAACGCCGAAGGCACCCCGGCCTCCCGGCCCCGTACCTCCGACCCGAAGGAACAGGCAGCCCGCTTCAGCAGCTTCCGCCGGGCCGTCCGCTCCAACTCCCCGCACCCGGAAGAAGGCAACACCCGATGACCGCCACCACCGACGAGAAGCTCAACTGGCTGCTGGAGGGGCTCCTGGAGCGCACCCCCGGCACTCGTCACGCCCTCGTCCTGTCCAGGGACGGCCTCAAGCTGTGCCGCACCCCCGAGCTCTCCGTGGACCAGGCCGACCAGCTGGCCGCGATCTCGGCCGGCATCCAGAGCCTGTCGCACGGCGCGTCCGTCGAGTTCGGTGACGGAAGCGGCGGCGTACGGTCCGCCATGGCCGAGTTCTACGGCGGGGTGCTGTTCATCGTCGAGGCGGGCGACGGCGCCCACCTCGCGGTCGTCGCCTCCGAGGACTCCGACGTCGGCCTCATCGGCCACAACATGAGCGAACTCGTCGAACAGCTCGGCGAACACCTCAGCGCCCCGCCGCGCTCCCGCGCGGACGCGGCCGACGCCGACGCGACCGTATGAACCGGCCCCGCTCCCTCCGGCCCGGCCGGGACGACACGCCGGACCGGCTGTACACCCTCACCGGTGGCCGCAGCCGGTCCGACTCGGACGCGTTCGACCTGGTGACCCTGGTGGTCTCCGAGTGCGAACCGTCCCCCGGCATGCAGTCGGAGCACGTGACGATCCTGCGGATGTGCCAGTCCCCCACCGCGGTCGTGGAGATCTCCGCGGCCCTCGACCTGCCCGTCAGCATCGTCCGCATCATGCTCTCCGACCTGCTGGACACCGGACGGATCAGCGCCCGTCACCCCCGTACTGCCCGTGTCGCGGACCGGCTCCCCGACCCCGACATCCTGGAACAGGTGCTCGTTGGACTCCGCAACCTCTGACCGTGCCGCCCTGCAGGCGACCGCCGACAACGGACTGAAGATCGTCGTCGTCGGCGGCTTCGGGGTCGGCAAGACCACCATGGTCCGCTCCGTCAGCGAGATCCGTCCGCTGAACACGGAGGAGACGATGACCCGCGCGGGCGAGGCCGTCGACAGCCTCGACGGGGTGCACTCGAAGACGTCCACGACGGTCGCCTTCGACTTCGGCCGAATATCGCTCGACGAACGGTCCGTGCTGTACCTCTTCGGCGCACCCGGCCAGGAGCGCTTCTGGTTCCTGTGGGACCGGCTGTTCTCCGGCACCCTCGGCGCCGTCGTCCTCGTCGACACCCGCAGGCTCGCCGACTCCTGGTACGCGATCGACCGGCTGGAGCACCACGGCACGCCGTTCATCGTCGCCTGCAACGACTTCGGCGGCCCGCTCCACACCGAACAGCAGATACGCGAGGCGCTCGCCCTCTCGGACGACGTGCCGCTGGTGGAGTGCGACGCGCGGGACCGCTCGTCCAGCAAGTACGTGCTGATCACCCTGGTCGAGTACCTGCACTCCCTCTCGAAGTCCTCGGGGAACGGGGCTCCGGCCCGGTCCTCCGCCGCCGTCCGTCCGGCGTCCGCGCCGGAGATGACCCCGGAGCCCACCCCGTGACCCAGCCCCCGGCGCCGCCCGCCGGCTGCCCCGTATCCCAGGACCGCGTACCGCTCTCCGGCCCCCGCTTCCAGAGCGAGCCGACCCGGCTCTACCGCGAGATGCGGCGCGACCACGGCGCCGTGGCCCCGGTCGTCCTCGACGGGGACGTGCCCGCCTGGCTGGTCCTCGGCTACCGCGAGCTGCACCAGGTCACCGGCGACCCGGTGCTGTTCAGCCGCGACTCCGACCTGTGGAACCAGTGGGAGCGGATACCCGACGACTGGCCCCTGCTGCCGATGATCGGCCGCAAGCAGCCGTCGATCCTCTACACGGTCGGCCCCCGGCACACCGAACGCGCCGCGATGATCAGCAACGCGCTGGAGGCAGTCGACCCGTTCACCCTCAAGCGGTACGCGGAGGGCTTCGCCGACGGGCTCATCGACCGCTTCTGCACCACCGGCGGCACCGACATCATCGCCGACTACGCGATGCTGCTGCCCGCCCTCGTCCTCGCCCGGATCTACGGCTTCGACGACACCATCGGCGCGGCCCTGGTCGGCTCGCTCAACGACATGATCGACGGACGGGAGCGGGCCCTGGCGGGCCAGCAGCACCTGGCCACGTCCATGTTCCAGCTCCTCGCCGACAAGCACGCCGAGCCCGGCGACGACGTCGCCTCCCGGATGCTCGCCGACCGCGGCGGCTTCACCGACGAGGAAATCGCGCAGGACCTGATGGTCATGATGGCCGCGGGCCACCAGCCGACCGCCGACTGGATCGGCAACTCGCTGCGGCTGATGCTCACCGACGACCGGTTCGCCGCCTCCCTCTCGGGCGGCCGGCACAGCGTCGCCGAGGCCATGAACGAGGTCCTGTGGGAGGACACCCCGACCCAGAACGTCGCGGGCCGCTGGGCCTCCCGCGACACCCACCTCGGCGGGCGCCACATCAAGGCCGGCGACCTGCTCCTCCTGGGCATCGCCGCCGCCAACTACGACCCGCAGATCCGCACCGACGGCTCCGCGATGACCGGCGGCAACAACGCCTTCCTCTCCTTCGGCCACGGCGAGCACCGCTGCCCGTTCCCGGCCCAGGAGACCGCCGAGGTCATCGCCCGGACCGGCATCGAGGTCCTGCTCGACCGGCTCCCGGACATCGACCTCGCCGTCCCGGCCGCCGAACTCACCCGGCGCCCGTCCCCGTGGCTGCGGGGCCTGACCGACCTGCCGTTGACCTTCACGCCCACCCTCGCCCTGGGCCCCGTCACGGGACCGGCC
The DNA here is from genome assembly GCF_043079735.1 of Streptomyces sp. NPDC015144. Classification (NCBI taxonomy): domain Bacteria; kingdom Bacillati; phylum Actinomycetota; class Actinomycetes; order Kitasatosporales; family Streptomycetaceae; genus Streptomyces; species Streptomyces sp. NPDC015144. The sequence continues at coordinate 9,139 of NZ_JBIBUU010000014.1, read as the reverse complement.
GCGGGAGACCACACCGAACCCGGAGGCCAGAGATGACCCGCATCGCCCTCGACCCCTTCGTCACCGACCTCGACGGCGAGAGCGCCCGGCTGCGGGCCGCCGGCCCGCTCGCCGAGGTGGAGCTGCCCGGCGGGGTGAACTGCTACGCGGTCACCCACCACGCCGAGGCCCGCCAGCTGCTCACCGACAGCCGGATCGTGAAGGACATCAACGTCTGGAACGCCTGGCAGCGCGGCGAGATACCCCTCGACTGGCCGCTGATCGGCCTCGCCAACCCGGGCCGCTCCATGCTGACCGTCGACGGCGCGGACCACCGCCGGCTGCGCACCCTGGTCGCGCAGGCGCTCACGGTGAAGCGGGTGGAGCGGCTGCGCGAGGGCATCGAGGCCCTGACCACCGCGAGCCTGGACCGGCTGGCCGCCCTGCCCACGGACGAGCCGGTCGACCTGAAGGCCGAGTTCGCCTACCCGCTGCCGATGAACGTCATCAGCGAACTGATGGGCGTCGACAAGGCCGACCACCCCCGGCTGAAGGAGCTGTTCGAGAAGTTCTTCTCGACGCAGACCCCGCCGGAGGAGGTCCCGCAGATGATGGCGGACCTCGGCGCGCACTTCACGAAGATCGTCGAGGGCAAGCGGAACAACCCGGGCGACGACCTCACCAGCGCCCTGATCGCCGCCTCCGAGGACGGCGACCAGCTCACCGACGAGGAGATCGTCAACACCCTCCAGCTGATCATCGCGGCCGGTCACGAGACCACGATCAGCCTGGTCGTGAACGCGGTCGTCGCCCTCCAGACCCACCCCGAGCAGCGCGAGCGGGTGCTGAGCGGCGAGGTCCCGTGGGAGAACGTGATCGAGGAGACCCTGCGCTGGTCCTCCCCCACCTCGCACGTCCTGATCCGGTTCGCCACCGAGGACGTCCAGGTCGGCGAGAAGGTCCTGCCGAAGGGCGAGGCCCTGATCGTCTCCTTCGGCGCGCTCGGCCGCGACGAGACGCAGCACGGCCCGAACGCCGCCGAGTTCGACGTCACCCGCTCCCCCAACCGCCACATCGCCTTCGGGCACGGCCCGCACGTCTGTCCGGGCGCGGCGCTCTCCCGGCTGGAGGCCGGCGTGGCGCTGCCCGCGCTGTACGAGCGGTTCCCCGGACTGGAGCTCGCCGTACCCGCCTCCGAGCTGCGGAACAAGCCGATCGTCACCCAGAACGACCTGTACGACCTGCCGGTCACGCTGGGCTGATCCGGGCCGCCGGACCGCCGTCCACGGACCGGAGCGCGCATCTCATCTCACGGACACGGTGCTCGACCGTGTCCGTGAGGCACTACGCTCCGGTTCGTGGCCGATATCCAGATTCCCGCTGACATCAAGCCCGCCGACGGACGCTTCGGCGCCGGTCCCTCCAAGGTGCGCACGGAGGCGCTCGACGCGCTGGCCGCCACCGGCACGTCCCTCCTCGGTACGTCGCACCGCCAGGCCCCGGTGAAGAACCTGGTCGGCTCCGTGCGCCAGGGCGTACGCGACCTCTTCTCCCTCCCCGAGGGGTACGAGGTGATCCTGGGCAACGGCGGCTCCACCGCCTTCTGGGACGTCGCGACGCACGGGCTCATCGAGACCAGGTCCCAGCACCTCAACTTCGGCGAGTTCTCGTCGAAGTTCGCGAAGGCCGCCAAGCTCGCCCCGTGGCTCGACGACCCGACCGTCATCGCCTCCGAGCCGGGCACCCACCCGGAGCCGCAGGCCGAGGCGGGCGTCGACGTCTACGCGCTCACCCACAACGAGACCTCCACCGGCGTCGCCGCTCCCGTCCGGCGTGTCGCGGGCGCCGACGAGGGCGCCCTGGTCCTGGTGGACGCCACCTCCGGCGCGGGCGGCCTGCCCGTCGACATCACCGAGACGGACGTCTACTACTTCGCCCCGCAGAAGTCCTTCGCCTCCGACGGCGGCCTGTGGATCGGCGTCTTCTCCCCGGCCGCCCTGGAACGCGCCGCGCGCGTCCACGCCTCGGGCCGGCACGTCCCGGAGTTCTTCTCGCTGCCCACCGCGATCGACAACTCCCTCAAGAACCAGACGTACAACACCCCCGCCCTGGCCACGCTCTTCCTGCTCAACGAGCAGCTGACCTGGATGAACACCCAGGGCGGCCTGGAGTTCACCACCGGCCGCACGGCCACCTCGGCGCGGAACCTGTACGGCTGGGCCGAGGAGTCCAAGTACGCGACCCCGTTCGTCACCGACCCGGCGAAGCGCTCGCAGGTCATCGGCACGATCGACTTCGCGGACGAGATCGACGCCGCCGCCGTCGCCAAGGCGCTGCGCGCCAACGGCATCGTCGACACCGAGCCCTACCGCAAGCTGGGCCGCAACCAGCTGCGCGTGGCGATGTTCCCGGCGATCGACCCGGCGGACGTCGAGGCCCTGACCGCCTGCATCGACTACGTGATCGAGAAGCTGTAACCGGACCAGGCATCCGGTGAGGGGCCCCGCGCCGACGCGCGGGGCCCCTCGTCGTTCACCCGGTCGAGTGGCGCACGCGCATCCGTCCGCGAACGCCCGATCCGTCCTACGATGATGTCCTCGACCACACCCCTTCAGGAGGCCCGCAGTGTCTGCAGCAGCAGTCGAGCACCCCTGTGACGGTGAGCCGGAGTCACAGCTCACGCTGGCCAACAGGCTCGCGGAGCAGAACCCGGGTTCCCGCGTCGAGATCATCGGAGGCGTCATCACCGTGGCCCCACCCCCGGACGGACCGCATGCCAACGCACTGACCACGATCATGGTCCCCTTCCTGGCCGCAGGTCTCCACAGCGAGGAAACCAAGGTCCTCCAGGGAATCGGCCTGTGGCTCCCCGGTGGCCCCGAGGACTACGCCATCCCGGACCTGGCACTCGTCGACGCCGACTTCGACAAGCACCTGATCGAGAACAACTGCTACGACCCCGCCGTCTTCCGCCTCGTGCTGGAGGTCACCTCCAGCAACTACAACAACGACCTGCGCAACAAGGTCGCGGCGTACTCCGAGGCCAAGATCCCGGTCTATGTGATCGTCGACCGCAAGCACGGCCGGGTGCACGTCCTGACCGAGCCCATGGGCGGCGGCTACGACAGCCACCAGGTGTACGCCCCCGGTCAGACGGCCGAGCTGCCCGGCTCCCTCGGCGCCCCCGTGACGCTCGATGTCGACGCGCTCGTCAGGGCGGGCCGCCCCCGTACCTGATCATCCGGTTCGGCCGCCCCCGTGTCCGGCCGAACCGCTTGCCGCCCGCCCTGCCCGCCTCAGCCGGCGGGGGCCGCCGTCAGGATCTCCTTCAGCCGGGCTATGCCCGCGGCCCACGCCTTGTCCCCCGACTCGTCCCACAGCTCACGCAGCTCCGAGTCCTCCCCCAGGACCGCGTCGAGTGCCCGCACCGCCAGCTGGCGCAGCTCCGGGGCGAAGACCGGCAGCGCCTCCTTCGGACCGTACGGGGTGGTCACCGCCGCGCCGCCCGGGCACTGGGCGGCCACCAGCGCGGCCGCCGCGACGGCGACCGCTCCCTCGTCACTGTCCAGGTACTCCGACGTCTCGGCCGCGAAAGCCAGCGCCTCGCGGACCACCGCTTCCCGCTCCGCCCACGGCGTGTCGTCCACCTGACCGGAGAAGTCCGCGGCGCTGTCGCTGTCGAAATGGCCGGTGTCCCACGTACCCATCTGAACTGCCCTTCGCGCAGGTCGTGCACGCACACGGGTGCCCCACGGCACCCGTCCACGGTGCGTACGCCCATTCGGTGCGTACGTCCCTCACTCTGGCAGCCACCACTGACAACGCCCCGCTCCGCGCCTCGGCCCTCCGTCACCCCTTCTTCCGTCGCACGCCCAGGAAGACCAGGACGGCCGCCCCCAGGAGCACCAGCGTGCCGGTCGTGCCGAGGCCCTTGCCGCCGCCGGTGGCGCCCTCCGCCCCGGCGGGCGGGGTCGGGGATCCGCCCTTCCCGGACGGGGACTTCCCGCCGCCGTCCCCGTCCACGTCCACCCGCACCACCTCGCTCCGCTTCCCCTCCGAGCCGAACATCAGCGCCGAGCCGTCCGGCGTGAACGTCACGGACTCCGCCTGCGGCTGGAGCGGTCCCTGGACCGCGCGGTCGGCGCCGAGCCTGCCGTTCTTGAAGGCGTAGGCACGGGCGCTGAAGTAGGAGCGCAGCACCAGCTCCTTGCCGTCCGGGGAGAACGCCCCGTCCGTCACCCACGGCACCTCGCCCACCCGCCGGAAGACGTTGGTGGCGGAGGTGGTCAGCTTCGCCGGGCCCTCGTACAGCCCGCCGCCGCCCTCGTTCTTCGACGCGATGTAGACCCGCCCGGTCTTCGGGTGGACCATCAGCGCCTCGGCGTTGCGCGGGCCGTCGGCGTACTTCACGTCGAACTGGGTGGCGGTGACCGTCGCGTCCTTCAGCCGCTTCGGCTCCGGGAAGCGGTAGATCCAGACGTGGTCCCAGCTTCCGTTCAGGTTGTCGCCGATGTCGCCGACGTACAGGTTGCCGTCCGGGCCCAGCGAGATCGCCTCCACGTCGCGGGGGCTGCCGACGCCCTTCATGGTGATGGTCGCCACCGTCCGTCCGGTCCGGGAGTCGACGGCGTAGACGTACGGGCCGTCGTCGCTGTCGTTGTGCGTCCAGTAGATGCCCGGGTGGGTGCGGCTGGCGGCGAGGCCGCTGGACTCGGTGATCCGCGGGTCCTCGATGGTGAAGGTCCGGTCGGCCCCGCCCTCCGCCGCGGCCGGGGCCGCCCCGGCGAGGAGGAGCAGCGCGGCGGCTGGCAGCACGGTCAGGTACGAAGGCATGGGACAAGTGTCCATCGTCACGTCGCAGCCCGTGGGAACGATCCACGATGATGAGGCCATGAGATTCACGCCGGTCGGCGATTCGATGACGATAGGCCGGAGCGGCGACTTCACCTGGCGCTACCGGATGTGGCAGCACCTCGACGCCACGTTCGACGGCCCGTTCTCGATCGTCGGCCCGCGCACCGAGCTGTACGACACCGACGCGGGCGCCCCCGTCTCGGACGCGTACGGCGCGCCGGACTTCCCCACCGCTGCCCGCGCCCACCTGGCCGGATGGGGCGAGGGCTGGCTGCACATGGCCCCGGTGATCGCGGACGTGGTGACCGCGTACCGCAGTGACGTGCTGCTCGTCTCGCTCGGCCTGATAGACCTCGGGTTCTACACCGACAGCGGGCAGACCGCGGAGAACGCGCGGGCGTTCATCACGGCGGCGCGCACCGCGAATCCGCACGTCAGGATGGTTCTGCTGCCCGTGATCCCGAACATACGGGCCGAGTCGGACGCCCCGTTCGCCGCCGAGTGCGACCGGTTCAACGAGCTGCTGGCGAAGGCCGTGGCCGATCTCGACGAGCCGTCGTCCCCGGTGCTGCTGGCCTCCCGCCCGCCGGGCTACGACATCCACGAGGACACGTACGACGGCACGCATCCCGGCCCCAGTGGCGAGCACGCGCTGGCGGGCGCCTTCGCCGACGCGATGCACCAGGCGTGGGGCCTGGGCGGCCCGTACGTACCGCGCCCCTGACCGGTCGGGCGGTCCATCCGCTCCGTGGGGGCGCTCACCGCTCCGTGGCGGGCCGGGCCCGTACGTGCATCCGCTCGCCCTGCTGACCGAAGAGACTGAGGAACTCGACCGGTTCCGGCCCGGCACTGGCCCAGGCGTGCGGGGTACGCGTGTCGAACTCGGCCGCCTCGCCCGCCGTGAGCACCAGATCGTGCTCCCCCAGCAACAGCCGCAGCCGCCCCGCCAGGACGTACAGCCACTCGTACCCCTCGTGCACCCGCTGTTCCAGCGGCCCGGTGGTGCCCCGGCCGCCGGGCAGGATCTGCTTGTACGCCTGGAGGCCGCCGAGGTGCCGGGTGAGCGGGACGAAGGTCATGCCGTCGCGGGTGAAGGGGCGGAAGTGGACGCGCGGATCCCCGGTGGCGGGGGCGCCGACCAGCTCGTCGAGCTGCACCCCGTACGCCTTGGCCAGCGGGAGCAGGAGTTCGAGCGTGGGTTTACGGCCGCCCGACTCCAGCCGCGAGAGGGTGCTGAGGGAGATCCCGGTCGTCTCGCTGAGCTGGGCGAGGGTCGTACCGCGCTGCCGCCGCAGCACACGCAGGCGCGGGCCGACACCGGTCAGGACCGACGTGATCTCGTCGTCACCCGGTTCTTCCGGCCGTTCCGGTCGTTCCGCTCGTCCTGCTCGTTCCCGGTGGTCCGGGTGGTCCGCGCCTTCTGCCATGCGTCCATTATTCGGCTCGTCCGACGAACCGGCGCGGTCCGGGCCCCGGTCCCGCCCATGTCAGGTCGACAGGATCATGGAGAGCGAGAGCCGGGTCAGCTCGTCGGTCAGCCACTCGGCGTCGACCTGGCGGGGGCGGCGGCCGTGGTGGGCCATCAGCTCGTCCACCGCGTGGGTCAGCACCGTGACGGTCACCTGGTGGTCGCTCTCCACCGCCTCGCCCCGGCGCACCGCGCGCTCGGCCTCCGAGGTCAGGAACTCCAGCCACATCGTCCGCCAGGTCGTCAGGTGGTTGTCCACCTCGTAACTGACCCCGAGCACCTCGACGAAGGCCACCCGCGCCGCGCACGGGTCCTCGGTCACCGCCTTCACGTACGCCTCGAAGAGCAGCCGGCACCGCACCGCCGTGGAGCAGTCCTCCATGCCCTCCGCCATCAGGGCGTTCTCGGCCGCGCGCAGCCCGAGCGTCGCCACCTCGTCGTACAGCGCCATCAGCAGGACCTCCCGGGAGAGGAACTCCTGCTGGAAGACGTGGACCGGCACCTTCGCGCGGGCGCACAGGTCCTCGACACTCGTATGCGCGTACCCGTACGCGCCGAACAACTCCCGCCCCGCGCGCAGCAGTCGGTCCCTGGCTCCCAGGAGCTCCATGGACTGCCCGACCGCCCCGTTCCGCCGGCTCGCCACGACACCCGTCATCGGTCCTCCTTCGTCGTCCGTACCGCTGCCCCCACTCTCCCCGCTCCGCCCGGCCGGTGGTGGGTTCGCCACGCGTGGTTCCGGTGCGCGCGGGGTGGCTTCCAGCCATGTCCGATGACGTGTCGAACCGTTGTCGGTGTGGAGTTCCACGCGGCGCTCTGGCACTCCATCACTTCCGGGGCCTCCTTGCCTCCCGGACGCCCGAAGAAACACCCGCCAGGGGGGCGCGCAGCCTGCGCATTCACGCCCCCGCGTCGTTGCCCGGCGCCCGGTGGACCGCCCGCGCGGCGCGCCGGGCGCCGGGCACGGACCGCCGCGCCGCACCGGGTACGAAACACCCCCGGACCCGCCCTGCGGCGCGTCCGGGGGTGTGGTGTTCCGGCCGCCGGTCAGGCCTTGCCGGTGCAGATCGCGTCGTACGGGCGTCCCGGGCTCGGGAACAGTTCCAGCGGTGTGCTGCCGGACGGGCAGTCCTCCGCCTTCTTCGTCAGGTCGAGGACCTTGCTCCCGCCGCCGTCGGCGCAGGGCACTTCCTTGGCCTGATCCGTCACACAGTCGCCCTTCACCAGCTGGCCGCCGCCCGCACCGGCGTCACCGGGGTGCTCACCGGCCAGGTTGCGGCCGCAGATGGTCTTGCTGGGGATGCCGCCCTTGGCGTCGCCGGAACCGAAGGAGACCTTCACCGAGATGATCTCGTCCGTGCCGGCCGGGCACTGGATGGAGTCGGCGAAGACCGCTCCGTCCTTGACCTCCAGGGCCTTGATGGTCGCCTTGGAGTCGCCGCAGTCCAGCGGCTGGTAGGCGTCCTTCGCGCTGCTGTCGGGACCGGCGCAGTCGCCGACCTTCCAGTCCTTGGCCGCATGCGTCCCGTCGCTCGTCCCCTTGTCGCAGGCGCTGCCCGCGCCCAGGACGAGCGCGACCGCCAGCACTGCCTTCGAACCGTTCAGCAGAGCCGTACGGGAGCGGCGGCGCGGTGCGGAACCAGTACCGGACCGGCTGCCGCCGTGGGGGCGCGTGCTGCCGTTCACTCTCATGCTGCTCCTCAACTCCTCGGATGTGGCGCGGTCCGCGCGGCACTGGGGACGGCGCCGGATCGGGCACCGGTGCACGGGCCGCGCGGGGTGGCGCGGGCGTAAGGACGGCATAAGCGTGGGGCGCGGTTCCCGGAGTTCCGGAATCAGCCGGCCGGGGCGTCCGGGGCGGTGAAGGAGACGTCCGCGGCGTGCGGCACGACCTCCAGATCGCTGCCGAGGGCCCACTCCGCGACCCGCGAGACCGCGGCGGCCGGAACCACCCCGCTGATCCCCGGCGCGGCCGGGATGTCGTGCGTGGCGTGGGCGTCGTGCGGCATGACGACCCGGTACCCCAGCTCCAACGCCGTACGGGCGGTGGCCTGCACGCACATCTCGGACATCACCCCGCACACGGCGAGCGCCCGCACCCCGGCGTCCGTCAACAGGCGGCGCAGGGGCGTCTCGTGGAAGCCGTCGTCCCGGGTCTTGCGGATCGCGTGCTCCGTGGCCGACTCCGTCACGGGGTGGTGCAGCGCCCACCCGGGCGTGCCCGGCTCGTCCCCGGCCCCGGGCTGCCCGTCGTTCTGTACGTGGACGACGAGCGCGCCGCCCGCACGGGCGCGGGCGATCAGCTCCGCCGTCCGGTCGACGAGCCTCGCCGCGTCGGGCACCGCCCGGTCCCCCTCGACGGCGTCTTTCTGCACATCCACAACGATCAGCGCGTGCACGGGTGATGCCGGGGTGGCGGGAGGGGCGGCGGGCACCGGATGGGTCTCATGGTCGGTCATACCGTCATCATGTCGGTGCGGGATCACATGTCACAGACTGTCCACAGCCTCCGGTACCCGATTGCTTCGATCGTGGCGGGATTGATAGGGATGGTCGGGACGTTTGTTTGATCGGTTGTCGATCGGGTTGGCAGGGGGACTGGATGAAGTTCGACATGGGGTCGCAGGTTCTGACGACGCTGTCGTCGAAGTCGCGTGGGTCGAGTGATGACCTGGGGACGTTGATCCGTCAGCTGGTGCAGGCCGCAGCGCCGTTGGAAGGGAAGTTCCACGGTTCGGGCCGTGTGGCGTTCGATTCGTTCAAGAGTCGTTCGGACGAGATCACGGCGGCGTTGAACGGTTCGTTGTCGGCTCTGCTGGGCGGTCAGTCCGGGATGGA
>NZ_JBIBUU010000013.1:72158-244988 GCF_043079735.1 Streptomyces sp. NPDC015144 | reverse complement strand
CTGGCGTTGACTTTTGGCACGCTGTTGAGTTCTCAAGGAACGGACGCTTCCTTTGTACTCACCCTCTCGGGCTTTCCTCCGGGCTTTTCCCTTCGATCTTGCGTTTCCGACTCTATCAGACTCTTTCGAGTCCCGATTCCCGGTCGAAGCGGGTTCCGCTTTCCAGCTCTTCGCTTCCGCGATTCCCTTTCCGGCGGCTCCAACCTTACCAGACTCTTTTACGTTCCGTTTCCGGTCCGAATTTGAATTCCGGTGACCTGCTGGAAGGTCTTTGCCTTTCGGCGGATCCGACTTTATCAGAGATTCTGAGTCGGAATTCCCGCCCTGTCCGGCTCCAGCCCGGGCACACAGGTGTGCGCGGCTGTTCCCGTTCAGGCGGAGCCGTAAACGTACTGGAGCGGGGCGCCCGATGCAAATCGGGGCCCCGCTCCCGTGTCCGTACCGGTCGGGGTCAGACCTCGACGACGACCGGGAGGATCATCGGCCGGCGGCGGTAGGTGTCGGAGACCCACTTGCCCACCGTGCGGCGGACGAGCTGCTGGAGCTGGTGCGGCTCCATCACGCCGTCCTGCGCGGACTTGTTGATCGCTTCCTCGATCTTCGGCGCGACGGCGTTGAACGCCGCGTCGTCGATGCCGGACCCCCGGGCATGGATGTGGGGGCCGGCCACGATCTTGCCGGTGGAGCTGTCCACCACGATGAAGACCGAGATGATGCCCTCGTCGCCGAGGATGCGGCGGTCCTTGAGCGAGCTCTCGGTGACGTCACCGACGGAGAGGCCGTCGACGTACACGTAGCCGGCCTGGACCTTGCCGACGATCTTGGCCCGGCCGTCGACCAGGTCGACGACGACGCCGTCCTCGGCGATCACGATGTGGTCCTTGGGCACTCCGGTGAGCGCGCCGAGTTCCGCGTTGGCGCGCAGGTGGCGCCATTCGCCGTGGACCGGCATCAGGTTCTTCGGGCGACAGATGTTGTAGAAGTACAGCAGCTCGCCCGCCGAGGCGTGGCCCGAGACGTGGACCTTGGCGTTGCCCTTGTGGACGACGTTGGCGCCCCAGCGCGTCAGGCCGTTGATCACGCGGTAGACCGCGTTCTCGTTGCCCGGGATCAGCGACGACGCGAGGATCACCGTGTCACCCGGGACGATCCGGATCTGGTGGTCGCGGTTGGCCATCCGGGACAGCGCGGCCATCGGCTCGCCCTGGGAACCGGTGCACACCAGCACGACCTCGTCGTCCGGCAGGTCGTCGAGGGTCCGTACGTCGACGATCAGCCCCGCCGGGACGTTCAGATAGCCCAGGTCCCGGGCGATGCCCATGTTGCGGACCATGGACCGGCCGACGAAGGCGACCCTGCGGCCGTACTCGTGCGCCGCGTCGAGGATCTGCTGGATGCGGTGGACGTGGCTGGCGAAGCTCGCCACGATGATGCGCTTCTGGGCGTTGGCGAAGACCGTGCGCAGGACGTTGGAGATGTCGCGCTCGGGCGGTACGAAGCCGGGGACCTCCGCGTTCGTCGAGTCGGAGAGAAGGAGGTCGATGCCCTCCTCGCTCAGCCGGGCGAAGGCGTGCAGGTCGGTGAGGCGGCCGTCCAGCGGGAGCTGGTCCATCTTGAAGTCGCCGGTCGCCACGGCCAGGCCCGCGGGGGTCCGGATGGCGACCGCGAGCGCGTCCGGGATCGAGTGGTTGACCGCGATGAACTCGCAGTCGAAGACGCCGATGCGCTCGCGCTGCCCCTCCGCCACCTCAAGGGTGTACGGACGGATGCGGTGCTCCTGGAGCTTCGCCTCGATGAGCGCGAGGGTCAGCTTGGAACCGATCAGCGGGATGTCCGGCTTCAGGCGCAGCAGGTACGGGACACCGCCGATGTGGTCCTCGTGGCCGTGCGTGAGGACGATGCCCTCGATGTCGTCGAGGCGGTCCCGGATCGTCGAGAAGTCCGGAAGGATCAGGTCGACGCCGGGCTGCTCCTCCTCGGGGAAGAGGACGCCGCAGTCGACGATGAGCAGGCGGCCGCCGTACTCGAAGACCGTCATGTTGCGGCCGATCTCACCGAGGCCGCCGAGCGGGGTGACGCGCAGTCCGCCCTTCGGGAGCTTCGGCGGGGTGCCGAGTTCGGGATGCGGATGACTCAAAAGACTCTCCTTACCACGCACGCCACGTACCGCTTGGGCACGTGGCGCGCATGTCATTCGTGCACTTGCTGTTGTCTGGGTGTCGTACTTGCGGGTGTTCTTCGCTTATTCAGTTGTGAAGTCAGTGGTTACAGCTCTACCCCACCGGCCGCGAGATCGACCTTGAGCTGGGCCGTCTCCTGCTCGGTGAGCTCCACCAGAGGGAGGCGCAGCGGCCCCGCAGGGAGGCCCTGGAGGGCCAGCGCGGCCTTCGTGGTGATCACACCCTGGGTCCGGAACATGCCGGTGAAGACCGGGAGGAGCTTCTGGTGGATCTCGGTGGCCTTCTGGACGTCACCGGTGGTGTGCGCCTCGATCAGCGCGCGCAGCTCGGGGGTGACGACGTGGCCGACCACGGAGACGAAGCCGACGGCGCCGACCGAGAGGAGCGGCAGGTTGAGCATGTCGTCGCCGGAGTACCAGGCCAGGCCCGAGCGGGCGATGGCCCAGCTGGCGCGGCCGAGGTCGCCCTTGGCGTCCTTGTTGGCGACGATGCGCGGGTGCTCGGAGAGGCGTACGAGCGTCTCCGTGTCGATCGGCACTCCGCTGCGGCCGGGGATGTCGTAGAGCATGACCGGGAGGCCGGTGGCGTCCGCGATGGCCGAGAAGTGGCGGTGGAGCCCTTCCTGCGGCGGCTTGTTGTAGTACGGCGTCACCGCGAGGAGGCCGTGGGCGCCGGAGCTCTCGGCGGTGCGGGCGAGCTCGATGCTGTGCCGCGTGTCGTTGGTGCCGATGCCGGCGATGACATGGGCCCGGTCCCCCACGGCTTCCAGGACCGCTCGTACGAGCTGGTCCTTCTCCGCGTCGCTGGTGGTCGGGGACTCACCGGTGGTGCCGTTGACGACCAGGCCGTCGTTGCCTGCGTCCACGAGATGGGTGGCGAGCCGCTGGGCGCCGTCGAGGTCGAGTGCGCCGTCCGCCGTGAAGGGCGTGACCATAGCGGTGAGGACCCGCCCGAAGGGGGCCTGCGGAGTGGAGATCGGAGCCATGGGTAACACGCTACTCGCTGCTCAGCCGGGACTGCCCCCTCGGGGCAGCCAGAAGGAGCCCGGCACTGCCTGCTCGGGGGTTCAAGCAGTGCCGGGTCCGTTTGATCAGCCTAGATGAACTTCATGAAACGCCGCAATACGGACACCGCTTACGGGGCGACCCGTCCGTTCTTGTTGAAGGCCGCGTGGGTGAGCGGCATCAGCCGGGCCCAGTGCTCTTCCATCTGCTCGCCGACCATCTCGATCTCGCGCTGCGGGAAGGACGGCACCTGGGCCAGCTCGTGCTGGGTGCGCAGGCCGAGGAAGTGCATCAGCGAGCGGGCGTTGCACGTGGCGTACATCGAGGAGAAGAGGCCGACGGGAAGCACGGAGCGGGCGACCTCGCGGGCCACTCCGGCGGCGAGCATCTCCTGGTACGCCTCGTACGCCTGGCGGTAGGAGTCCTCCATGACCCGGCCGGTGAGCTCCAGCTGGGCCGCGGTGCCCTCGACGAACTCGTACTTGCCGGGGCGGCCCTGCTGGACCAGCCGACGGGAGGCGTCGGGAACGTAGAAGACCGGCTGGAGCTCCCGGTAGCGGCCCGATTCCTCGTTGTACGACCAGCCGACGCGGTGGCGCATGAACTCCCGGAACACGAAGATCGGGGCGCTGATGAAGAAGGTCATCGAGTTGTGCTCGAACGGGCTGCCGTGGCGGTCGCGCATCAGGAAGTTGATGAGGCCCTTGGAGCGCTCCGGGTCCTTGGTGACCTCCTCCAGGGACTGCTCGCCGGCCGTGGAGACGCGGGCCGCGAACAGGACGTCGGCGTCGCCCGCGGCGTGTTTCACCAGCTCGACGGTGACATCACTGCGGAAGCTGGGCTTTGCGGGCTCGGGGGTCTCGGTCACCGGCGGGGTCCTTCCAATCGCGTCGCTCGGGCGGCGCCCACTCTACGGGCCGCCACTGACAAGCAGGTCGGAAGGGCCGTGCCGGGATTTCTTCCACGAAATCGGCGATTCGGGGCACCGATCGGCCCGTTCGCTCGTCTGACCCAATAGCAGCATCCACCGCACAGTTCAAGGAGATCCTCCTCATGTTCCGCCGGCGTGAATCCGTTCCGTTCTCGTTCGTGGCCGAGAGCGACCGATTCCGCAGTAATGTGTCCCCGCCGCCGCGCGAGCGGCCCAGTGTCTCCCAGCTCACCGCCCGTTCCCTCGTGGGGTTGACGGTGATAGCCGGTCTGGTCGGGGCGGTGGTCCTCGGTCTGCCCGCACTCAGCCCCGCCCAAGGGCCGACGCACACGGAACAGACCGAGGCCGCCCAGGGGCGGTGACGCGTACGGGCCCCCTGGGGTGGTCCGGCCGTGATCGTCTCGGTAGCCTCACCGGGCACAGCAATCGAGTGTGCTTGTGAGTGAGGATCAGACGTGCCCCTGCCCTTCCTGACGGCCGACCGCGCGTTTGACGCGCAGGCCGAGGACATCGCGCTGCCGTTCGACGACCACGACAGCTGGCGGCGTCCCTACCGTCCCGGTCCCTGGCGGGTCGCGGCCGCGGCCGGTGCGCTGCTGCTGGCGTCCTTCGTACTGCTGGCAGGCATGATCATCGCCTTCGCCGCGGAGCTTCCGGGCGCGGCGGTGTGCCTGGTGCTGGCTCTGGTGATCATCGCCTGTGCGCTGCGGCTGCTGCGGATGGGTGCCTGGGTCAGCCGCCACGGCGTGCGCCGGGTCGGCTTCCTCAGCACGGTGACCGTGCCGTGGAACCGGGTCACCGCCGTCCGCACGGTGCAGCAGCCGGTCAAGTGGCTCGGCTTCCCGCGGACGGTCCAGGGGCAGGCGCTGGTCCTCGTGCGCCAGGGGGGCGAGCCGGTGCCGCCGCTGCTCACCGACAGCAACGCCGACTTCCTGACCCGGTCCGAGGCCTTCGACCGGGCGGCGGACACGGTCGAGGCCTGGGCGGACGAGTACCGGCCGGCCTGAGGCCCGTACGACCGGAAGGCCCGGCCCCGCGCCGCCCGATCAGGGCGTGCCGGGCCGGGCCTTCTCCGTGCCGTGCAGAGCGATGGCCCGCTGCATGGCCTTGCGGGCCCTCGGGGTGTCCCTGGCGTCCTGGTAGGCGACGGCCAGGCGGAACCAGCAGCGCCAGTCGTCCGGGGAGTCCTCGGTCTCCTCGCGGCGACGGGCGAAGACCGCGTCGGCCGAATCGCGGTCGATCCGGCCGGACGCGGTGCGGACCAGTTCGTCGACGGGCAGGCCGCCCTCCGCGTCGAGCTGCACGGCCAGCGCGTTGGCCCGGGAGACGAACTGGGTGTTCTTCCAGAGGAACCAGACCCCGATCACCGGCAGGATCAGCACCGCGACCCCGAAGGTGACCGTCAGCGGGGTGCCGTGCTCGATGAGCAGGAACCCGCGACTGCCGACCAGGACGAAGTAGAAGACCAGGACGGCGGCGGTGACGAAGTAGGTGATCTTTGCGCGCATGGCAGGGCTCAGTCAGTTCAGGTCGAGGAAGTGTTCCAGGCCGAACGTGAGGCCGGGAGTGGTCACCACGCGGCGGGTACCGAGCAGGATGCCCGGCATGAAGCTGCTGTGGTGCAGGGAGTCGTGGCGGATGGTGAGGGTCTCGCCCTCCCCGCCGAGCAGCACCTCCTGGTGGGCGAGCAGGCCCCGGAGCCGGACCGCGTGGACCGGTACGCCGTCGACGTCGGCGCCGCGGGCACCGTCCAGGGCGGTGGCGGTGGCGTCCGGCTGGTCGCCGAGGCCGGCCGCGCGGCGGGCCCCGGCGATCAGCTGGGCGGTGCGGGTGGCGGTGCCCGAGGGGGCGTCGACCTTGTTGGGGTGGTGCAGCTCGATGACCTCGACGGACTCGAAGTAGCGGGCGGCCTGCTCCGCGAACTTCATGGTGAGGACGGCGCCGATGGAGAAGTTCGGCGCGATGAGCACACCGGTCGCCGGGGAGGCGGCGAGCCATCCGTTCAGCCGCGCGAGCCGTTCGTCGGTCCAGCCCGTGGTGCCGACGACGGCGTGGATGCCGTGCCGGACACAGAATTCGAGGTTGTCCATCACCGACGCGGGGGTGGTGAGCTCGACGACGGCCTGGGCCCCGGATTCCGTGAGGGTCTCCAGCGAGTCGCCCCGGCCGAGGGCGGCCACCAGCTCCATGTCGTCGGCGGCCTCGACGGCTCGTACCGCCTCGGAGCCGATCCGGCCCCTGGCGCCGAGAACGGCCACGCGCAGCTTGCTCATGTGCTCTGCTTCCTTAACGGGAGTCGACGGGTGGTGGGCGGTCCGCCCCGGCGGTCAGGAGACCGCTTCTTCGAGGCGGGCGACCTGCTTGTCCTTGAGCGGGCCGATGACGGAGAGGGAGGGGCGGCGCCCCAGCACCTCCGCCGCGACGGCGCGGACGTCGTCGGGGGTGACCCGTGCTATCCGGGCCAGCATGTCGTCGACCGACATCTGGTCCCCCCAGCACAGCTCGCTCTTGCCGATGCGGTTCATCAGCGCGCCGGTGTCCTCCAGGCCGAGCACCGTGGAGCCGGAGAGCTGGCCGACCGCGCGGCCGATCTCCTCGTCGCTGAGCCCCTCGGAGACCACCCGGTCGAGCTCGTCCCGGCAGATGCGCAGGACGTCGTGGACCTGGCTGGGGCGGCAGCCCGCGTACACGCCGAAGAGGCCGCAGTCGGCGAAGCCCGAGGTGTACGAGTACACGCTGTAGGCGAGGCCGCGCTTCTCCCGTACCTCCTGGAACAGGCGGGAGCTCATGCCGCCGCCGAGGGCCGTGTTGAGCACGCCGAGGGCCCAGCGGCGGTCGTCGGTCCGGGCCAGGCCGGGGACACCGAGGACGACGTGGGCCTGTTCCGTCTTGCGGTTCAGCACCTCCATCCGGCCCGCGGTGCGCAGGGTGCGGGAGCCCTGGCGCGGAGCGACCGGGACGGCGTCGGTGCGGGAGAGCGCGCCCGCCCGTTCGAAGGCCCGGCGGACCTGGCGTACGACCGTGGCGTGGTCGATGTTGCCGGCGGCGGCGACGACCAGGTGCGTGGGGTCGTAGTGCTTCCGGTAGAAGCGGGCGATGCGGTCGCGGTCGAGCGCGTTGACGGTGTCGACGGTGCCGAGGACCGGGCGGCCGAGGGGGGTGTCGCCGAGCATGGTGTGCGCGAACAGGTCGTGCACGCAGTCGCCCGGGTCGTCCTCGGTCATCGCGATCTCCTCGAGGATGACGCCGCGCTCCGCGTCGACGTCCTCGGCGGTGATCAGCGAGCCGGTCAGCATGTCGCAGACGACGTCGATGGCCAGCGGCAGGTCGGTGTCGAGGACCCGCGCGTAGTAGCAGGTGTACTCCTTCGCCGTGAAGGCGTTCATCTCGCCGCCGACCGCGTCGATCGCGGCGGAGATGTCGAGGGCGCTGCGCTTGGCGGTGCCCTTGAAGAGGAGGTGTTCGAGGTAGTGCGTCGCGCCGTTCAGCGAGGGGGTCTCGTCGCGGGAACCGACGTTGGCCCAGATGCCGAAGGTGGCGGAGCGTACGGAGGGCAGGGTCTCGGTGACGACCCGGAGGCCGCCGGGGAGCACGGTACGGCGGACCGTTCCGGCGCCGTTGCTGCCCTTGAGAAGCGTTTGGGTACGGGCGACGGCCCGCGCCCCAGAGGAGGCGCGGGCCGTCGTCACGGAACTACGGGACGTCACTTGGCGGCGTCGTCCTTCTTCTCGTCGTCCTCGCCCTCGATGACCGGGACGAGGGAGAGCTTGCCGCGCGAGTCGATCTCGGCGATCTCGACCTGGACCTTGGTCCCGACACCGAGCACGTCCTCGACGTTCTCCACGCGCTTGCCACCGGCGAGCTTGCGGATCTGCGAGATGTGCAGCAGGCCGTCCTTGCCCGGCATGAGGGAGACGAAGGCACCGAAGGTGGTGGTCTTGACGACCGTACCCAGGTAGCGCTCGCCGACCTCCGGCATGGTCGGGTTGGCGATCGAGTTGATCGTGGCGCGGGCGGCCTCGGCGGCCGGGCCGTCGGAGGCACCGATGTAGATGGTGCCGTCGTCCTCGATCGTGATGTCGGCGCCGGTGTCCTCCTGGATCTGGTTGATCATCTTGCCCTTGGGGCCGATGACCTCACCGATCTTGTCCACCGGGATCTTGACGGTGATGATCCGCGGGGCGTTCGGGGACATCTCGTCCGGAACGTCGATCGCCTCGTTCATCACGTCGAGGATGTGCAGACGCGCGTCGCGGGCCTGCTTCAGCGCGGCGGCCAGGACCGAGGCGGGGATGCCGTCGAGCTTGGTGTCGAGCTGGAGCGCGGTCACGAACTGCTTGGTGCCGGCGACCTTGAAGTCCATGTCGCCGAAGGCGTCCTCCGCACCGAGGATGTCGGTGAGGGCGACGTAGTGGGTCTTGCCGTCGATCTCCTGGGAGATCAGGCCCATGGCGATACCGGCGACGGCGGCCTTGAGCGGCACACCGGCGTTCAGCAGCGACATGGTGGAGGCGCAGACCGAGCCCATGGACGTCGAGCCGTTGGAGCCCAGCGCCTCGGAGACCTGGCGGATCGCGTAGGGGAACTCCTCGCGCGACGGCAGCACCGGCACGATGGCGCGCTCGGCGAGCGCGCCGTGGCCGATCTCGCGGCGCTTGGGCGAGCCCACGCGGCCGGTCTCACCGACGGAGTACGGCGGGAAGTTGTAGTTGTGCATGTAGCGCTTGCGGGTCACCGGGGAGAGGGTGTCCAGCTGCTGCTCCATGCGGAGCATGTTGAGGGTGGTGACGCCCAGGATCTGGGTCTCGCCACGCTCGAACAGCGCGGAACCGTGCACCCGCGGGATGGCCTCGACCTCGGCGGCGAGCGTACGGATGTCCGTGACGCCACGGCCGTCGATGCGGACCTTGTCCTTGATGACGCGCTCGCGGACCAGCTTCTTGGTCAGCGCGCGATAGGCGGCGGAGATCTCCTTCTCGCGGCCCTCGAAGGCCGGGAGGAGCTTCTCGGCGGCGATCTCCTTGACGCGGTCCAGCTCGGCCTCGCGGTCCTGCTTGCCCGCGATGGTGAGCGCCTGGGCCAGCTCGGACGTCACGGCGGCGGCGAGCGCCTCGAAGACGTCGTCCTGGTAGTCCAGGAAGACCGGGAAGTCGCCGGTGGGCTTGGCGGCCTTGGCGGCGAGGTCCGACTGGGCCTTGCAGAGGACCTTGATGAAGGGCTTCGCGGCTTCCAGACCGGCGGCGACGACCTCCTCGGTCGGGGCCTCGGCGCCGTCCTTGACGAGCTGGATGGTCTTCTCGGTGGCCTCGGCCTCGACCATCATGATCGCGACGTCGCCGTCCTCCAGGACGCGACCGGCGACGACCATGTCGAAGACGGCGTCCTCGAGCTCGGTGTGCGTCGGGAAGGCGACCCACTGGCCCTTGATCAGGGCGACACGGGTGCCGCCGACCGGGCCGGAGAAGGGCAGGCCGGCCAGCTGAGTGGAGCAGGAGGCGGCGTTGATCGCGACCACGTCGTACAGGTGGTCGGGGTTGAGCGCCATGATCGTCTCGACGATCTGGATCTCGTTGCGCAGGCCCTTCTTGAAGGACGGGCGCAGCGGGCGGTCGATCAGGCGGCAGGTGAGGATCGCGTCCTCGGAGGGGCGGCCCTCCCGGCGGAAGAAGGAGCCGGGGATCTTGCCGGCGGCGTACTGCCGCTCCTCGACGTCCACCGTGAGGGGGAAGAAGTCGAGCTGGTCCTTGGGCCGCTTCGAAGCGGTCGTGGCCGACAGCACCATCGTGTCGTCGTCCAGGTACGCGACGGCGGAGCCGGCGGCCTGCTTGGCCAGGCGGCCCGTCTCGAAGCGGATGGTGCGGGTGCCGAAGGTGCCGTTGTCGATGACGGCCTCGGCGTAGTGGGTCTCGTTCTCCACTAGCGTTTTCTCCGTTACATATCGTCTTCGCGTCCCCGAGCCCGTGTGGCGGGGGGACGGTTGCGGAGAAGCCCTCCATCGGCGGGCCGGTCTTCGATCGAAGCACCCGGGTCGATTCAGTCCGGGGGCCACTACCGAGGACCGGCGGCGGGGAGGTCTGCTTCTCGCTCGTCTGTCGGTCGTTCTCCGACCAGATTACTGAGAATCGGTTCCGCTTGGCATCACGGCCGGGCGGACACGTCCGTCACGTGCCGTGCGGTGCACGCACAAGCGTGCGTACGGCAAAGGGAGCGGCCCCCCTCAGTGGTGGGAACCGCTCCCTTCACGGCGACTTACTTGGCGCCGGCCGCACCGCGGCGGATGCCGAGGCGCTCGACCAGGGCGCGGAAGCGCTGGATGTCCTTCTTGGCCAGGTACTGCAGGAGGCGGCGGCGCTGGCCGACCAGGATCAGCAGACCACGGCGGGAGTGGTGGTCGTGCTTGTGGACCTTCAGGTGCTCCGTCAGGTCCGAGATGCGACGGGAGAGCATCGCGACCTGGACCTCGGGGGAACCGGTGTCACCCTCCTTGGTGGCGAACTCGGCCATGATCTGCTTCTTCGTAGCGGCGTCGAGCGACACGCGGTACTCCTCTTTTGGTGTTCGATGCGCCCGCGAGTGCCCCTGGTCCGTTCTCAGGGGGGCTTCCATGACTCGGGAGCGAAGGTCCGATGAGCGCAGCTCCCAGGAAGATCCGGGAGGGCGTACACAAACGGCCGTCACACAGCGTACCAGTCCGGCGGAGCCGGTACGGCCGGTGCAGGTGCGGCGGGTGGTGGGGCCGGTCAGCCGGTGAGGGCCCGGACGGCGTGGTAGAGGTCGAGGACGGCGAGGCAGAGCGGGATCAGGGTCAGGAGCACCGCCGCCTCCGCGATCTCCAGGAAGCGGCCCCAGAACGGGGTGACCCCCTTGCGCGGGACGATCAGTCCGATGGCGGTGACCAGCGCGGCGGCGCCCGCGACGGCGGCGGCGAGCCAGACCGTCCGGATGTCGAGCGCGGAGCCGTCCCCCGCGGCGGCGTCCCGCACGATTCCGACCGGCGGGTGGAGGGACAGGCCGAGGCCCAGGAGTACGAGCGCGCCGAGCCCCGCCGCCAGCACGCAGCCGACCTGGACCGTGTAGCGGAACAGGTGGGAGCGCATCAGCATGGCGATCCCGGTGGCGAGCGCCAGGAGCTGCCCCCGAACGTCGTCCGAGAACCCGAGGACGGCCGCGGCGCCCACGGCCACCAGCGCGCAGCCGCCGACCAGGCCGACGAGCAGTTCGTGGCCGCGCCGCGCCCGGGCGGCGACGCGGTCGGCGTCGACGGGGCCCTGCGGGGCCGGCTCGGACGTCCCGTAGTCGCCGACGGTGGTGCGGGGCGGCTCGAAGCCGATGGGGAGGCGGGCGAAGCGGGTCGAGAGACCGGGCAGGAAGGCGAGGGCTCCCACGGAGAACGGGGCGCACACCGCCGCGGTCTCGACGGGCTCCAGGCCGGCGACGATCGCGGCGAAGGTCGCCAGCACGCCGACGGCGGCGGCGAACACGAAGGCGACGAAGAGGCCGTCCCCGCCCGGGGCGGCGATCATGAGGACCACCGCGGCCACCAGTACGGCGGCGCAGGCGAGGAGGAACTGGAGCCTGCCGACGCCCTGCCCCTCGCCGGGCGGCAGCAGCCCGGCCCCGGAGACCGCGACGTTCGCGAGGGCGCCGAGGCCCAGCGCCGTGCACGAGCCCCGGTCGTCGTAGACCCGGGCGCGTACGCAGGCGAGCGCGAGGGCGAGTACGGCGACGACCCCGGCGAGGGCGCCCGGCAGCCCGTGCATGTCGTGCCCGAGGCCGGAGTTCCACAGGACGAAGGCGAGCAGGACCAGCAGGAGCGAGCCCGCGAGGAGTCCGGCACCGCGCATGGGGCCGTCGCCCCAGAGGGTGCGGTCACGGGCGACGGCGGTGGCGACCGCGTCGGAGACGTCGTCGAAGACGGCGGGGGGCAGTGACTCGGCGAAGGGGCGCAGGGAGAGCAGTTCGCCGTCGAGGACGCGCTGGCCGGCCAGGGTGCGCCCGCCGTCGAGGACGGTGCCGTCGCGGCGCACCAGGTGGTAGCCGACCGGGGCGCCCCGGTCGGGGCTCTGCCCGGACAGCCGGAGGATCTCCGGGTACAGGTCGGCCACGGCGATGTCCTCGGGCAGCGCCACGTCGACGCGGCCGTCGGGTGCGACGACCGTGACCCGGCAGAAGCCGGTTCCGTCGCCTCCCGGAGTTCCGGGCGCGGGCCTCGTCCGCCCGGTGGCCGCCGTCCGGGCCGTCGCAGTCACCTGATGTTCCCCCTCGTCGCTTCCGCGACCGGCCGGGGTCGCGGGCCTCGCCGGGTCGTCCCCGTCCGCGCCGCACGGCGGCCCACCGGGACCCGGGGCACCCTCGCGCCTCGAACGGCCGATTCCTTGCGGTCGTTGCGGAAATTAGCGAATGCTTACACGCGTTGCGACACCCTATCGCTCCCGGCGCCCCGCCGTGCGCCGCGGACTCCTTCTCCGGACGGAGCCCTTCGCCGCGGGAGCTCGACATGAACAGCTCTGTCCGGTCAGGGAATTGGTGGTCCGTGAGCCAGATCGTCGTCAAGCGCCCGCCCCGGGCCCTGCCCTCCCGGGTTCCGGACGGGCAGGTGCAGTTGCAATCACCTCCGGAGCTGCCGCGCGGGCAGCAGGAGGGGGTGATGATGCAGTTGCTGCCGATGCTCGGCATGGGCGGTTCCGTGGTCTTCTTCTTCATGACCCCGAACCCGATCATGCGGATCATGGGCGTGATCATGGTTGCCTCGACCGTCGCCATGGCGGTCGCGATGATGGTCCGCTTCCGGCGGGGGACCCAGGGGCACCTCGCCGACCTGCGGCGCGACTATCTGAAGTACCTGGCGCAGACCAGACGCAC
Organism: Streptomyces sp. NPDC015144; assembly: GCF_043079735.1. Classification (NCBI taxonomy): domain Bacteria; kingdom Bacillati; phylum Actinomycetota; class Actinomycetes; order Kitasatosporales; family Streptomycetaceae; genus Streptomyces; species Streptomyces sp. NPDC015144. The sequence goes on along the minus strand of NZ_JBIBUU010000013.1, from coordinate 232,011 downwards.
CGTGCTGAGCACGGCCCGGACCCAGCGCGACGCGCAGTTCTACCTCCACCCGTCGCCGGACCAGCTGTGGGCGCTCGTCGCCGAGGGCAGCCGGGTCTGGGAGCGGCGCCCGGGCGACCCCGACTTCGCCCAGGTACGGATCGGGCTGGGCAGTCAGGAGCTCGCCACCCCGCTCGTCGCACCCGACACCGCGCCGGTCGACGAGCTGGAGCCGCTCACCGCGGGGGCGATGCAGCAGTTCCTGACGGTCCACAGCACCCTGGACGGACTGCCCATGGCGGTCTCGCTGCGCGCCTTCTACCACCTGACGATCAGCGGTGAGGCGGAGTCCGTCCGTTCGACCGCCCGCGCGATGGTCGGTTCGCTCGCCTCGCTGCACTCCCCCGAGGACCTGGTCGTCGCCGTCGCGGCGGGCCCGGACGCCGCCCCGCGCTGGGAGTGGGTGAAGTGGCTTCCGCACGCGCAGGCCCCGGGCTTCGTCGACGGTGCCGGCGTCCGCCGTCTGATCACCACGAGCGTCGGGGAGCTGGAGGAGTTGCTCGCTCCCCGGCTCGACGGGCGGCCCCGCTTCCAGCCCGACGGCCGGCCTCTCATGGACCGGCCGCATGTCGTCGTCGTGCTCGACGGCCGGTCCGTGTCGCCGGTGTCCGCGCTGGCCGCGGCCGAGGGGCTCCAGGGCGTGACGGTCGTCGAGCTCGTGCCGGGTGAGCCCGACGGGGCGCGTGGCGGCCTGTCCGTCGTGGTCCGCCCCGATCTGCTCCGGCTGGAGTCCGGGCACGGGCTGGTCTACGACGGCGTCCCCGACCTGCTCGGCCAGGAGGCCGCCGAGGCGCTGGCCCGGCAGCTGGCACCGCTCCACATGGCCTCCGGTGGGGACGACGGCGAACCACTTCTCGCCAATCTCGAGTTCACCGATCTGCTGAACCTCGGCGACGCGGCCTCGATCGACGCCGGCAGGACCTGGCGCGCCCGTTCCCAGGCCGAGCGGCTGCGTGTCCCGATCGGGGTCGGCGAGGATGGCGGCCCCGTGATGCTGGACCTGAAGGAGGCGGCGCAGGAGGGCATGGGGCCGCACGGCCTGTGCGTCGGCGCCACCGGCTCCGGCAAGTCCGAACTGCTGCGCACGCTCGTGCTCGGCCTCGCCGTCACCCACACCTCGGAGACGCTCAACTTCGTCCTCGCGGACTTCAAGGGCGGCGCGACCTTCGCCGGTATGGCCCGGATGCCCCACGTCGCGGCCGTGATCACCAACCTCGCGGACGATCTGACGCTGGTCGACCGCATGGGCGACTCCATCAGCGGTGAGCTCAACCGCCGGCAGGAGATGCTGCGCGACGCGGGCAACCACGCCAACGTCCACGACTACGAGAAGGCGCGCGCGGCGGGCGCCCCGCTGGAGCCCATCCCCTCCCTCGTCCTGGTCATCGACGAGTTCAGCGAACTGCTCACCGCCAAGCCCGACTTCATCGAGATGTTCGTGCAGATCGGCCGCATCGGCCGTTCGCTGGGCGTCCATCTGCTGCTGGCCTCGCAGCGCCTGGAGGAGGGGCGGCTGCGCGGTCTGGAGACCTATCTGTCGTACCGGATCGGTCTGCGTACGTTCTCGGCGGGCGAGTCGCGGGCGGCGCTGGGGGTGCCGGACGCCTACCACCTGCCCAACGTGCCCGGGTCCGGGTACCTGAAGTACGGCACGGACGAGATGGTGCGCTTCAAGGCCGCGTACGTCTCCGGGGTGTACCGCTCGGGCGGGCGGCCCGCCGTGTCCTCCGGTCCGCTGCCGGTGGACCGCAGGCCGGTGGTGTTCACGGCGGCGCCGGTGCCGGTGCGGTACGTGCGGCCGGACCCGCTGCCGGGCGCCTCCGTGCCCGACCCGCGCACGTCGGAGGACGACGCCCTGGCGGACACGGTGCTCGATGTGATCGTGCGCAGGCTGGAGGGGCGCGGGGCCCCGGCCCACCAGGTGTGGCTGCCCCCGCTGGACAACCCGCCGTCGCTGGACGACCTGCTTCCGGGCCTCGCCCCGGTGGAGGGGCGCGGGCTGACCCGGCCCGGGTTCGAGGGTTCGGGGCGTCTCGTCGTACCGCTCGGCGTGGTCGACAAGCCGTACGAGCAGCTACGTGACACCCTCTACCGGGACTTCTCCGGTGCGGCGGGGCACATGCAGATCATCGGTGGCCCGCAGTCCGGGAAGTCCACGCTGCTGCGGACACTCGTCGCGGGCTTCGCGCTCACCCACACGCCCCAGGAGGTCCAGTTCTACGGGCTCGACTTCGGTGGCGGTTCCATGGCCTCGGTCTCCGGTCTGCCGCACGTCGGCGGAGTCGCCTCCCGGCTCGACCCCGAGCGGGTGCGGCGCACGGTCGCCGAGGTGTACGGGATCATGGCGCGGCGCGAGGAGTACTTCCGCAGCGCCGGGGTCGACTCGATCGCCACCTTCCGCAGGCTGCGGGCGCGCGGTGGCATCTCGGCCGCGGACCAGCCGTGGGGCGACGTGTTCCTGCTCGTCGACGGCTGGGGCAGCTTCCGCACCGACTACGAGGGCCTGGAGCCGGCGGTGCTGGACATCGCGGCGCGCGGCCTCGGGTACGGCATCCACCTGGTCGTCACGGCGTCGCGTTCCATGGAGGTCCGGGCCGGCCTCAAGGACCATCTGATGAACCGGCTCGAACTGCGGCTCGGGGACGTCATGGACTCCGAACTGGACCGGAAGGCCGCGGTCAATGTGCCCGCCGGTGTGCCCGGCCGCGGCCTCACCCCGGAGAAGCTGCACTTCATGGCCGCGGTGCCGCGGATCGACTCCATCAACTCCGACAGCGAACTCGCCGAGGCGACGGCGGCCATGAACCGGGAGGTGGCCCGGCACTGGACCGCGGCGCCCGCCCCGGCGGTCCGGCTGCTGCCCCGCGAACTCCCGGCGGGCTCCCTGCCGGCGGGCCACGCCCGTCCGGAGCGGGGCGTCGCGTTCGGCATCGACGAGAACAGCCTGGAGCCGGTCTTCCTCGACTTCGACCGCGATCCGTTCTTCCTGGTGTTCGGCGAGAGCGAGTCCGGCAAGTCCAATCTGCTGCGGCTCCTCATCAAGCAGCTGTCCGAGAGGTACGACGGGAGCAGCTGCAAGTTCTTCGTCATCGACAACCGGCGAGCGCTCCTGGACGCCACCCCCGCGACGCATCTGGCGGAGTACGTGCCCATGTCCAACAACATGGAGCACCATGTGGACGCGCTGTACCACCTGATGCGGCGCCGTACGCCGTCGCCCGACGTCACGGCGGAGGAACTGCGCGCGCGCAGCTGGTGGAGCGGTCCGACGGTGTACGTGGTCGTCGACGACTACGACCTGGTCTCCACGTCCAGCGGCAACCCGCTGGCCAAGCTCACGGAGATGCTGCCGTTCGCGCGGGACGTCGGTGTCCGGTTCATCATCGCCCGCTCCACGGCGGGGGCGGGACGCGCCCTGTACGAGTCGTTCCTGCAGCGCGTCATGGAGCTGGGCACACAGGGCCTGATGCTCTCCGGCGACCCCGCCGAGGGGGATGTCCTCGGCAGCGTACGGCCGCGTCCGATGCCCCCGGGGCGCGGCGTCCTCGTCACCCGTCGACGCGGGAATCCGCTGGTGCAGACGGGGCTCGTGGACGGCGGGCAGCGGTAGGAACGCGAACCGGGGTGGGCACCTCCCGTGCGTGCCCGCCCCGGTCTCATGCTCTGCCGCGCCCTACTCGAAGTTGGCCCTCGCCCGCTTGTCGCCGGCGTGGTAGGAGGCGCCGGCTTCGCGCACCTTGCGCGAGATCTCGCTCAGGGCGTTGTGGATGGCCGTGGCGTCGTTGTCCCAGCCCCGCTGAGCGGCGTCGTAGGCGCTCTTGGCCTCGCCCACCCAGAGTTCGGACACATGGGCGATCATCCGCTTGATCGACGCGAGGTCCTCCTCCAGCTGCTTGCTCTGCCGGTCGATGGCGCCTGCGGCGAGGTCCAGGCTCGCGTAAGTGACAACCATCGTGCCGTCGTTGTTCGACATGCGGTCCTCCCGTTTCATCAAGGATCGGTGTGAAGGCGCCCTGTCGGGCGCGGAGTGGGCCGGGTCAGAAGTTGTTGAGGTTCGAGGTCCTGGCCTCCGCGACCGCGTCGCCCGAGTAGCCGCCGACGACGTCGACGCCCTGCAGCGCCTGCTTGACCTCTTCCTCGGTGTTGCCGGAGATGGTGCGCGCCGCCTCGATGGCTTCCTGGAAGTTCAGGAGGCGACGGGCGATGCTGGCCATGCGCCGGTTGATCTCCTCCTGCTTCGCGTTGAAGGCACCGGCCCCGATGCCCTTCCAGTGGCCTTCCAGTCCGTCGATCGTTCCCTGCAACGTCTTCAACTGGCCCTTCACCGAGTCGAATCGCGTGGTGAGCTCGCCCTCCAGCTTGCGGAGTGCGGCATCCGAGAGTTTCTGGTCGGCCATGGTTCGGCTTCCTTCCTGGTGCTCTGTTTCGGCCCGCCGGCTCTGCTCGCCGGTGGGTACGGGTGGAGACGTACGGCCGGTCAGGAGGTGCGGCGCCTGCGGGCGAGCGCGAAGGCGCCGCCACCGACCACGGCCACCGCCGCCCCGCCGAGAACCAGACCGAGCGAGCCGCCGCCGCTCGTCTCCTCGCCTGCTCCCGCCGCGACGGGGCCGTCGGCCCTCCCCTTCTCCCCGGGCTGCGCCGGAGCCGGCGCGGAGGCGGGGGAACTGGACGTCTTCTCGTGCACGCCCAGGCTCAGGTACTCGATCTGGTCGCCGAGCGTTCTGGAGAGCGCGACGAGCTCCTCGTGGACGCGGTCGTACTGGGTGTGCAGACCGTCCGCCTCCGCGAAGCAGGCGTTCCGGCCGCTCAGGGCGGAGCGTGACACCTTCTGCGCCGCGATCCTCGACCGGCCGGCCGCCGAACCCTCCAGCTCGGCGAGCAGTGTGTCGACACGTCTTCTGAACTTCTCCAGCGCGCCCGCACCACGCCGGAGGTCGCCTGAACCGGCCACGGCCCCGTCCCCCGTTTTCCCCGTTCGGCCCGGACCGCCACTCGTTGCTTTCGCACTCGAGTGAACAGTGACCGGCCCCGTTTCCGTGCACCTTAGCCACTGGCTACGACAGGGCTGCCCTTCTTGGTCGTCACGTGTCGTCCATGGAACTGTTTCCAGCCGAAAATCGAGCGGCCCGTCGACGGGCGTCGCGCACGGCCACGGCGACGCCCGCTGCCGCGGCGACCAGAACGGCGGCGCCCACCACCACGTAGGTCGCCAGGCGGGCATTGCGCTCGTCCGCCGTTTCACCCAGTGGGAGTGCGGCCGGTGCCGGCGCTTCGCCCCTGCTCACTCCCTCGTGCGCCATCGGACGCTCGATGGGCTTCTCGTCCTCCGTCAGGGCGCGCACCGGGTCGACGACGCCCCAGCCCACCAGGTGGTCGTGGCCCGCCACCGAGCGTTCCGCCGTCTGCTGGATCTGGGCGACGATCTGTCTCCGCGTCCAGTCCCGGTGCCTGGCCCTGATGAGGGCGGCGACCCCGGCGACGTACGGGGCCGAGAAACTGGTGCCGTTGTCGGCGCAGTGTCCGCCGCCGGGGACCGTCGAGACGATGTCCACACCGGGGGCGGCCACACCCACGAAGTCGCCGGACTGGGAGAAGGGCGCCCGCTCGTTGTTGCGGTCCGACGCGGCCACGGCCAGGACGCCCTCGTACGAGGCCGGGTACGTCTCCTTGACGTTGCCGCCGAGTCCGTCGTTGCCCGCCGAGGCGACGACCACGACCTCCTTGGCCAGGGCGGCGTCCACCGCCTGTTCCAGTACGCTCGCGGGCTCCACGGCGTTGGCCGTGTCCTGGGAGATGTTGATGACGTCCGCGTGGGCGACGTCGGTGGCGTAGCGGATGGCGTCGGCCAGTGTCTCGGCCGTTCCGTTGCCCTCGGCGTCGTTCTGCTGGATCGGGACGATCGTCGCGTCCGGGGCCAGGCCGGTGAAGCCGGTGCCCTTCGCCTCGCGTGCCGCGATGATCCCGGCGACCTTGGTGCCGTGCCCGACCCGGTCGGTGGTGCCGTCCTCCCTGCCCCGCTCGGCCTTGCCGCCGTTCTCGTCCTTGAGGTTCCGCGGCAGGAAATTGTGGCCGCTCCGTGCGTCCACCGCCTCCGTGAGCTGGGGGTTCGTGATGTCCACGCCGGTGTCGATGACGGCCACCCGGACCCCCTTGCCGGTGGACTGCTTCCACAACTCGTCCAGCAGGACGCGTTGCAGCGCCCAGGGGCGGCCCGCGTACTTCTTCGCGGGGAAGGTGCACCGGGTGGAGTCGTCCGCCGCCGCGGTCGACGCCGGCAGTACGAGGAGGAGGACAGCGATGGCGGCCGCCGCCGTCAGGGGGCGCCGGTACGCCGAGGGGCGCTGCGTCATGGGCGCCCGCCCCTCAGGAACCCTGCGGCTGGCGGGCCGCACCGGTCGACAGCCGCGGTCCGGTGGGCAGGAACGAGGACCAGGCCGCCGGGACGGGTGCGGGCACGACGTCCTTGTACCCGAGCCGGTTCTGCGCCTGCTGCGCCTCCTGCCGCCGCCGCGCCCGCTCCTCCTGCGTGCCCGGTTCACCGATGCCGGAGTCGTCCTCCACCCCGTCCCCGTTGGACTGCATGGCGTACCGCAGGCCGGTGTCGGTGACCAGGAAGAGAGGTCCGGAGCCGGCACCGGAGCCCTTGAACTGCCGGAAGAGCTGGCCGGATCCGGGGGTCACGTAGGCGCTGCTGGAACCGGTGGGGAGTGTCGCGGGAAAGCGCGGGCCCGCCCAGGTGCCGAGGGTGGTGGCGCCGTTCTTCCCGTCGACCCCGCGCAGCACGTTGCAGACGGTGTTGCGGCTGCCGGCCGCGGCACTCGCGGAGTTGACCGGCTTCGGCTTCCTCGTGGGCCAGTCCAGGTTCCCGGCGAACGGCTCGCCCGGTTCGAACGCTCCCGCGCTGACCGGCCGTTCCCTGCCGTTCTGGCCGAGGTCGACCAGAGGCCGGCTGCTGAGCAGGAGCTTCGCGACGAAGTCCGAGACGGGGGCGACCCGGCCGGGCAGGACCACGTACTGCTGGGTCCTCGTGCCGGACGTCGCCGCGAGGACCATGCCCACCTTGTTCGCCCCGGAGGGCAGCTCCCCCCGCACTCCCGCGTCGGATCCGGGGTTCCCGGGAAGGACCGGGAAGTCGATCGCGTCGCCGGTGTGCAGGGTGGCCAGCCAGGCGGCGGAGACCCGTTGGGGGGTGCGGCGGTCGCCCACGAGGGTGCGCAGCAGCAGTTCGTCCTTCCTCACCTCGTAGGCCCTGCCGGTGGCGTCCACGAGGTAGCGGGTCCGGTCCGGCCCCGGTCCCTCGACGTACATCAGCTCGCCGCCGCGGAGCCGGCCCTTGCCCTCGACCCTGCCCCGGTCGCGCTCGGCGAGGACGAACGCCGCCTTCTGGATGGCCCGATCGCCCCCGCCGGGCCGCTCGCAGACGGCCCACCGCTTCTTCGCGCCGGCTTCCTCCCCGTCCGGCAGCCGGTCGGGGCCGTACGGGATGCCGAGCGTGGCGCCGTGCGGGATCCTCCCGCTGTCGAGAACCGACTCGTCGACCTTGATGACGTCGCCCTTGCCCGGTTCGAGCAGCAGTCTGGCGGAGGACATGTTCAGCACCGGGTGGAGCTGCGCCCTTCCGCCGGTCCTGAGGACCACGTAGCGGGTGGTGGACCTGCTGGCGATGATGACGTTCTCGTAGGGGGTGTCCCAGTTCTGGGGCGCCACCGGTCTGAACATGCCCCAGGCCCCGAACGCCGCGATGACGACCACGCCGACGACCGCACCGGGCAGCACCGCGCGCAGCGGGCGCGGGGCGCCCTCCTCCGAGCCGCTCGGTCCGGGCTGCAGGAACTGTGCGATCAGCCGCCGCTTCGCGAATGTGTAGGCGTTGAGTTCGTCCCGCCGCGATGCCATCCGCCTGCCGCCCCCTCTTCCCCGGTGAAGGACAAGGCTCCCACACGCACCATGGCCCAGGAGCGCCGACCAGGGCCCGGATCAAGCCAGTTGACACTCGGCCGTCGCAGCTCCGGTAGGGTGATCGCCCGATCAGGACCCGTGAGAAAACTGCGCATTTGACCACAAGGGGGCAACGCGGCGATGGGTGCGGCGACGCGTGGAAGCACGGGGCGGGAGGCCCGCCGGGCGCCCGATTGTTCCCGACAGCAACGGGGCAACGCTTCGACCGGCTCGCCGTCCGGCCGGTCGGCGAGCACGCCCGCGACGACGGCCCTGCGGTCGGTCGCGCGGACCGGTCTCCCCGCCGCCGTACTGCGACGGATGGTGCTCGTCGAGGCCGCCGCGGCCCTCGTCGTGGCGGGTCTCGCGCTCGGTGGCCCCTGGCTGGTGGCCACGGTCCCGGCCGCCTGTCTGCTGGTGGTGGTCGCGGTGGTACGCCGCCGGGGCCGGGCCGTCCGGGACTGGCTGTCCACGGCGCTCGCCCTTCGCGGTCGCAGGCGGACGGCGGCGCCCGCCCCGGGCGCGGAACCGCAGCTGGCCCCGGTGGCGGAGAGCGTTCCGGGCCTCGCCCCGTACGCCTACGTCGACCGGAACCGGCGCACGGTGGGCATGGTCGGGGACGGCACGTTCCTGACCGCCGTCGTACGGGTCGAGGCCGACGGCGAGTCGCTGCACCGGGCGCGCGGGGCGCGGGCGCTCCCGCTCTCCCTCCTGGGCGACGCCCTGACGGTGGACGACATCGTGCTGGAGTCCGCGCAGCTCGTGCAGCAGGTGCGCCCCGCTCCGGCACGGCATCTGCCGCAGCGGTCGGCGGCGCGGCTCTCCTACGCCCCGCTCCAGGAACGGATCGGGGCGCCCGCGCTGCGGATGACCTGGGTGGCCGTGAAGCTGGATCCGGAACTGTGCCGGGAGGCGGTCGAGGCGCGCGGGGGCGGTGTCGGTGGGGCCCAGCGCTGCCTGGTGCGGGTCGCCGACCATGTGGCGAGCCGGATCACCGGCGCCGGGTTCCGGGCCGTGGTGCTGGATCAGGAGGAGCTGCACTCCGCCGTGGCCACGTCCGCGTGCGCCAGCCCCATGCTGTCGGCCCGCGCCGGGCGGCCGGACGCCGCACCGCAACGGCGGACGTCGGAGACGGCGAGGGTCTGGCGGTGCGACGACCGCCGGCACACCGCCTACGTGGTGGGCCGCTGGCCCGAGTTGGGCCGGGGGGCGACCCCGCTCCCCCTCCTCGTCTCGCTGCTGACCTCGGTCCCGGCGTACGCGACGGCCTTCGGTCTGACGGTGCGGCGCGGTGCGCACCGGGGCGAGGTGTCGGTCGTCGGCCATGTGCGGGTCACGGGCGGATCGGACACCGAACTGGTGGAGGTACGCAGGACGTTGGAGCAGGCCGCGCGGCACGCCGAGGTCGGCCTGGTGCGCCTGGACCGGGAACAGCTGCCGGGCGTGCTGGCGACGCTTCCGCTGGGAGGTGCGCGATGACGGTCCGGATCCCCTCGGGACGGGGGCTGCGCGGTCCGCGCCACGCGGGGCACACCCTGGCAGCGGAGCACCTGGGCGCCCTGTCGCTGCCGGTCGGGGACGACGGCGTGATCATCGGCACCGATACCGAGGGGCACGCGCGGATGATCGGGTTCCACCGGCCGGCGCCGTACGACGTCCTGCTGGTCGGCGGGTTGTGGACGGCCCAGGTCCTGGCGCTGCGCGCCGCGGCGACCGGGGCGCGGGTGGCGGTCGAGACCGGGCGCTCCCGGGCGTGGACGGGCCTGGCACAGGCCGCGGGCGCCGGCCTCGCATGCGTCTCCCTCCACGAGGTGGGCCGGGTTCCGCCGACCGGGGCGACCGTGAGCAGCCCGGTGGTGGTGCGGGACTGCGGGATGCGGCCGCCCCGCGGCCGGGTGGTGTCCTCGCCCTGGCAGTCGGTGCTGACACTGCTGCCCTATCCGAGTCCGGTGGCGCCGCGCCTGATGCGGGCCTCGGCGCTCGTGGGCGTCCAGCGGGTCTCGCCGGAGGAGGCCGGCCGGATCGGCGGGATCCTGGGGCTCTCCCGTATCGAGAGCGAGGCACTGCCGACCCTGTCGGACGGCGTCACGCTCTGGGTGGCGGGTGGTGAACGGCACTGGGTGCGGACGGACGCGACGGAGGTCGAGACGCAACTGCTGGGCGATGCTCGCCGGATGGACTGAATACTGTCCATTCACCGCCCCGGAACCACGGGCTCCGGGGAAGATGGCCAGAGAACGACAAGGTTCGATCGAAAGGGACGCCGACATGGGCACCCAGCAGGAGAAGGACGAGCTCTACGCCCTCGACATCTCGGATGTGGAGTGGCTGTGCGCACCGGGGACCGAGGAGGTCGAGGAGCGGGTCGAGATCGCCCATCTCCCCGGCGGTGCGGTCGCCATGCGCTCCTCGCTGGATCCGGACACCGTGCTGCGGTACACGGAGGCCGAGTGGCGTGCCTTCGTGCTTGGTGCGCGGGACGGCGAGTTCGACCTCACGTAGGTGGCGGCCGGTTCGAGAAGGGGCATCCGTCCGACAGGGCGAATGCCCCTTTTCCTGTGCCCAGTGACGAGTTGACGGGTAGATCCGCTCTCGCCATGCAATAGCACGCTTCGTTCCGAAGGCTCCGTCGCGCCCCGGAGAGTTGTGGCCATGACGTGACCTACTGGACAGTTCCTGTCCTGTGGAACGGCCTGCCGGAGCGAGCCCCCTGGCGATTAGGCTGGGGCAGGGCGCGGCACGAACCTGCGGGCAGGCAATGCGGGCCCGGGGGAGAGCCGGGCGGTCAGGCAGACGGAAGCAGACGGAAACGGTCGCCCCCACCCACCACGGCACAAGGGTGCTCGACCACACCAGGAGGCAAAGTGAGCGGCGATCGGGACGAGATCCGCGGGGGCTGGAACAAGCCCGTCGACGAGTCGTCCGACGCGGAGCCCGTCGAGGTGACGGGTGAGTTCACCATCGACTACACCCCGCCCGCCTGGTACACGCAGAACGCGCCGGGGGACTCGTCGGGGGGCGTCGGGACGCACCTCGCGCCGCCCACCCCGCCGGGCGGTTCGCCGGTCCCGCCGCCCGCGCGGGTGCCCGCTCCGCCGGTCCCGGCGGCCCCGGCCCCGGCGGGCGGCGACGCCACGCCTCCGCCGCCCGCGCCCGTCGTGCCCGCGCCCGCCGTTCCGGCGGACTCCGGCAGGGCGGATTCCGGTGCGGTGTCGGACCCGTTCGGGAGCGGTGACGTCGAGAGCGGTTCGACGATGCGCTTCTCGCCCGCCGCGCTGAAGCGCCAGATCGCCCAGATCGGTGGTGGTGCCGAGGACGGCGCGGCCTCCGCGGGCGACGACGGGAACGGCCCCGGGGCGGGGTCGGCCCCGGCGGGCGACGCCGAGGAGGCCCCCGGCGGGTCCGCCGGTGGCGCCGGGGAGCCGTCCGCGCCCGAGGACCGTACGGACCCGGCGGGCGATCCGGCCGAGGAGCCGCGGGACGCCGTCCCCGCCGACGCCGCCCCGGGTGCGGCGCCCCAGGACACTCCGCCTTCGGGCGCGCTGCCGGGCGCCCCGGCGCCCGCCGCGCCCAGCCCCTGGGCGCCGCCTCCGCCGCAGGGCGGGGCGCTGCCGCCGCTGCCGCCGGCCTTCCAGCCGGCCGCACCGCACCCCGCCGCGCCCCCGTCCGCCCCGCAGTGGCCCGCTTCGGCCCCGGCCGGGCAGGTGCCCGGCGGCTACGGCTTCCCCCAGCAGCAGCCCCAGCAGCCCGCTCCCCCGGTGGCCCCGCAGGCACCGGCCCCGCAGGCACCGGCGCAGCAGCACCCCGCTCAGGGCGGTTACGGCTTCCCCCAGCAGCAGCCTCCCCAGCCGCAGGCGCAGGCCCAGCCCCAGTGGCCCGCCCAGCCCGGCGCGCCGCTGCCGCCCCAGGTGCCCCACACCCCGCAGCCCGCCCAGGCCGCCCAACAGCCCCAGCCCCAGCCCCAGTCGGCTCAGCCGACCCCCCAGCCTCAGCCGGCCCAGCCGCCGCACCAGCAGCCGCAGCCACCTCAGCAGCAGCCGGGTGCCCCCGTCGACCCGCGTACCGGTGCCGCCTGGCCCAGCCCGGTCACCCACGACCAGCGCGAGCGCTCCGTCCCCGGCGCCCCGCTCGGGTACACGGCGGCCGTGGAGCTCTCCTCCGACCGGCTGGTGCGCGGCAAGCAGAAGGCGAAGAGCAGCCGCAACCCCTCCGCCGCGTCCCGCTTCAAGCTGGGCGGCAAGAAGGAGGAGGCCGAGCGGCTGCGCAAGCTCGAACTGATCCGTACGCCGGTGCTGTCCTGCTACCGGATCGCGGTGATCAGCCTCAAGGGCGGCGTCGGCAAGACGACGACCACCACCGCCCTCGGCGCGACGCTGGCCACCGAGCGGCAGGACAAGATCCTCGCCATCGACGCCAACCCGGACGCGGGCACGCTCGGCCGCCGGGTGCGCCGCGAGACCGGGGCGACCATCCGCGACCTGGTCCAGGCGATCCCGTACCTCAACTCGTACATGGACATCCGCAGGTTCACCTCGCAGGCGCCCTCCGGTCTGGAGATCATCGCCAACGACGTGGACCCGGCGGTCTCCACGACCTTCAACGACGAGGACTACCGGCGCGCGATCGACGTGCTGGGCAAGCAGTACCCGATCATCCTCACCGACTCGGGCACCGGCCTGCTCTACAGCGCGATGCGCGGAGTGCTGGACCTCGCCGACCAGTTGATCATCATCTCGACCCCCTCGGTCGACGGCGCGTCCAGCGCCTCCACCACGCTGGACTGGCTCTCCGCGCACGGATACGCGGAGCTGGTGCAGCGTTCCCTCACCGTCATCTCGGGGGTCCGCGAGACCGGCAAGATGATCAAGGTCGACGACATCGTGCAGCACTTCGAGACGCGCTGCCGCGGCGTGGTCGTCGTCCCGTTCGACGAGCACCTGGCGGCGGGCGCCGAGGTCGACCTCGACATGATGCGCCCCAAGACCCGCGAGGCGTACTTCCACCTCTCCGCCCTGGTCGCCGAGGACTTCGCGCGGGCCCAGCAGCAGCAGGGGCTGTGGACGGCCAACGGCTCCACCCCGCCGCCGCAGTTCGCCCCGCCGATGCCCGGTCAGCAGCAGTACCCCCCGCAGCAGGGGCAGCAGCCCCAGCCGTACCCGCAGCAGCAGCCGTACGGCGGTCAGCCGCCCGCGCAGCCGTACCCGCCGCAGCCCGCCCCGGGAGCGGGACAGAACGGCTGGCAGCACCAGCCGCCGCAGGCCCCGGGCGCCCCGCAGTCGCCCGCGGGATGGCAGCAGCAGCCGCCGCCAGCGCCTCAGCAGTAAGGCAGCAGAGGTCTCAACCAATGAGGGCCCGCACCGTCCGCACGGTGCGGGCCCTTTGGGGTATTCCCGCAGACCACACGCGGTTTGGACGACCGTTGACGTGGCTCGACCACCGCTGATAAACCTTCGCTTCACCAGCTGGCGAACCACAGATCAACCCGCCTTCTCCGTGCGAGTCATGACGCGAGGTCCCTGACCATGGTCGTAAGAGTTCCACCACGCTCCATCCAGCCACGTTCCCGCCTGCGTGTTCTCCTGGCCTCCGGCGCCGCCGCTCTGGCGCTGGCCGCCGGCTCCGTCGTCCCGGGTGTGCCGTTCGGTGGCGAGCCGCAGCAGGCGCAGGCCGCCGACAGCGGGAAGTCGACCCTGACCGTCGCCGTCGCGCAGAGCGTCGACTCGATGAGCCCGTTCCTGGCGCAGAAGCTGCTCAGCACCAGCATCAGCCGGCTCATGTACGACTTCCTCACCAACTACGACGCCAAGGACAACCACGCGATCCCCGGCCTCGCCACCAAGTGGGAGCCGTCCGCAGACAAGTTGACCTGGACGTACACCATCCGCTCCGACTCCAAGTGGTCGGACGGGCAGCAGGCCACCGCCGAGGACGCGGCCTGGACGTTCAACAAGATGATGACCGACCCGGCCGCCGCCCAGGCCAACGGCAACTTCGTCGCCAACTTCAAGAAGGTCACCGCTCCGAGCCCCACGCAGCTCGTCGTCGAGCTCAAGGAGCCGCAGGCCACGATGGCCGCGCTCGACGTGCCGATCGTGCCGAAGCACGTCTGGGAGAAGGTCGGTGACTTCTCCAAGTTCAACAACGACACGTCGTTCCCGGTGGTCGGCAACGGGCCCTTCATCCTGACCGACTTCAAGGTCGACCAGTACGTGAAGCTCAAGGCCAACAAGGACTTCTGGCGCGGCAAGCCGAAGTTCGACGAGCTGGTCTTCAAGACGTACAAGGACCAGGACGCCGCCGTCGCCGCGCTCCGCAAGGGCGAGGTCTCCTTCGTCGCCGGGTCCCCCGCGCTGACGCCCGCCCAGGCCGCCTCGCTCAAGGGCGAGAAGAACATCAAGGTCAACGAGGGTCCGGGCCGCCGCTTCTACTCGCTGGCCGTCAACCCGGGCGCGCAGACCAAGGACGGCAAGAAGTTCGGCGACGGCAACCCGGCGCTGCACGACCAGAAGGTGCGCCAGGCGCTCTTCCTCGCCGTCGACCGCCAGACCATCATCGACAAGGTCTTCCAGGGCCACGCCGTCGAGGGCCAGGGCTACATCCCGCCGCGCTTCACCGCGTACGCGTGGAAGCCGACCGCCGAGCAGAGCCTCGCCTACGACCCGGCGAAGGCGGCCAAGCTGCTCGACGAGGCCGGCTACGAGCTCAAGGGCGGCAAGCGGGTCGGCAAGGACGGCAAGCCGCTCGACCTGCGCATCCTCTGCCACGCCACGGACCCGAACGACGGTGCGGTCAGCAAGTACCTCAAGGAGTGGTGGGGCAAGCTCGGCATCGGCCTGAAGGTCGACTGCCTGGACGACGTCTCCGTTCCCTGGTACGCCGGTGAGTACGACCTCGCCTTCGACGGCTGGTCGGTCAACCCCGACCCCGACTTCGTCCTCGGCATCCACACCTGCGCCGCCCTGCCCGTCAAGGCGAAGGACAGCGCCACCACCGACAACTTCATCTGCGACAAGACCTACGACGATCTCTACAAGAAGCAGCTCGCCGAGTACGACCCGGCGAAGCGCGCCGACCTCGTCAACCAGATGCAGTCGTGGCTGTACGACTCCGGGTACATGAGCGTCATGGCGTACCCGAACGCGGTCGAGGCGTACCGCACCGACCAGATCAAGTCGATCACGACCATGCCCGAGGCGGCCGGGAACATCTACGGCCAGGACGGCTACTGGAGCTGGTGGTCCGCGGTTCCCGCGTCCGGCGACAGTTCGGACGGCTCCGGCGGGTCGGGCTCGACCGGTGTCGTCATCGGCATCATCGTGGTGGTCGTGGTGCTCGCCGGTGGCGGGCTGTTCCTCGCCCGGCGCCGCAGCACCACCGCGGACGATCGCGAGTAATCACCTGATCGGGTGAAGAGGGGCCGGCCGGGGAATATGCACCTCACCGGCCGGCCCCTGCACGTGCGGCACGAGTAACGAGAGTTCCCCATGACAGCTGACAGCACTCCGGCGCTCGTGCGGGACGCGGATGCGGAGACCGAGGGCCCGGCGCAGTCCGGTCCGTCGCCCGCACGCGGCCCACGGGCGCGCAACACCAAGGCATACCTCCGATACGTCGTGACCAAGATCGCCGGGGCGGCGGTCTCGCTCTTCGCGGTCCTGGTCACCAGCTTCTTCCTCTTCCGGCTCATCCCGAGCGACCCGGTGAAGCAGATGACCGGCGGACGTCCCACCTCCGCCGAACAACTCCAGGCCATGCGGCACGAGTTGGGCCTGGACCTGCCGATGTGGCGGCAGTTCGTCTCGTACGTCGGCGACGCGCTCACCGGCGACTTCGGGACGTCGTTCCAGTACCACACGCCGGTCATCGACAAGATCACCGCGGCGCTCCCGGCCACCCTGCTCCTCACCGGTACCTCGTACCTCCTGTACACCGCGCTCGGCATCTGGCTCGGCACCCGTACCGCCTGGCGCAACGGCTCCCGGAGCGACCGCTTCCACACCGCGTTCGCGCTGACGCTCTACTCGGTGCCGTCGTTCTGGCTGGGCCTGCTGCTGATCATCGTCTTCTCGGTGGGCATCGGCCCGATCCCCGGTCTCTTCCCGACCGGCGGCCTGGCCTCCACCGACGGCGCGACCGGCCTCGCCCACATCCTGGACGTGGCGCACCACCTGGTGCTGCCGGTGATCACGCTGGTGGCGGTCGGCTACGCGCAGACGCTGCTGGTGATGCGCTCGTCGCTGCTCGACGAGATGGGCAGCGACTATCTGACGACGGCCCGCGCGAAGGGGCTGCGGGACGACTCCGTACGGCGCAAGCACGCCGTGCCGAACGCGATGCTGCCGACCTTCACGCTGATGTTCGTGAACCTCGGGCATGTGGTGGCCGGGCAGATCCTGGTGGAGACGGTGTTCTCCTGGCCGGGGCTCGGCGGGCTGTTCTACGACTCGCTCAGGGTGCCCGACCTCCCGCTCGTCCAGGCGCTGTTCTTCGTCTTCGCCACCGCGGTGATCCTGGCGAACACCCTGGCCGACCTGCTCTATCCGCTGCTCGATCCCCGGGTGGGCCGATGACGACCGAATCCATGCCCACGTCCACCGGGACGCCCACGGAGCCGGCGCCCGCGCCCGCGCAGAGTGAGCGCGCCCTGGCCCGGGCCCGCAAGCGCCGGTCCGCCGCCCGCTTCTGGCGGGAGTACCGCAAGCACCGGAGCGGGCTGTGGGGGCTGGGCGCGCTCGTCCTGATCGCGCTGATCGCCCTGTTCGCGCCGCAACTGGTGGGCGCCGACGCGCAGAACGTGACCAACGCCCCCGGGGGTGCGCTGGAGTCGCCCAGCGGCGCGTTCCCGCTGGGCACCGACCAGTACGGCCGGAGCGTGCTGGCGCTGCTGGTGTGGGGGGCCAGGATCTCGCTCACCGTGGGGCTGCTCGCGGCGTTCCTCTGCGTCGCCATCGGCACGGTCGTCGGGATCGTCGCGGGGCACTTCCACGGCTGGTACTCCACGGTCCTCATGCGGATCACCGACTGGTTCCTGGTGATGCCGACCCTGGTCCTGGCCATCGCGCTCGCCACCGTGATGGACCGTTCGATGTGGACGGTCATCATCGCGATCGGCGTCACCACCTGGCCGACCACCGCCCGGCTGGTGCGGGCCCAGACCCTCTCCGTGGAGTCCCGCCCGTACATCGAGCGGGCCCGCGCGCTGGGCGGCGGCCACGGCCATGTCATGGTCCGGCACGTGCTGCCGAACGTGATGCCGCTGGTGCTCGCCCAGACCACCCTGGTGATCTCCAGCGCGATCCTCACCGAGGCGACCCTCGCCTTCCTCGGCCTCAGCGACCCGACCTCCACCTCCTGGGGCGGCATGCTCCAGGACGCCCGCTCCGCGGGTGCGGTGAGCGCGGGCGACTGGTGGTACCTGGCCCCGCCCGGCATCGCCATCGCGCTGGTGGCCCTGGCGTTCACGCTGTGCGGGCGCGCCGTCGAGTCCGTCCTCAATCCCAAGCTGGGGGTGGCCCGTTGAGCACGACGAGCATCCAGAAGACACCGCTCCTCGACGTACGGGACCTGACGGTGACGTACCCGGGAGGGGCGCGGGCCGTCCGCGGGGTGGACCTCTCGGTCGACGCGGGGCAGAAGCTCGGCATCGCCGGTGAGTCCGGGTGCGGGAAGTCGACGCTGGCGCTGGCGCTGCTGCGGCTGCTGCCCGCCGGCACGAAGGTCACCGGCGAGATCCGGCTGAACGGCGAGGACGTCCTCGCCATGAAGTGGGGCCAGGTCCGGGCGGTCCGCTGGGCAGGCGCCTCGATCGTCTTCCAGGGCGCGATGCACTCGCTCAACGCCGTGCACCGCATCGGCGACCAGATCGCCGAACCGATCCTGCTGCACAAGCTGGCGACACCGGAAGGGGCGGTGAAGCGGGTCGGCGAACTGCTGGAGCACGTGGGGCTGCCCGCCTCCCGGGCCTCCGCCTATCCGCACGAGCTCTCCGGCGGTCAGCGGCAGCGCGTGATGATCGCGATGGCGCTCGCCTGCGATCCGGGCCTGATCATCGCGGACGAGCCGACCACGGCCCTCGACGTGATGATCCAGGCGCAGATCCTCCGGCTGATCGAGCGGCTGGTGGCCGAGCAGGACCTCGGTCTGATCATGATCAGCCATGACCTCGCGGTGCTCTCGGACACCTGCGACCGGCTCGCGGTGATGTACGCGGGCCGGGTCGTCGAGGAGGGCCCGGCCGCCGAGGTCTACGAGCGCGCGCACCATCCGTACGCCAAGGCCCTGTCCGGCGCGTTCCCGCGCATCGGCGACCCGGCCTCCCGGTTCGCCCCCCGCGGGCTGCCCGGCGATCCGCCGGACCCCGCGGCGCTGCCCGGCGGCTGCACCTTCCACCCGCGCTGCCCGGCGGCCGTGGAGTCCTGCGCGAGCGAGGACCAGGAGCTGCGCACCGTGGGCGCGGGGCGGCGGGTCGCCTGCGCGCTGGTGGAGCCCGGGGCGGCCGTGACCGCGGCCCTGCCGGGTGCCGAGGAAGCAAGGAGCACAACATGACCACGACCCCTCCCCTGCTCAGCGCCCAGGAGCTGAAGGTCGCCTTCCCCGGCCGGCGCGGGGCCGCCCCGGCGCGGGCCGTGGACGGTGTCGACCTGGACATCCGGCCGGGCGAGATCGTCGCCCTGGTCGGTGAGTCCGGCTGCGGCAAGACCACACTGGCGCGCTCGCTGCTGGGCCTGGTCCCCCCGACGTCCGGCCGGGTCACCTTCGACGGCGAGCCGCTCGACTACGGCAGCCGGGCGCTGAAGAAGTACCGCAAGCGGGTCCAGCTGGTGCTCCAGGACCCCAGCGGCTCCCTCAACCCCCGGCACACGGTGTACGACGCCGTCGCCGAGGGGCTGCGCATCCACGGATACGCGGGCGACGAGCGGGCGGCGGTCGCCGACGCGCTGTCGCGGTCGGGGCTCCGGCCGCCGGAACGGTTCTTCCTGCGGTACCCGCACGAACTGTCCGGCGGGCAGCGCCAGCGGGTGGTCATCGCGGGCGCGCTGGTGCTGGAGCCCGAGCTGATCGTGGCCGACGAGCCGGTGGCCTCGCTGGACGCCTCGGTGCGCGGCGAGATCCTGGCCCTGATGCTGCGGCTCCGGGACGAGCTGGGGCTCTCCGCGCTGGTCGTCACGCACGATCTCGGACTGGCGTGGAACATCGCGGACCGGGTCGCCGTGATGTACCTCGGGCGGATCGTGGAGACCGGCAAGGTCGAGGAGATACTGACCGCGCCCAGGCACCCGTACACCCGGGCGCTGCTGTCGGTGCTGCCGGAGTCCGGCGACGAACCGGTGATCCTGACCGGTGAGCCGCCGGACCCGTCCAAGGTCCCGTCCGGCTGCCGCTTCCACGCCCGGTGCCAGGTGCTGGCCTCGGGCGAGGCCGAGCGGGCGGGCGTCGCGGCGGACTGCCGCACGAAGGACCTGCCGGTGCTCACCGGCGACGGGCAGACCCAGGTGGCCTGCCACTGGGCCGCCGCCACGGGGACCGGGGCGTAGCACGCGCGGGGGCCGGGACCGTTCCGTACGGTCCCGGCCCCCGGCGCTCTCAGCCCCGTTCGTACGCGGCGACCAGCTCGCTGCACCGCTTCACATCGGCGGCCATCGCCACCAGCAGCTCGTCGACCGAGCCGAACTTCAGCATCCCGCGCACATACGCGAGGAAGTCCACCGAGACGTGCAGCCCGTACAGGTCGAGGCCGACGCGGTCGATCGCGTACGCCTCCACCGTCCGCTCCGTGGCGTCGAACTGCAGGTTGGTACCGACCGAGATGGCGGCGGGCATCGCCTCGCCGTCCACGTTCAGCCAGCCCGCGTAGACGCCGTCGGCGGGGATCGCGGTGTGCGGCAGGGTCTCCACGTTGGCGGTCGGGAAGCCCAGCTCACGGCCGCGCTGCGCCCCGCGCACCACGACGCCCTCCACCCGGTGCGGGCGGCCCAGGATCTCGGCGGCGCCCGCGACGTCGCCCTCGGCGACCAGGCGCCGGGTCAGGGTGGAGGAGAACGGCTCGCCGCCGCCCGCCTCGCCGCTGACGTACAGGTCGACGACCTCGACGCGGTAGTCGTACGTCGCGCCGAACTCGGTGAGCAGCTCCACATTGCCCGCGGCACGGTGGCCGAACCGGAAGTTCGGTCCCTCGATGACCAGCCGGGCGTGCAACTTGTCGACGAGCACCTTCACGATGAAGTCGGCCGGCGCCAGCTGGGAGAACGCGGTGGTGAACGGCAGGACGAGCATCGCGTCCACGCCCAGCTCCGCCATCAGCTCGGCGCGCCGGTGGTGCGGGGCGAGCAGCGGCGGATGGCTGCCGGGCCGTACGACCTCGCTGGGGTGCGGGTCGAAGGTGACCACGACCGCGGGCACGCCCAGCTCGCGGGCGCGCTCCACGGCCCGCCCGATGATCAGCTGGTGTCCGCGGTGCACCCCGTCGTAGGAGCCGATGGTGACGACGCTGCGTCCCCAGTCCTCGGGGATGTCCTCCAAGCCACGCCAGCGCTGCACTCTGACCGCTCCTCGCCCTCACCTGTGTACGTGGGTGTCCCTTACGCAGGTCTAAGACTGCCATGCTCACGCCGCGCGGCCTGCATCGGCATCGCCTTCGGCTCGCCCGCCCCCGCCACCGCCCGCCGTGCGTCCGGCCCGATCAGGGACTCCCACTGCCCCGGCGCGTCGGCCAGCCAGCCGGTCACCAGCCCGGCGAATCCGGGCACGGCACGGGCCAGCTCCACCAGCCGGGCCTCGAAGCGGGCCGCGCCCTCGGGGGTACGGGACAGCAGGGTGCCGGTGCGGTGGACCAGGGCGCGGGTCCGGACCGGGGCGCGGGTGCCCGAGCCGGTCGCGGCGGCACAGAGCAGCGCGTCGAGCACGACCGGGTCGCGGTGGTCCTCCTGCTCGAAGTCGAGGAGGACCTCCAGCAGCTCCTCCCGCAACGGCCCGGAGGCGGCGCTGCCGGGCGAGGCGAGCGCTCCGGCGAGCGACGCCCGCACCTGCGGCGGCACCGGTCGGCCCCGCAGCAGCCCGGTCACCAGCGGCAGCAGCAGGGCGCGGGCGGCGGGGCCGCGCTCCAGCCTGCGGTCCACGTACCCGGCGGCGTGCACGGCGTCCCGCGGGTGGCTGTCGACATAGGCGCGGACGAGCCCCGCGGTGTGCAGGGCGAGTGCGGGGGCGTCGATCCCGGCGAGGGCCCACAGCACCTCGCCCGCCCCCTCGTCCGGCCGGGTCAGCCGCTCCCGGAAGGCCGCGAGGACCTGTTCCGGATGGGAAGGCAGCGCGGTGGCGAGCGCCTCGGCGCCGGGCCCGGCCTCCCCCGCGACGAAGGCCCGCAGCGCCTGCGGGAGGTACCGGTCGCGGGTGTCGGGGTCCTGGACGAGCAGGGTGAGCGCGGCCCCGTGCTGGGCGGCGTCGGCGGGACGGGCCAGCAGGGCGAGGGCCGTGCCGCGCAGCAGTTCCCGGTCGGTGCCCGGGGTGGCGTGCGCCTGGGCGAGCAGGGCGTAGGAGGCGGCGGCGGTGCGGCGGGCGCTGCGCTCCTCGTCGTGGGCCCAGCGGTGGACGGCCCGGCACAGCGCGGCGGGCTCGTCCTCGGCGAGGGCGGCGAGCAGCTCCGCGGCCCTGGGGTGGGAGGTCGCGACGAGCGCGTCGGCCAGATCGTCGACGGCCAGGTCCCGGCGGGTGTGCAGGAGTGCCTGGGCGGCGGCGGCCACGGTCGGGCGCGGGGCGTCCCCGGCCCCGGCGGCCAGCGGGCGCTCGTCGGTGAACCAGCCGCAGAGCAGCGGCTGCACCTCCCGGGGGCGTTCGGCGAGCCGCCGCGCGACGGCGTCCAGGAACCGCTCGCCGCCCCCGTCCGGAGTGTCGGCGGGCAGCAGGAGGCGGAACAGGTCGAGCCGGTCCTTCTCCGCGAGCCTGAGCCCCCGCCAGAACCAGGGCCCGAACACGGCGTACGTCCCCGGCCCGCCCGGCCCTCCGGTGGCCGCCCGGCGCACCACCCGGCCGGCCAGCAGCCGCAGCACGCCGAGGTACGGCCGCGCGTCGGGCACCCGGAGCAGGGTCTGCTGGATCAGCCGGACCGCCCACCAGCGGGCGTCGCGTTCCGGGGAGCCGGCATCCGGCTCCGGCTCCGGAACGCCCCGGGCCGGGAGGCGGTCCAGCGCGCCGATCAGATCGGCGAGCTGGTGGGAGAGCGCGGCGGGCCCCTGGCGGCGGCCCATGAGCAGGAGGGCCTGGACCACCGGACCGATGCGGTGGCGCGGCACGGGCAGGGTGCGCGGCCCGTCCGGCTCCGCCTCCGGGGCCCGTTCCGGCGGGGGTGGAGCGGCCGAGCGCCTCGGCCTCGGCACCCGGACGCGGGCGGCCACGGTGGCGTCGGGGTCCGGTTCCCCGGCCGGGCCGGCCGGTGCATGCCATCGGTGGACCAGGGCGCGCAGCGCCGCGTCCACGTCCAGGTGGGTGCCCTGCACCCAGTCGCCCAGCTCCTCGTGGGCGAAGCGGTAGCCGGTGCCCGCCGGGACGATGAGGCCCTCGGTGAGGACGGCCGAGGCCCAGCCCGTGCGCCAGGGGAAGACCGCCTCGAACACCTCCCGGCCGAGCTCCCCCTGCCCGGGGCCCAGACAGCGCCGCGCCGCCTCGTGGACCTGCCCCGCCACCCGGGCCGCCAGCCTGCGGACCGCCGTCCCGCCCGGCGCCGGACCGGCCGCCGCCGCGATGCGGACGGCGATCCGCAGGCACATCAGGTCCAGGTGGGCGGCGAAGACCTCCTCGGTGTCGGGCTGTCCGGCCACGTCCCCGGGGAGCGCGGCACGCACCTCGGCGAGCAGCCGCAGGGTGAGCGGGTGCCGGTCGTGGCCGGGGGCGAGGGCGTCGGGCGGGATGCCGTACCGCTCCTTGGCCCGCTCCGCCTGGACGGCGGTGAGGTCGCCCAGCGGGACCGCGTCCGGCAGCCGCTCCGCCGGGCGGGCGGGGCGGTGCAGCGAGCCGGGCGGGCAGAGCGCCCCGGCCGTCTCCCAGTGCTCGGGCCCGCAGCCGATCACCAGCCGCGCGCCGTGCTCCCGCAGCCAGGCGACCGTGGCGGTGGTCCAGCGGGCCGGTTCGAGGGCCAGGGCGGGCGGCATCTCCTCGGGCCCGTCCAGAACGAGGAGGAGCGGGCTGCCGGACTCCTCGGCCAGCCGGGCCACCCGCTCGGGGGTGGCGCTCGTCATGTCGCCCGGGGCCCCGGCGGCGGAGACGATCCGCCCGGCCCTGCGCAGCGCGCGGGCGACGGCGTCGGCGACCGAGGTGTCGTCGGCCAGCAGATCGGCGCCGCGCAGCCAGAGCGTGGGGGCGGGCACCGGGCCGCGTGCCCGCCGCGCGGTGAGCGCGGCCAGCTCCGTGGTGCGGCCGGTGCCGGGCGCCCCGACCAGGCCGAGGACCACCGCCGACACCGTCCGGTCCTCCGGGGCGGCGAAGGCGTTGAACTCGGTGATGGCGTCGGGACGCTCGACCGGATCGGGGCCGCCGCCCGGCCCGTCCGCCGAACCGAGCGAGGTCGCGGTGAGATGCAGGGCGCCCGCCAGGTTCAGGTCCCGGCCGTATCCGGGGACGGTGCACGCGTTGCGCCGCAGCAGCTCGTCGAACGGGCCGTGGCCGCCCGCCGCCGTCCACAGCGGCACGGCGAAGGCCGCGCCCGGGTGCTCGGCGCGCAGCGTGGTGCCCAGGACGGCGATGACCGCACCGCTCTCCGGGTCGAAGACGGGCCCGCCGACGGCCGCGCCCCCCGTCCGCACGGCGTCCCGGCCGTCCGTCCCGAGCGCCAGCTCCAGCGCCGCGCCGATCCGGTGGGGGCGGCCGTCGGCGGTGTACGTCACGGGGGCGGTGCCGAGCACCCGTGCCTCGCGTCGGCCGTGCGCGGCGATCGTCACGTACGTACCGGGCTCGATGCCGTCCCGCCGGGCGATCGGGACCGGCTCCGCGCCCAGCGCGCCGGGGCCCGGGGTGCGCAGCAGCGCGAGGCCCAGGGCGGGCAGCGGGGTGATGTCGCCGGGCCCCGCGGTGTGGCCGCGGCCGTCCGGCCCGTGGAGCACCGGCCGGGCCAGGCCGGTCACGGCTTCGTGGCTCGTCACCACCGTGCCCCGGTCGTCGGCGACGAATCCGGTGCCTCTCGGCCGGCCGCCCGGATCGCAGATACGCACCAGCGCTGCCCGGTCCCCGCTTCGCATGGTCCGACGTTAGGCCCGGATGATCGGCGGCTACGCCACTCGGAGGAGAAACGCCCCCGTATGCACCCTGGATTCACTCCGAGCGCTGCCCCGGGCGGGTGAATGACCGGCGTGGAGTGGACGGACGCGGGGCGGGTGCGGATCGTTCCGCACCCGCCCCGCGGCAGGAATGTGGCGCCCAGGAGGGCCGCACCGTCCTCAGGCGAAGACGGCGAGGCTCTTGGCCTTGCCCTTCTGCTCCTCCACCAGGGCGAGGAAGCGCCCGTCGGGCCCGAAGACGCCGACCGGTCCCGGCGGGAAGGCCGGCATGTCCAGCCGTACGCCGTTCAGCAGCAGCCGGGCGCGCTTCTCGTCCACGTCCCAGCGCGGGAAGGCCGAGGCGGCGGCCTCGGCCACCGGCATCACGGTCAGCTCCTCCTGGTGCTGGTCGAGCGTCCGCGCCGCGTCGAGACCGTACGGCCCGACGCGGGTGCGCCGCAGCGCGGTCAGATGCCCGCCGACGCCGAGCCCGGCACCGAGGTCCCGGGCGATGGCACGGATGTACGTGCCCGAGGAGCAGACGACCGAGACGATCAGGTCGACGACGGGGGTGCCGTCCTCGGCGGTCTCGGGGCGGACGTCGTAGACCCGGAAGGACGAGATCGTCACCGGGCGGGCCGGGATCTCGAACTCCTCGCCGCCGCGCACCCGCGCGTAGGACCGCTTGCCGTCGATCTTGATGGCACTGACCTTGGACGGCACCTGCATGATCGGGCCGGTCAGGGCGGCGACCCCGGCGTCGATCGCCTCGCGGGTCACCCCGGAGGCGTCGGTCGACGAGGTGATCTCGCCCTCGGCGTCGTCCGTCACGGTGTTCTGGCCGAGCCGGATCGTACCGAGGTACTCCTTCTCGGTCAGGGCGAGGTGGCCCAGCAGCTTGGTGGCCCGCTCGACGCCGAGCACCAGGACGCCCGTCGCCATCGGGTCCAGGGTGCCGGCGTGGCCGACCCGCCGGGTCCGGGCGATGCCGCGCATCTTGGCGACGACGTCGTGCGAAGTGAAGCCGGACGGCTTGTCGACGATGACAAGGCCGTCCGGCGTGTTCTGCGATGTCATTCGGAGGCGGCGTCCTCGTCGTTCTCGTGGTCCGCCTTGCGGTACGGGTCGGCCCCGCCCGCGTAGCTGGCGCCCGAGGACGCCTCACGCACCCGGGCGTCCGAGGCGCGCGCCCGGTCGAGGAGGTCCTCGATCGCCTTGGCGTTGTCCGGCAGGGCGTCCGCGACGAAGGCGAGCGTGGGGGTGAACTTCGTCCCCGCCGCGGCGCCGACCGCCGACCGGAGGATGCCCTTGGCGCTCTCCAGACCGGCCGCGGCGCTCGCCCGCTCCTCCTCGTCACCGTAGACCGTGTAGAAGACCGTGGCCTCCCGCAGGTCACCGGTGACCCGGGTGTCCGTGATGGTCACGTGCGTACCCAGCCGCGGGTCCTTGATGCCGCGCTGCAGTTTCTGGGCGACCACCTCCTGGATGAGGTCCGCCAGCTTCTTAGCCCGCGCGTTGTCGGCCACTGGTCCGTCTCCTTCTTCGCCTTGCTCAATCGTCTTCGTCGCTGTGTACCCGCCGTCGTACGGACAGCAGCTCCACTTCGGGGCGAGCGGCCACCAGCCGCTCGCACCGGTCCAGCACATCTGTGAGGTGTCCGGTGTTCCCGGAGACCACGGCAAGGCCGATCTGGGCCCTGCGATGGAGATCCTGACCGCCCACCTCCGCCGCGCTCACCGCGAATTTCCGCTGGAGCTCGGCGACGATCGGACGGACGACGGAGCGCTTCTCCTTCAACGACCGTACGTCGCCGAGAAGCAGATCGAAGGACAGTGTCCCCACATACATGAATGTCCGGATGTCCCGCCGGTTCGGGTTCGTGCCCCGCCCGTGCTGGGCGGGGACACCAGAACCGTACACGGAACGGCCGGGGCCGATCGACGGAAATACGACCCGTCGACCGGCCCCGACTGTTGCGGAAGGACCCGGGGGCGAACCTCCGGGTTTCCCCGTGGATCAGCCTCGCGGCTTCTCGCGCATCTCGTAGGTCGCGATGACGTCGTCGACCTTGATGTCGTTGAAGTTTCCGAGGTTGATACCACCCTCGAAGCCCTCGCGGATCTCGGTGACGTCGTCCTTGAAGCGACGCAGACCGGAGATGGTGAGGTTCTCCGCGATGACCTTGCCATCGCGCAGCAGGCGCGCCTTGGTGTTGCGCTTGACCTCGCCGGAGCGGACCAGTACACCGGCGATGTTGCCCAGCTTGGACGAGCGGAAGATCTCGCGGATCTCCGCCGTACCGAGCTCGACCTCTTCGTACTCCGGCTTGAGCATGCCCTTGAGGGCCGCCTCGATCTCCTCGATGGCCTGGTAGATCACCGAGTAGTAGCGGACGTCGACGCCCTCGCGCTCCGCCATCTGCTGGGCACGCCCGGCAGCGCGGACGTTGAAGCCGATGACGATGGCGTCGGAGCCGGTCGCCAGGTCGATGTCCGACTCGGTGACCGCACCCACACCGCGGTGCAGGACCCGGATGTCCACCTCTTCGCCGACGTCGAGCTGGAGCAGCGAGGACTCGAGAGCCTCCACCGAACCGGACGCGTCGCCCTTGATGATGAGGTTGAGCTCCTGGACCAGACCGGCCTTGAGCGCCTCGTCCAGGTTCTCCAGGGAGAACCGGACACCCTTGCGGGCGAAGTTGGCGTTGCGCTCGCGGGCGGCACGCTTCTCGGCGATCTGACGGGCCGTACGGTCCTCGTCGACCACCAGGAAGTTGTCACCGGCACCCGGGACGTTGGTGAGACCGAGCACGAGGACGGGGGTCGACGGACCCGCTTCCTCGACGTTCTGACCGTTGTCGTCGAGCATCGCCCGGACACGGCCGTACGCGTCGCCGACCACCATGGTGTCACCGATGCGCAGCGTGCCTCGCTGGACCAGGACGGTCGAGACCGCACCGCGGCCGCGGTCGAGGTGGGACTCGATCGCGATGCCCTGCGCGTCCTGCTCCGGGTTGGCCCGCAGGTCGAGCGAGGCGTCCGCGGTCAGGACCACGGCCTCCAGCAGCTGGTCGATGTTCAGGCTCTGCTTGGCGGAGATGTCGACGAACATCGTGTCGCCGCCGTACTCCTCGGCCACCAGACCGAACTCGGTGAGCTGACCGCGCACCTTGGTCGGGTCGGCACCCTCGACGTCGATCTTGTTGACCGCGACCACGATCGGCACGTCGGCCGCCTTGGCGTGGTTCAGCGCCTCGATCGTCTGGGGCATCACACCGTCGTTCGCCGCCACCACGAGGATCGCGATGTCGGTGGACTTCGCACCACGGGCACGCATGGCGGTGAACGCCTCGTGACCCGGGGTGTCGATGAAGGTGATCTTCCGGTCCTCGCCGTTGACCTCGGCGGAGACCTGGTAGGCACCGATGTGCTGGGTGATGCCGCCGGCTTCGCCCGCGACGACGTTCGTCTTGCGGATCGCGTCCAGCAGTCGGGTCTTGCCGTGGTCGACATGACCCATGACGGTGACGACCGGCGGACGCGGGATGAGGGCCTCTTCGCCGCCCTCGTCCTCGCCGAACTCGATGTCGAAGGACTCGAGCAGCTCGCGGTCCTCCTCCTCCGGGCTGACGATCTCCAGGACGTAGTTCATCTCGTCCGCGAGCAGCCGGAGCGTGTCGTCGGAGACGGACTGCGTGGCGGTGACCATCTCGCCGAGGTTCATCATCACGGCGACGAGCGACGCCGGGTTGGCGTTGATCTTCTCCGCGAAGTCGGTGAGGGAGGCACCGCGCGACAGACGGACGGACTGCCCGTTGCCGCGGGGCAGCATGACGCCGCCCACCGACGGGGCCTGCATGGCCTCGTACTCCTGGCGCCTCTGCCGCTTCGACTTGCGACCACGACGCGCCGGACCGCCGGGACGGCCGAACGCACCCTGCGTGCCACCACGGCCACCGGGACCGCCGGGACGGCCACCGAAGCCGGGACGACCGCCGAAGCCGCCGCCACCACCGGGACGACCCGCGCCGCCACCGCCACCGCCGCCACCGGGACGGCCGGCGAAGCCGCCGCCACCGCCGCCGGGACCGGCCGGACGACCGGCGAAGCCGGGACGACCGCCACCGCCGCCACCCGGACGACCGCCGCCACCGGGACCACGGCCACCGGGGCCGCCGCCGGGACGCGGACCGGCCGCGGGACGCTGCGGCATCATGCCCGGGTTCGGGCGGTTACCGCTGGGGGCACCCGGACGGGGCGCCTGCGGACGCGGCATGCCGCCCGGGGTCGGACGGGCGCCGCCCTGACCCTGGGGACGCGGGGCGCCACCGGGGCCGCCCTGCGGACGCGGGGCGGGACGGTCCTGGCCACCGCCGGGACGCGGGGCGCCACCGGGACGGGGGGCCTGCGGACGGGCCATGCCCGTCGAGCCGCCGGACGTGAAGGGGTTGTTGCCCGGACGGGGACCCGCCGGACGGGCGCCGGGGCGCGGAGCACCCTGGCCACCGGGGCGCGCCGGACGGTCGCCGCCGCGCTGGCCGCCGTCACGCTGACCGCCGTCACGCTGACCGCCGGCCGGGGCCGGACGGGCGGGACGCGGGCCAGGAGTGGCGCCCGAGGGACGCGGAGCCTGCTGCGGGGCCGGGGCCGGCGCCGAGAACTCGGCGGCCGGGACCGGGGTCACCGGGGCGGGCTTGGGCGCGGGACGCGGACCCGGACGGGGGCCCGCGGACGGCGCGGGGGTGCTGCTCGCCGGGGCGGCGGCGGCCGGCTTGGGGGCCGGTGCGCCGGGCTTCGGGGCAGCGGGACGTGCCGCGGCGGCCGGGGAGGGCGCCGCGGGCTTGGCCGGCGTCGCCTTGCGGGGCGCGCCGGGCTTCGCAGCGGACTTGCCGGCGTTGCCGCCGGGCCCCTGCAGTGCGTCAGTCAACTTGCGTACAACCGGCGCCTCGATCGTCGAGGACGCCGAACGGACGAATTCACCGAGTTCCTGGAGCTTGGCCATGACGACCTTGCTCTCCACACCGAACTCCTTGGCGAGTTCGTATACCCGGACCTTAGCCACTTCGCTCCTTTTAGGTCCGGGTTACCGCCGGACCGTCGCTACTTCATGGGCGTACTCATCGCGTACTCATCGAGTGCTCATCGCAATCTCGACCTACTTCCAACTCGCGAGGTACCTGACCGCACGGGGTTCCGTGCCGTTCGTTCTTCTACGGTGTCCCCCGTTCGACGAACCGCCGTACCTCGGCGGGGTCGAACGGTCCCTTGGCCTTGAAGGCCCGGGGGAAGGACCGGCGGCGAACCGCCAGGTCCAGACAGACGGAGGCGGGGTGTACGTACGCACCCCGGCCGGGCAGCGTACCGCGAGGATCGGGAACACAGGTGTCCCCGTCCGCGACGATGCGCAGCAGCTCGCTCTTGGCCGCCCGCTCCCGGCATCCCACACAGGTTCGCTCAGGGCAAGCGCGGGCGCGCGTTCGGCCAGACACGGCTAAGTCTACCTCCCCGCATCGACCTCACCCCTTTGGGGCAAGAATCGAACGGATGTTGTCGTGATCTCAGCGACTCGGTGCCGAGATGTATTCCCTGCCGGACGGGCCGGGTCAGCGGCGCTCGGACCGCTCGCGGGCCCGCTCGGCACGCTCCCGGTCGGCCGCGTCGCGCTCGTCGTCGGTCTCGGTGTCCGGACGGATGTCGATCCGCCAGCCGGTGAGCCGGGCGGCGAGGCGGGCGTTCTGGCCCTCCTTGCCGATCGCCAGCGACAGCTGGTAGTCGGGCACGGTGACCCGGGCGGAGCGGGCACCGAGGTCGACGACCTCGACCTCGCTCACCCGCGCGGGTGACAGCGCGTTGGCGACCATCTCGGCCGGGTCGTCCGACCAGTCCACGATGTCGATCTTCTCGCCGTGCAGCTCGGCCATCACATTGCGCACCCGGCCGCCCATCGGGCCGATGCAGGCGCCCTTGGCGTTCAGCCCGGAGCGGGTCGACCGGACCGCGATCTTGGTGCGGTGGCCGGCCTCGCGGGCGATCGCGCAGATCTCGACGGAACCGTCGGCGATCTCCGGGACCTCCAGCGCGAAGAGCTTCTTCACCAGGCTGGGGTGGGTCCGCGACAGCGTCACGGACGGGCCGCGCACGCCCTTGGCGACCCGCACGACATAGGTGCGCAGCCGCAGGCCGTGGGTGTACTCCTCGCCCGGGACCTGCTCCTGCACCGGCAGGATGGCCTCCAGCTTGCCGATGTCGACGAGGACGTTCTTCGGGTCCTTGCCCTGCTGGACGACACCGGTGACGACATCGCCCTCGTGGCCCGCGTACTCGCCGAAGGTCTTGTCGTCCTCCGCGTCGCGCAGCCGCTGGAGGATGACCTGCTTGGCGGTGGTCGCGGCGATCCGCCCGAACCCGGACGGGGTGTCGTCGAACTCCTTGGGCTCCTGGCCCTCTTCCAGGTCGGCCGGGTCCTCCTTCGCCCACACCGTCACATGGCCGCGCTCGTCGATCTCGACCCGCGCACGGCGGTGGCTCCCGTCGGTCCGGTGGTAGGCGATGAGGAGGGCCGACTCGATCGCCTCGACGAGCACGTCGAAGGGGATCTCCTTGTCCTGCGCCAAGCCCTTCAAGAGCTTCACATCGATGTCCACGGCTACGCCTCCTCTTCCTTCTTGTCCTTGCGGTTGAATTCGATCTCCACGCGCGCCTTGGCGATCTCGTCGAAGGCGACCCGGCGGGAGGTGGGCCTGCGCCCCTTGACGCCCGGCACCTCCAGGTCGAGGCCCTCCTCGTCCACGGCGAGGATCCGGGCGACCAGGTCGCCGCCCTCGCGCAGCTGGAGCTTGGCCAGGCGGCCCGTGGCACGTACGTAGTGGCGGTGCTCCGTCAGCGGACGGTCGGCACCGGGGGAACTGACTTCGAGGACGTACTCGTCCTCGCCCATCGCGTCGGTATCGTCGAGCCTCTCGGAGATCGCGCGGCTCAGCTCGGCACAGACGTCCAGCTCGACGCCCTGCTCGGAGTCCACGACGATACGCAGTACGCGGCGGCGGCCGGCCCGGGACAGATCGATCTCCTCGAGATCGAGTCCTTCGGCGCTGACGAGCGGTTCGAGCAGCCCTCGCAGCCTCTCGCTCTGGGTGGTGCTCATCCGGGTGACTCCTCGGCCGCGTGTGCTGTTGTGGGGATCGTCGTGTGTCAGGTCAAAGGGTATCCGGTCCCGAGGGGTGTTGCCGTCCGCCCACTCCCCCGCCGCGGGTACGCTCGCCTGCGGTGATCACTTCAGGACAGAACCAGTCAAGACACGTACAGGCCCGGAGGAGAACAGTGCGGCGCACGGGGACGACGCGCAGGGGGGCGCTCACCGCGACGGGAGCGGCCGCCCTCGGGGCGGTGCTGGCCGGCTGCGGTGGCGGGCGCGAGGAGGACTCCGGCCGGTCCGGGCCCGCGACCGCGGCCGAGCAGGCCGCCGCGGTACGGGCGGAGCGGCGGATCCGGACCGCCGAGGCCCGGACCAGTCTGGAGCTGCTCGGCCGGTACGAGCGGGTGGCGGCGGCCCATCCGTCGGCCGCCGCCGCCCTCGCGCCGTTGCGGGACGCGGTACGGGCCCATGCCGAGGCGCTGGCCCCGGCCGAGGCGGGCAGGGGAACGGCCGCGCCGTCCCCGTCGGCTGCCCCGGACAGCGCCCGGTCCGCCCTGAAGGAGCTCGCCGCGGCGGAGCGCCGGGCGTCGGACGCCCGGCTGACGGCCCTGGCGGCCGCCCCGCCGGAACTGGCCCGGCTGCTGGCGTCGGTCGCCGCGGCCGACGCGGCCCACGCCTTTCTGCTGACCGGGATCGCCAAGGAGGTCGCGGCATGAGCACCGGGACGCTGGGGGCCGCCCAGGCGGCCCTGGCCGCCGAGCACGCGGCGGTGTACGGCTACGGGGTGGTCGGCGGCCGGGTCGCCGGGGGCCGCCGGGCCGAGGCCACGGCCGCCTACCACGCGCACCGGGCTCGCCGCGACGCGCTGGTGCGCACCGTGCGCGGGCTGGGCGGCGAGCCGGAGGCGGCCCGCGCCGCCTACGCCCTGCCGTTCGCCGTGCCGGACCCGGCCGCGGCGGTCCGGCTGGCGGCCGTGCTGGAGGACCGCGTCGCCGGGGTGTACTCCGACCTCGTCCGGGCCGCCGAGGGGCCGTTGCGGCGGGAGGCGGCCGACGCGCTGCGCGAGGCCGCGGTGCGCGCGGTCCGCTGGCGGGGCGGCGGCGTACCCTTTCCCGGGCTCGTCGAGCGGGACACCGCCGGCGCGCGGGCCGGGGCCACCGCCCAGACCGGGGCCCGTACGGCCCCGCACGGGGCCGATGTGACGAACGGGCCGGGTGCTCCGCACTGAGCAGGCTCTGAAGGGGAACACAGCACGTATGGGTTTTGAACCGCCGCAGCGTCTGGTCCGGGCGCTGGGCGAGTCGCACGAGGACACGTCCGCCGCCGACTGGCTGGGCCGGCTACCCGCGCTGACCGAGGAGGCGCTGGCCGCCACCGGGCGCGCACCGGCCGTCGAACGGGTCGCCGCACCGGGCGGCCGCAGCAGCCTGGTCCTGCTGGTGACCTGCGCCGACGGCACTCCGGCCGCGCTGAAGCTCGCGCCGCCCGCGGCCGCCCCGGAGCGGGAACGGGCCGCGCTGGTCCACTGGAACGGCTGGGGCGCCGTGCTGCTCCTGGCCGACGCCCCGGGCGCGCTGCTGCTGGAGCGGCTGCACCCCGAGGTGTCGCTGCGCTCCCTGCCGGAGGCGAAGGCGCTGCTGGAGGCGGCCGGGACGGTGCGACGGCTGTGGGTCGAGCCGCCGGCCGGGCACACCTTCGAGACGGTCGCCGGGCGTACCGGGGAGCAGGTCGGGGCGATGCGGGCGCTGGCCGACGCCCAGCCCGAGCTGGCGCCGCTGGTCTCGGCCGCCCTCGCGGTCCGCGAGGAGCTGGTCGCCGACGCCCCGGAGCTGCTGCTCCTGCACGGCAACTTCCGGCAGAGCAAGGTGCTCGCCGGTGAGCGGGTGCCGTGGCTGACGGTCGGCCCCGAACCGCTGGTCGGTGAGCGCGCCTACGACCTGGCCCGGCTGGTGCGCGACCGCGTGGAGGACCTGATCGCCTCGTCGAACGGGGCGGTGACGGCCCGGCGGCGGATCGGGAAGCTCGCCGACTCGCTGGAGGTGGACCGGGAGCGGCTGCGCGGCTGGGCGCTGTTCCGCGCGGTGGAGTCGGGCGCCCGGGCGCTGGCGGCGGGCCGCCGCCAGGAGGGCGAGCTGACGCTGGAGTTCGCGAGCTGGCTCTGAGGGCGCGTACGCGGCAGGCCCCCGCGCGAGGTGCGCGGGGGCCTGCCGGGTGTCCGGGGCTCAGGCGGAGAGACGGGCGATCGCCTCGTCGACCGTGAGCTCCTCGCGCTCGCCGGTGCGGCGGTCCTTCAGCTCCACAACGCCCTCGGCCGAGCGGCGGCCGGCGACCAGGATCTTCGGGACGCCGATGAGCTCCGCGTCGGTGAACTTCACGCCGGGCGAGACGCCCGCGCGGTCGTCGACCAGGACCCGCAGCCCCGCCGCGCTCAGCTTCTCCGAGACGTCGAGCGCCAGCTCGGTCTGGAGCGCCTTGCCCGCCGCGACGACATGCACATCGGCCGGGGCGACCTCGCGGGGCCAGCACAGGCCCTTGTCGTCGGCGGTCTGCTCGGCGAGGGCGGCCACCGCGCGGGAGACGCCGATGCCGTACGAGCCCATCGTGACCCGGACCGGCTTGCCCTGCTGGCCGAGGACGTCGAGCTGGAAGATGTCGGCGTACTTGCGGCCGAGCTGGAAGATGTGGCCGATCTCGATGGCGCGGTCGACCTGGAGGCCGGTGCCGCACTTGGGGCAGGGGTCGCCCGCCTCGACGACGACCACGTCGAGGTAGTCGGACACCTCGAAGTCCCGGCCCGCGACGACGTTCTTCGCGTGCTTGCCCTCCTGGTTGGCGCCGGTGATCCAGGCGGTGCCGGGGGCGATACGCGGGTCGGCGATGTAGCGGACCTTCTCCAGGCCCTGCGGGCCGACGTAGCCGCGCACCAGGTCGGGACGGCCCACGAAGTCCTCGGCGGTGACCAGCTCGACGACGGCGGGCGCCAGGTGCTCGCCGAGCTTGCCGAGGTCGACCTCGCGGTCGCCGGGCACGCCCACGGCCACGATCTCGCCGTCCACCTTGACCAGCAGGTTCTTCAGGGTGGCGGAGGCGGGGACGCCGAGGTGCTCGGCGAGCGTCTCGATGGTCGGGGTGTCGGGGGTGTCCAGCTCCTCGACGGGGCCGTGCGCCGAGCCGTCCACCGCGGTGGCGTTGAAGGTCACGGCCTCGGTGTTGGCGGCGTAGTCGCAGGCGGGGCAGTCGACGAAGGTGTCCTCACCGGCCGGGGCGGGGGCGAGGAACTCCTCGGAGGCCGAACCGCCCATGGCGCCGGAGACGGCGGAGACGATGCGGTGGTCGAGGCCGAGCCGCTCGAAGATCCGGATGTAGGCGCCGCGGTGCAGCCGGTACGCCTCGGCCAGGCCCTCGTCGGTGGTGTCGAAGGAGTACGAGTCCTTCATCTGGAACTCGCGGCCGCGCAGCACACCGGCGCGGGGGCGGGCCTCGTCGCGGTACTTGGTCTGGATCTGGTAGAGGATCACGGGCAGGTCCTTGTAGGACGAGCACATGTCCTTGACGACCTGGGTGAAGATCTCCTCGTGGGTGGGGCCCAGGAGGTAGTCGGAGCCCTTGCGGTCCTTGAGCCGGAAGAGCAGGTCGCCGTACTCCTCGTAGCGGCCGCTCGCCTCGTACGGCTCCTTGGGCAGCAGGGCGGGGAGCAGCACCTCCTGGCCGCCGATGGCGTCCATCTCCTCGCGGACGACGCGGGTGATGTTCTCCAGGACCTTCTTGCCGAGCGGCAGCCAGGTCCAGATTCCGGCCGCGGTGCGACGTACGTATCCGGCCCGGACGAGCAGCTTGTGGTTGAGCGTCTCGGCGTCGGCCGGGTCGTCGCGCAGTGTCTTGATCATCAACCGGGACATGCGCTGGACCTGGGCCATGGTGAACTCCTGCTTGGAAGGGTGATGTGCAGGAGGTTAGCCGGGCGGTGCGGGTGGGCGGAAATCCATAACCCCCGTGATCACCCGTCCCGGGGGCGGCGGCGCAGCGGGAGCGGGGCGCCCATGACCGCGTAGGGCTGGGCGGCGCTGGGGAAGAGCACCTGCCGCGCCAGGTCCTGGTAGCCGAGGCTGCGGTACAGGCCGCGGGCGGGGCTGTCGGTGTCGATGGCGGAGAGGATGGACCGGGGGTGGCCGACGGCGTCGGTGAGGGTGGTGATCAGCGCGCGGCCGATGCCGAGGTTCTGGAAGCCGGGCAGGACGTGGAGTTCGGTGACGACGAAGGCGTCGTCGAGCCAGTGGGCGCGGCCGGTGTCGCGGAGGTAGGGCTCGACGACGGTGGACCACCACTGGCCGCGCTCGTTGGGCATGCCGTAGGTGAAGCCGACGAGCCGTCCGGCCGCGGTGGTGGCGCCGAGGGCGTGGGCCTCGGGGTGGTCGAGGTGTCTCAGGACGATGTGGCGGCGCACCTCGACCTCCTCCGGCCCGAGCCCGAAGGCGACGGCCTGCACGGCGAGTGCCTCGTCCACGCGGGCGGCGAGGTCCACGGGCCCGATCCGGACGCCGGGGCCGCCTTCGGAGTGTGCTGCCATGTGCCGACCCTACTGGCCGGGGCGGGGTGCGGGGTACGGGACCGGGGTGCGGCCCGCCCGGGCTCAGAAGAGGACGCTCATGAACGCGCCGGTCTCCCGGAAGCCGACCCGGGCGTAGGCCCGGCGCGCGGGGGTGTTGTAGTCGTTGACGTAGAGGCTGACGACGGGGGCGACATCGGCCAGGGCGTAGCGCAGGACCGCCGCCATGCCGGTCTCGGAGAGTCCGCGGCCGCGGTGCTCGGGGGCGACCCAGACGCCCTGGATCTGGCAGGCCTGCGGGGTGGCGGCGCCGATCTCCGCCTTGAAGACGACCTCGCCGTCCTCGATCCGGGCGAAGGAGCGGCCGGCGCCGATGAGTTCGGCGACGCGGGCCTGGTAGAGGAGTCCGCCGTCGCCCGCCAGCGGGGAGACGCCGACCTCCTCGGTGAACATCGCCACGCAGGCCGGCATCAGCAGTTCCATCTCGTCCTTGCGGATGCGGCGGACGTGCGGGTCGGGGGTGATGTCGGCGGAGAGGCTCTCGGTGACCATCAGCGGCTGGTGGGCGCGGACCTCGCGGGCGGGGCCCCAGCCGGGTTCGAGCAGCCGCCAGAGCTGGGCGGTGGGCTCGGCGGGGCCGACGATGGAGGAGCAGCGGCGGCCGGTCCGGCGGGCCCGGTCGGCGAAGGCGCGGACGGCCTCGGGGGTGGCGCAGATCGGGACGAGGTTGGCGCCGGAGTAGCAGAGGGAGCGGAGCCGCCCGTCGGCGTACCAGCCCCACATCTCACCGCCCAGGCGCCAGGGGTCGAGACCGGCGATCCGGACCCGGGACGTGACGAAGGCGTTGGCGACGGGCTCGCTCTCCAGGACGGCGAGAGCGGCACCGAGGTCGCCGGGTTCGAGGACCCGGGTGGTGGTCTGCGTCAACACGAGGGGGCCTCACCATATGGTCTGCTGATTTCCGCACTTTAACCGAAGTGGCCCAGTGATGCCGCCGGTGGGCGGTGGCCGCGACGGGTTCACTCATGACGGCGCCCCGCCGGTCGGTGTCCGTCCGGCGGGGCGCGGCTGCCATGGGCGGCGGGTCAGCTCACCGAGACCTCCGGCTCGCCCGAGGCGATGCCGTCCTTCTCCATCTGCTCGGCGATCTTCATGGCCTCTTCGATCAGCGTCTCGACGATCTTCGACTCGGGCACGGTCTTGATGACCTCGCCCTTCACGAAGATCTGGCCCTTGCCGTTGCCGGAGGCGACGCCCAGGTCGGCCTCGCGGGCCTCGCCGGGGCCGTTGACGACGCAGCCCATCACGGCGACCCGGAGCGGGACCTCCATGCCCTCCAGGCCCGCCGTCACCTCGTCGGCCAGCTTGTAGACGTCGACCTGGGCCCGGCCGCAGGACGGGCAGGAGACGATCTCCAGGCGGCGCTGGCGCAGGTTGAGCGACTCCAGGATCTGGATGCCGACCTTGACCTCCTCGGCGGGCGGCGCCGAGAGCGAGACCCGGATCGTGTCGCCGATGCCCTCGGACAGCAGCGCGCCGAACGCCACCGCGGACTTGATCGTCCCCTGGAAGGCCGGACCGGCCTCGGTCACACCGAGGTGCAGCGGGTAGTCGCAGCGCTCGGCCAGCTGACGGTACGCGTTGACCATCACGACCGGGTCGTTGTGCTTCACGGAGATCTTGATGTCGCGGAAGCCGTGCTCCTCGAAGAGGGACGCCTCCCAGAGCGCCGACTCGACCAGGGCCTCGGGGGTCGCCTTGCCGTACTTGGCGAGCAGCCGCGCGTCCAGCGAGCCCGCGTTCACGCCGATGCGGATCGGGGTGCCCGCGTCGTTGGCGGCCCGGGCGATCTCCTTGACCTTGTCGTCGAACTGCTTGATGTTGCCGGGGTTCACGCGCACCGCCGCGCAGCCCGCGTCGATCGCGGCGAAGACGTACTTCGGCTGGAAGTGGATGTCGGCGATCACCGGGATCTGCGACTTCTTGGCGATGGTCGCCAGCGCGTCCGCGTCGTCCTGCGTCGGACACGCCACGCGGACGATCTGGCAGCCCGAGGCCGTCAGCTCGGCGATCTGCTGGAGCGTCGCGCCGATGTCCGAGGTGCGCGTGGTGGTCATCGACTGGACCGAGACCGGCGCGTCCCCGCCCACGGCCACCGACCCGACCTGGATCTTGCGGCTGACCCGCCGGTCGGCGAGCTTGGTCGGAACGGACGGAATTCCGAGAGAAATCGCAGTCATGCGCTGAGCATCCCCAAGGTGTGGATCAAGGTCCCGAGACGGCGGGCTTTGAGCTTCGAGGTTACGGCACCGGCGGAGGGCGGAAGCACACCCGTACGGGAGTGCCGCGAAGCCGTGACGGCCCCGGCACACACCGTGTGCCGGGGAAACCGTCGTCCGTGACGCGTGGAGGGGGCCGGGATCAGGAGATCTTGACCGGGTTCACGATGTCGGCGACCAGCACCAGCAGCGTGAAGCAGATGAAGACACCGGCGACGACATAGGCGACCGGCATCAGCTTGGCCACGTCGAACGGGCCGGGGTCGGGGCGCCTGAAGACCCGGGCGACATTGCGCCGCAGGGCCTCCCAGAGCGCTCCGGCGATGTGCCCGCCGTCCAGGGGCAGCAGCGGCAGCATGTTGAAGAGGAAGAGCGAGAGGTTGAACCCGGCGAGCAGGAACAGCATCATCGCGACCTGGTTCTCCGCCGGTACGTCCAGCGTCATCACCTCGCCGCCGATCCTGGCCGCGCCGACGACGCCCACCGGGGAGTCCGCGGCGCGCTCGCCGTCGCCGAAGGCCGCGTTCCACAGGTCCGGGATCTTGGACGGGAGGGCGATGATCGACTCGACGCCGTTCTCGACCATGTCTCCCATGCGGACGACCGAGTCGCCGAAGGAGAGCGGGACGATCTCCGTCTGGGCGGCGAAGCCGAGGTAGCCGGCCTTCACGAACTCACCGGGGACCACCTCGCCCCTGGAGTCCTTCTTGGCCACCGAGTTCTTCGCCAGCACGGCGTGGAGGGTCTTCTCCTGGCCGTCGCGCAGGACGGTGAGGGTGGCGGGGCCGATGGTGTCGCGGATCTTGGCGGAGAGGGCGTCCCAGTCGTCGACCTTCTGCCCGTCGAAGGCGACGATCCGGTCGCCCTTCAGGAGCCCGGCCGCCTGGGCGGGCGAGACCGGGTCGGACTTCTTGCACGTGTCGCGGTTCTCGCTCTGGTCGATCACGCACTTCTGGACACCGGCCACCTCGGTGGTCTGGGTCTGGAAGCCGAAGGTCATCGCGACGCCGAGGAAGATCACGACGGCGAGGACCAGGTTCATGAACGGTCCGGCGAACATCACGATGACGCGCTTCCACGGCTTGCGCGTGTAGAAGAGGCGCTTCTCGTCGCCCGGTTCCAGCTCCTCGAACGCGGCGGACCTGGCGTCCTCGATCATGCCGCGCCAGGGCGAGGTGGACCGCGCCTCCAGTCGGCCGTCCGCCCCGGGCGGGAACATGCCGATCATGCGGATGTAGCCGCCGGCCGGGATGGCCTTGATGCCGTACTCGGTGTCGCCCTTCTTGCGCGACCAGATGGTGGGGCCGAAGCCGACCATGTACTGGGGGACGCGGATGCCGAAGAGCTTCGCGGTCGACAGGTGGCCGAGCTCGTGCCAGGCGATCGAGAAGAGCAGGCCGAGGACGAACACGGCGATGCCGAGAATCGTCAGCAGGACCGTCGTCAGACTCATGCGCGCGCCTCCGCTGTCGCTTTCGCCGAGAGTTCACGGGCCCGGGCGCGTGCCCAGGTCTCCGCTTCGAGGACGTCCGCGACCGTGAGCGAAGTTCCCGTGGCGGGGGTGCCGTGTTCGGTCACCACCTCGGTGACCGTATCCATGATTCCGTTGAACGGCAGCTGTCCGGCGAGGAAGGCGTCGACGCATTCCTCGTTGGCGGCGTTGAAGACGGCCGGTGCGGTCGCCCCGAGCGTGCCGACGTGCCGGGCCAGGCCGACCGATGGGAAGGCCTCGCCGTCCAGCGGGAAGAACTCCCAGGTGGACGCCGTGGACCAGTCGAAGGCGGGGGCGGCGTCGGGGACCCGGCCGGGCCAGCCGATGCCGATGGCGATCGGGCCCCGCATGTCCGGCGGGGTGGCCTGGGCGAGGGTGGAGCCGTCGGTGAACTCGACCATGGAGTGGACGTAGGACTGGGGGTGGACCACGACCTCGATCCGGTCGAAGGGGATGTCGTAGAGGAGGTGCGCCTCGATGACCTCCAGGCCCTTGTTGACCAGGGTCGCGGAGTTGATGGTGATGACCGGTCCCATGGCCCAGGTCGGGTGGGCGAGGGCCTGTTCGCGGGTGACGTCGGCCAGCTCGCTCCTGGTGCGGCCGCGGAAGGGGCCGCCGGAGGCGGTGACCACGAGCTTGCGCACGTCGGCGCGGGTGCCGGCGCCGAGGGCCTGGAAGAGGGCGGCGTGCTCGGAGTCGACCGGGATGATCTGGCCGGGCTTCGCCAGGGCCTTGACCAGCGGGCCGCCGACGATCAGCGACTCCTTGTTGGCCAGGGCGAGCGTGCGGCCCGCTTCGAGCGCGGCGAGGGTCGGGGCGAGGCCGATGGAGCCGGTGATGCCGTTGAGCACGGTGTGGCAGTCGCTCGCGGCCAGTTCGGCGGCGGCGTCGGGTCCGGCCAGGATCTCCGGGAGCGGCTCGCCCGTCCCGTACTGCTCGCTCAGCGCCTCGCGCAGGGCCGGTACGGCGGCGGGGTCGGCGACGGCCACGGTGCGCACCCGCAGCCGCCGCGCCTGCTCGGCGAGGAGGGCGACCCGTCCGCCCGCGGCGGAGAGCGCGGTGACGCGGAAACGGTCGGGGTTGCGCAGCACCAGGTCGATGGCCTGGGTGCCGATGGAACCGGTGGAGCCGAGGATGACGAGATCCCGTCGGCCTTCCGTCGCGTCGAAGACGAGATGCGGATCGGCGAGGGGGGCAGGGCTGTCGCTCATGCCCCCCATTGTTGCCGCAACACCTGTGCGCGCGGACAGTGCGTCCCGGGAGACGGCCCGAAAGGCCCTTGCGCGAAGGGGCGTCGGGGCACGGAAGGGCGCCGGACGGACCCGTTCCGGGGAAACGCGGAACGGCCCGAACCCCCGCACAGTGGGTTCGGGCCGTCTCGTGTCACCTGCTCTCGTGCTGTCCAGGCGGAAACACAGGCGACATGGGCGGGCCGGTCGGGCCGGTCCGGTTCGTGGCTACAGGGCGAGGCCGGTGAGGACCAGCACGCGCTCGTAGGTGTAGTCGTCCATCGCGTAGCGGACGCCCTCGCGGCCGACGCCGGACTGCTTGGCGCCGCCGTACGCCATCTGGTCGGCGCGGTAGGACGGGACGTCACCGATGATCACGCCGCCGACCTCCAGGGCCCGGTGGGCACGGAAGGCGGTCTGCAGGTCGTGGGTGAACACACCGGCCTGGAGGCCGTACTTGGAGGAGTTGACGGCCTCGAACGCCTCGGCCTCGCCGTCCACCTTCTGGACGGACAGGACCGGTCCGAAGACCTCCTCGGCGGCGAGGGTGACGCCGTCCGGGAGCTCGGTGAGCACGGTCGGCGCGTAGGTGGCACCGTCGCGCTTGCCGCCGACGAGCAGCTTGGCGCCGGCCTGCACGGCCTCGTCCACCCAGGACTCGACGCGCTTGGCGGCGTCCTCGCTGACCAGCGGGCCGACCTCGGTGGCCGGGTCCGACGGGTCGCCGGTGACCTGAGCCTCGACGGCGGCGACGATCTTCGGGAGCAGCCGGTCGTAGACCGCGGCGTCCGCGATGACCCGCTGTACGGAGATGCAGGACTGGCCGCCCTGGTAGTTGGAGAAGGTCGCGATCCGGGTCGCGGCCCAGTCCAGGTCCTCCTCGGAGGCGTAGTCGCCGAGGACGACCGCGGCGGCGTTGCCGCCCAGCTCCAGGGTGCAGTGCTTGCGCGGCACCGACTCCATGATCGAGTAGCCGACCGGGCCGGAGCCGGTGAAGGAGATCACGGGCAGCCGCTCGTCCTGGACCAGGGCGGGCATCCGGTCGTTGGGGACCGTGAGCACGGACCAGGAGCCGGCCGGCAGGTCGGTCTCGGCCAGGATCTCGCCCAGGACCAGCGAGGAGATCGGGGTGGCCGGGGCCGGCTTCAGGATGATCGGGGCTCCGACGGCGATGGCCGGGGCGACCTTGTGGGCGCTCAGGTTCAGCGGGAAGTTGAACGGCGCGATGCCGAGGACCGTGCCCCGCGGGAAGCGCCGGGTCAGGCCGAGGCGGCCGGTGCCGCCGGCGTCGGTGTCCAGGCGCTGGGCGTCGCCCCCGTTGAAGCGGCGGGCCTCCTCGGCGGCGAACCGGAAGACGGATACGGCGCGGCCGACCTCGCCCCGGGCCCACTTGATGGGCTTGCCGTTCTCGGCGGAGATCAGCTGGGCGATCTCCTCGGTGCGCTCCACCAGACGCCGCACGACGTGGTCGAGTGCGGCGGCCCGGACGTGCGCCGGGGTCGCGGCGAACTCCTCGCGCACGGCGTGCGCGGCCGCGACGGCCTCCTCGATCTGGGCGTCGGTCGGCACGCTGACGGTGCCGACGAGACGGCCGTCCCAGGAGTTGGTGACGTCGAAGCTGTCCTCGCCGGTGGCCTGGCGGCCGGCCAGCCAGAAGGCGTGGGTGGAAGTCATGGAGGTTCCGGCCCTTCGGAGCGGTGGGGGTGTCTTGCCCCCACCGTAGGGCCGCGCGGCCGTTTCGGCGTTTGTCCGGGGTGGAGCAGTACGCTCCGGGGACGCTACGGATTGTCGGACGCGGCGGGGTACGGGCGCGGGCTAGGGGGCGGGGGTGCTGGTCGCCTTCAGGGCCAGCCAGAGCTCCATCCGGACGTCCGCGTCGTCCAGCGAGCGGCCCAGGATCTCCTCCACCCGGCGCATCCGGTAGCGCAGGGTGTGGCGGTGCACGCCCAGGTCGGCGGCGGCGGCGTCCCACTGGCCGTGGTGGGCGAGCCAGGCGCGCAGCGAGGCCACGAGGTCGCCGCGTCCCTTGGCGTCGTGCTCGCGCAGGGAGCGGAGCATTCCGTCGGCGAAGGCCCGCACCGCGTCGTCCGCGAGCAGCGGCAGCACCGAGCCGGCCGCCAACTCCTCGTGCTCGACCAGGGCCCTGCCCCGGCGGCGGGCCACCGAGAGGGCCTGCTCGGCCTGTTTGTACGCGGCGGAGACGGCGATCGGGCCCGCCGGGGCGGAGAGGCCCACGACGACGGCGCCCTCCTCCGGTTTGACGCCCTCGCCGGAGGTCCGGGCCTCCTGGGCGCCGGTGTACGCGGCGCAGGCGGTGACCGCCGCGCCGCCGTCGGCGGCGAGGACGACGAGCCGGTTGCCCTCGGGTACGGAGAGCAGGGTCTCGCCGGTGCGCAGGGCCGCCGTCTCCATCGCCTCGGCGAGCGCCCCGGGCCCGGACGGCTCGGCGCCCTCCGCGATGAGCAGCCGGAACGGGGCGTCGAGCAGCCCGCCGTACAGGTCCCCGGCGACGGCGCGGGCGTGGTCGGACTCGCCGGCCAGCAGCATCCGCAGCACCGCCGCGCCGAGGCGCTGTTCGGCGCCCTGGAGGGACCGGGAGCGGGCGGTGGTCAGGGTGAGCAGGGCGACGGCGGAGTGGACGGCGTACCGCCCGGCGGTGCCGAGCGCCGCGCCGGTGCCGACGGCCAGCGCGCCGCGGACCTGGCGGCCGGTGCCCAGGGACTGGAGCTCGACCCGGTCCTCGGCGCTGCCGACGACCATGCTGGCGGGGGCGGCGCGGTCCCGCAGCCGTTCCACGTCGGGGGTGAGGCGGGCGGCGCGGCGGGCGGCCCACTCGGGGGCGGAGGCGACGACCTGGCCCGCCGCGTCGTACAGCGCGGCCCAGCCGTCGAGGTGGGCGGCGAGCCGGGTCAGCAGCTCGCCGGGGCCGTCGCCGGAGAGCGCCGCCCGGGTCAGCTCGCGCTGGACCTCGAAGCCCGCCGTCACGGCCCGGTACTGGTCCTCCGCGATGGCCGAGGAGACCGCCTTGGCGATCGCGATGAAGGGGGTGCGGCGCGGCACTTCGAGGAGCGGAAGCCCGGCCTCCTCGGCCGCGTCGATCAGTGCCCGCGGCACCTCGTCGTAGTTGACGCCGACGGCGAAGCCCAGCCCGGTGACGCCGGCGGCGGCCAGCCGCCGCACGTACCGCCGCATCGCCTCGGGGTTCTCGGCGTCCAGGTTGGTGGCGGTGACGAGCAGGAACTCGCCGCCCTCCATGTACGGCACC
Organism: Streptomyces sp. NPDC015144; assembly: GCF_043079735.1. Taxonomy (NCBI): domain Bacteria; kingdom Bacillati; phylum Actinomycetota; class Actinomycetes; order Kitasatosporales; family Streptomycetaceae; genus Streptomyces; species Streptomyces sp. NPDC015144. Next base: position 187,848 of record NZ_JBIBUU010000013.1, on the reverse strand, counting down.
GGGTCGGTCAGCTCGCTGGCGTGCGCCCAGCGCACGGGCGCGTCGAGCCGGTCCGCCCCGGCGCGCACGATCAGTTTGAGCGCGGGGCGCTGGACGAGCGAGGCGAGAGTGAGGGGCATGGCGACCGCGGGACCTCGTGGTGTCGGTTTTCGCCGTCCCGTATGAACGACTACCCCCAATTCTGCCAGACTGGCCTGGTTCTCCACGACCACGCACGGGGCGCCCGGTCAGCCGTTCAGATCCACCAGCAGCGGCGGCGCGTGCTCCCCGTCCACGGTCGTCAGGGAGAGCACGGCGTGGCCTGCCGGGACCTGGCGGGCCAGCTCGGAGGCCGACCAGCGCTCCCGCTCGACCTTGCGCACGGTCACCGCGTCGGTGGTGACCGCCTTGCCGGTGACGAGCTTGCGCAGGGCGTGCACGGCCCGGGTGAGCGGCTGGTCGGCGAAGACCGTGTGCTTGGCGACCTCCGTGGTCTCCACCCACTCGGTGCCCCAGGCCTGCGCGAAGAGCCGCCCGTCCCAGGTGGTGACGCCGGAGAAGGCCATGTGGCAGCCGACCGAGCCGAGCAGTGCCGTGTGCAGGGCCTCGGGGACGTCGTCCAGTCCGCGCAGGGTGAGCAGCACTCCGGCGTTGCGGCTCCGCAGCCGCTGCACGGCCCGTACGGACTCGGTCGTGACGGTGTGGGTGGCGTCGTCCAGGGCGAGGAAGGCGAACAGGGAACGGTCCGTGCGGGCCGCCGCCCCGGCGGTGAACTGGGCGAGCACCAGACGGGTGAGCAGCCGGGCGGCCTCGGGGTGGGCGCGTTCGGGGAGGTCGACGCGGACCCGCAGCGGGTGTTCGAGGGTGCGCGCCGAGAAGGGGCGGGCGGCGGCCTCGGGGTCGAAGAACCCGGCGAAGGCCGGCCGGTCCAGGACCGCGAGCCGGTCGGCGAGCCGGACGCCCGGGTCGCCGGGGGTGCCCGCCTGCCGGGCCCGGGCGTCGAGTTCGCGGAGGTAGGAGCGGTCCGCGTCGGTGTCGAGCCGGGCCCGGAGCCCGGCGAGGGCGTCGGGCGCGTTGTCGAGGAGCTCGCGCAGCGCCTGGACGGAGGGGAAGTGGCCGTGGGCCGCCCGGTACGGGCCGAGGAGCTGGGCGAGCGCGGTGGCGGCCCGCCGGGCGTCGACGTCGGGCAGGTCCCCGGCGAGCGCCTCGGCGAGCAGGGCGGCGGCCTCGTCGGCGTCGTCGGTCCCGCTGTAGAGGTCCAGGTCGCGGGTGCGGGACGGGTCGCCCGGGGCGATGACCACGTCGTAGCTCTCGTCGGCCCCGAGCGGGGTGCCGGCCGCGCAGACGGCGATGACGACGGCCTTCCCGGCGAGGGCCTGGAGGGCGAGCGACTCCACGACGGGCCGCACCACGTGCCGGGTCTTGCCCGCGCCGAAGGGGCCGACGGCCAGCAGGGAGGCGCCCAGCACCGCCGGATCGACGGCGGCGCCCGCGCCCCGCCGGGCGGCCGGGTTGCGGTCGTGGTCCGGGCAGCGGCCGAGCCGGACCTGGGAGGTGAGCAGGTCGTGGGTGGCGGAGCGGGCCGGCAGGTCCCGGGCGCCCGAGGGGTGCGGGCAGGCCCCCGCGCCCCGGGTGAGCACGGAGTCGACGAACGGGCCGAGCCGGGCGGGGTCGGCCTCCACGGTGCTCCAGGCGCGCCGGATGCGCACCCAGTCGACGTCGTTCATGTGTCCGGTGCGCTGTTCGGCGACCAGCCGGTCGGCGGCGCCCTGCTGGCCCGCGGCGCGCAGCCGCGGCCAGTCGGCCGGGTCCGCGGCGGGGGCCTTCTGCTGCTCCGGGGCGCTCCCCCGGCCGCCGCGCAGTTCGCGGAAGGCGCCGAGCCAGTTCCCGGCCCGTCCGATCACCAGCAGGATCACGGCGGCGCCCGTCAGGTGGTAGACGGTCGTGAAGGTCTCGACCCGGTCCGCGATCTCCTGGGCGGTGCCGTGGTACAGCCAGGAGTAGGGGGTGAGCCCCAGGACGAGGTCGTCGAAGGGCAGCAGCCCGTCGGCGTTCACGAAGCAGAGGATCAGGACGGCCGCGGCCAGCCCGGTCCGCACCGCCCGGCCCGGCATGGGGTGGTCGGCGGCGTAGCGGCGGAAGACCCCGGTCCAGTTGCCGATCCGGCCGAAGCCCCAGATCACCAGGACCGCGAACAGGCTGTTGTAGGCGGACAGGGCGGTGACGGCCGCCATCGGGCGTTCGAGCCCCCACCAGTCGGACGGGGTGACCAGTTCCAGCAGGATGCGGCTGTGGGGCACATAGCCGTTGCGCCACAGCGACCAGACCAGCAGGGCGGCCAGCAGGGCCACCACCGCCCCGCCGATCAGGGCCCGGTCGGGCACCCGGTCCGGGTCGGCCTCGGGCCTGGGTGCGTGGCCGAGCCGCCACAGGCCGGGCTCGGCCGCCGCGCGCCGGGTCCGCAGCCAGGTGTCGACCGGGGGGCCGGCGGTGGGGGCGTGCCCGGGCCTGGGCGGCGCTCCCGGCGGGGCCGGGCGCGGCACCGGATGACCCGAGCGGGTGGAACGTGCGTCGTGCGTGCCCTCGGTGTCCATGTGCTGTCCCTCGTCCCCTGACCAGCGCCGACCGTATGACCGGGCACGGATGCCCGAAGCCCTCAATCTAGTGCGAGAACAGGGCGGGTTCAGCAGGCTCCCCGGTCCGGACACACCGGCGTCCCGGTCCCGCGCACCGCCCCGCCATGTCCACCACGGACAACCCCGCCCGACCACCACTCCCGAACGGAACATGCCGCACCCCCGGCCCCGCCCCTAGCCTGCAGGGGAAGCGTCCGAAACATCCCCCCAGGAGCCCCACATGACCGAAATCCCGCAGGAGCGACGCGTCGTCACGGCCATCCCCGGCCCGAAGTCGGTGGAGCTTCAGGCCCGCCGGCTGAACACGGTGGCCGCCGGCGTGGGCTCCACCCTGCCGGTGTTCACCGCCCGTGCCGGTGGCGGGATCATCGAGGACGTGGACGGCAACCGCCTGATCGACCTCGGCTCCGGCATCGCCGTGACCTCGGTCGGCGCCTCCGCCGAGGCCGTGGTGCGCCGCGCCTCCGCGCAGCTCGCCGACTTCACCCACACCTGCTTCATGGTCACGCCGTACGAGGGCTACGTCGAGGTCTGCGAGCAGCTCGCCGAGCTGACCCCGGGCGACCACCCGAAGAAGTCCGCGCTGTTCAACTCGGGCGCCGAGGCCGTCGAGAACGCGGTGAAGATCGCCCGCATCCACACCAAGCGCACCGCGGTCGTCGTCTTCGACCACGGCTACCACGGCCGCACCAACCTCACCATGGCGCTGACGGCCAAGAACATGCCGTACAAGCAGGGCTTCGGTCCGTTCGCGCCCGAGGTCTACCGGGTGCCGGTGGCGTACGGCTACCGCTGGCCGACCGGTGCCGAGAACGCCGGTGCCGAGGCGTCCGCCCAGGCCATCGAGCAGATCAACAAGCAGATCGGCGCCGAGAACGTCGCCGCGATCATCATCGAGCCGGTGCTCGGCGAGGGCGGCTTCATCGAGCCGGCCAAGGGCTTCCTCCCGGCCATCGCGCAGTTCGCCAAGGACAACGGCATCGTCTTCGTCGCGGACGAGATCCAGTCCGGTTTCTGCCGCACCGGCCAGTGGTTCGCCTGTGAGGACGAGGGCATCGTCCCGGACCTGATCACCACCGCCAAGGGCATCGCGGGCGGCCTCCCGCTCTCCGCCGTGACCGGCCGCGCCGAGATCATGGACTCCGCCCACTCCGGCGGCCTCGGCGGCACCTACGGCGGCAACCCGGTCGCCTGCGCCGGTGCCCTCGGCGCCATCGAGACGATGCGCGAGCTTGACCTGAACGGCAAGGCCAAGCGCATCGAGGAGGTCATGAAGGGCCGCCTCGCCGAGATGCAGGCGAAGCTGCCCAACGGCGACGTGATCGGCGACATCCGCGGCCGCGGCGCGATGATCGCGATCGAGCTGGTGAAGTCCGGCTCGAAGGACCCGAACCCGGAGGCCGCCGCCAAGCTCGCCAAGGCGTGCCACGCGGAGGGCGTCCTGGTCCTGACCTGCGGCACGTACGGCAACGTCCTGCGCTTCCTGCCGCCGCTGGTGATCGGTGAGGACCTGCTGAACGAGGCGCTCGACGTCATCGAGCAGGCGTTCGCCACGATCTGACCTGTGCGAGCTCCGGCACCCCCGGAGCACACGCTCGCGGGGCCCGCGTGAGGGCCTGTGAAGAAGGTGTGCGGGGCCGATGGCGGGATACGTTTCCCGCTGTCGGTCCCTCTGCCGCTGCCGTACGGTTTCCGCAGATGAGAGAGACACCCCGCCCGCAGGGGACTTCGGGCGACGCCGGTTCGGGCCGTTCCCGGCACCGTTCCGGCCGTGCCTTCGCGCACGCCGGTGGAGCCTCCGGCTCCGGAACTCCTCACCGATCGGATGGCCGCTCGCCCCAGACCCCCCGGGGCGTGCGGCAAACCGGTCCGACCGGCCGCCCCGGAACCACCCCCCCGGTTCCCGGGCGGCCGGCTTTTTCGCGTTCCCCGGTGCTGTGGGCGCTGCTCCCGCTCGCCCTCTTCGGACTGGTCACCTGGCAGGTCGCGGCCGACGGCCCGTTGCGCCGGCTCGACGAGCGGGCCGGCCGGGCCGTCGTCGGGCACGGCCCGGCCGGGCTCACCGAACTCCTCGCCGATCTCGGCAACACACAGGTGGCGCTCCCGGTGCTGGGCTGCGCGATCGTCCTCGCCCTGGTGCGCGGCGCGCGCCGCCGGGCGCTGTACGCGGCGCTCGCGATGGCCGCCGTGCCCCTGCTCGTCGTACCGCTGAAGGCGTGGATCGCCCGCCCGGGGCCGCTGACGGAGGCCACCGGCTACTACCCGTCCGGTCACGCGGCGACGGCCCTGGTGGCGTACGGGGCGGCGGCGCTGCTGGCGGCGCGCCCGGGGCGGTGGGGGTCGTGGATGATGCCCGTCGCCGCTGCCTTGCTGGCCACGGCGACGGGCATCGGTCTGGTGCTGCGCGGCTACCACTGGCCGCTGGACGTGCTGGGCAGCTGGCTCCTGTTCGGTGCGGTGCTGCTGCCACTGCGTCCCGGTGGGGTACGGAGTCTCAGCGCTTGAAGTAGGCGTCGAAGTTCTTCGAGAACTCCCCGTTGTTGAACCGGTCCCAGTTGATCGACCAGGTCATCAGTCCGCGCAGGGCGGGCCAGGTGCCGTGGGTGGCGTAGGAGCCGCAGTCGGTCTTCTTGGTGAGGCAGTTGAGCGCCTTGGTGACCTCGGCGGGCGAGGTGTGGCCGTTGCCCGCCTGGGTGGAGGCCGGCAGCCCGATGGCGACCTGCTCGGGGCGGAGCGGTGGGAAGACCTTGGTCTGGTCGCCCGCCACCGGGAAGCCGGTGAGCAGCATGTCGGTCATGGCGATGTGGAAGTCGGCGCCGCCCATCGAGTGGTACTGGTTGTCCAGGCCCATGATGGAGCCGGAGTTGTAGTCCTGGACGTGCAGCAGGGTGAGGTCGTCGCGCAGCGCGTGGATGACCGGGAGGTAGGCGCCCGCCCGCGGGTCCTGGCCGCCCCAGGGGCCCGAGCCGTAGTACTGGTAGCCGAGCTGGACGAAGAAGGTCTCCGGGGCCATCGTCAGGACGAACTTCTCGCCGTACTTGGCCTTGAGGGTCTTCACCGCGGAGATCAGGTTGACGACGACCGGGGTGGTCGGGTTCCGGAAGTCGGTGTCCCCGGTGTTCAGCGAGAGGGAGTGGCCCTCGAAGTCGATGTCGAGGCCGTCCAGCCCGTACTCGTCGATGATCCTGCTGACCGAGGAGACGAAGGTGTCCCGGGCGGCGGCGGTGGTGAGCTGCACCTGGCCGTTCTGGCCGCCGATGGAGATGAGCACCTTCTTGCCCTTGGCCTGCTTGGCCTTGATGGCGGCCTTGAACTCGGCCGCCGACTCGACGTTCGGGCACTCGGCCACCGGGCAGAGGGAGAAGCGGATGTCGCCGGAGGTGACCGAGGTCGGTTCGCCGAAGGCGAGGTCGATGACGTCCCAGGAGTCGGGCACGTCCGCCATCCGGGTGTAGCCGGAGCCGTTGGCGAAGCTGGCGTGGAGATAGCCGACGAGCGCGTGGGCGGGCAGTTTGCCGTCGCCCCCGCCGCCGCCCGCCGTGGTGGTGGCCTGGACGGCGGCCGACTTGGCGGACTCGCCCGCCGCGTTGACCGCGGCGACCTGGAAGCTGTACGCGGTCGACGCGGTGAGGCCGGTCACGGTGGCGGAGGTGCCGGTGGCGGAGAGGACCTTCGTGCCGCCCCGGTAGACGTTGTAGCCGGTGGCGCCCGGGGATCCGGTCCAGGAGAGGTCGACGGTGGAGGCGGTGGCGGTCCCCGCCTTCAGCCCGGTGGGGACGGCCGGGAGTTCGACCGGGGCGCCGCCGGGGCCGGTCAGGGAGAGGTCGTCGGCGTAGTAGGCGGGGGTGCCGAACCAGCCGTGGGTGTAGACGGTGACCTGCTTCGTGGCCGGTCCGGTCTTGAACGTGGTGGTGAGCTGCTTCCAGTCGGACGAGGACGAGGTCCAGGTGGAGACGTCGGTGGTGCCGGTGGACTCCGCGCCGAGGTAGACGTACGAGCCCTGCACCCAGGCGCTCAGCGTGTACGTGGAGTCGGGCTGGACGTTCACCGTCTGGGAGCACTTGGCGTTGTCGGCGCCGGCCGGGGTGGCCTTCAGCGCCGACGTACCGCCGTGTGCCGGGGTGCTGACGACGGCTCCGCTGCCCGCTGTGCAGCTCCAGCCGTCCAGTCCCGCCTCGAAGCCGCCGTTGCGGGCCAGTTCGGCGTCGGCCGCGGCGGCGGACGGGGCGAGTGCGGTCAGCCCGCCGGCGGCGAGCAGGGCGGCCGAGAAGGCGGCCACGACACCGGTCAGGCGGGCGGGGGGTCCCGTACGTTCCACAACGGCCTCCGTGCATGGGGGAATCGAGTGCGGCGGCCACAACATGGTCCAGACCAATCAGGTTGTCAAGACCTCTGACAGCACGGGGCCTTCCGTCCGGTCGGCCCCGCGCGCCTCCCCCGCTGCCGTCGACGGCCCTCAGCGGCCTCCGCGCCCGGCCGCCGCCTCGTGCATCGCGAGCTCCAGCAGCGCCGCGTCGGTGAGGGTCCCCGAGCCGTCCGGCGGGATCAGCCAGCGCACCCCGTCCCGGGCGGGACGGCCCGGGTGGGGTACGACGATCCAGGTGCCCCGCCCCACGCCGCGCACCCCGGTGCCGACCCAGCGGCCGGCGGTGCCCGGCGCCACGAAGAAGCCCATCCGGGTGTCGCCGAACCCGGCGAGCACCGGGCCGGGCCGGTCGATCAGCCGGGTCAGGACGTCGAAGGTCGGGTGGCCCAGCTCCCCCGGGATGATCAGCACGTCCCAGCGTTTCCCGGCGGGCAGGAGGGCGACCCCTCGGGGGTCGCGCTCCCAGACCCACCGGCAGGCGTCCGGGTCCGGCGCCACCGATACGAGCCATTCGACTGCCGCTTCGACCCCCGTGCCGCTCATGGCTTGTCTCCTTTTCCGTGTTCCTGTGCCCGCCGACCTTGGTTACCGGCGCGTACACACGGGTGAGAGAGCGGAGTCGCCGGGTTATGACGCGGCTTCGGGAAAGAAATTCAGAAAAAGCGGCCCGGCCGCCTGCGGGCGGCCGGGCCAGGGGTCCGGAGGGTCCTTTTTCAGACACCCCGGAGGGTTATTCAGAAGGCGATTCCCGGAGTCGGTCGTTGGTTCCCGGGATCACCGGTGATGCCGGGGTCAGCTGTCGAAGCCGAGTCCCAGCCGGTCCATCGTCTTCAGCCAGAGGTTGCGACGGCCCTGGTTGTTGTCGGCCCTGGCCAGGGACTTCCTGGTCAGCTCGATCCCGGCCCAGGCGAACGGCTCGGGCGGGAACGGCATGGGCTTGGTGCGGACCATTTCCAGCGTGGTCCGCTCGTTCTGCTCGCCCGCCAGCAGGTCGAGCATCACCTCGGCCCCGAATCGCGTGGAACCGACGCCCAGGCCGGTGAATCCGGCGGCATAGGAGACCTGCCCCTGATGGGCGGTTCCGAAGAACGCGGAAAAACGCGAACAGGTGTCGATCGCCCCGCCCCAGGCATGGCTGAAACGGACTCCGGCGAGCTGCGGGAAGCAGTCGAAGAACTGCGCCGCGAGCTTGAGGAAGGTCTCCGGCCGCTGGTCGAGTTCGGCGCTCACCCGGCCGCCGTAGGGGTAGATCGCGTCGTACCCGCCCCACAGGATCCGGTTGTCGGCCGACAGCCGGAAATAGTGGAACTGGTTGGCGCTGTCGCCCAGGCCCTGCCGGTTCTTCCAGCCGATGGAGGCGAGCTGGTCGGCGGTGAGCGGCTCGGTCATCAGCGCGTAGTCGTAGACCGGCACGGTGAACGGGCGGACCCGCTTGACCAGCGACGGGAAGACGTTCGTGCCGAGCGCGACCCGGCGGGCGAAGATCCGCCCGTACGGGGTGCGGGCGGCCATCCCCCGGGAGGACCGGGCGAGTTCGAGGCCCCGGGTGTGCTCGTAGATCCGCACGCCCAGGTCGAGGCAGGCCCGCTTCAGGCCCCAGGCCAGCTTGGCGGGGTGGAGCATGGCCACGCCCCGCCGGTCCCAGAGACCGCCCAGGAAGGTCGGCGAGTCGACCTCGGCGCGCAGCGCGTCGCCGTCGAGGAAGTCGGTCCCGGTGAAACCGAGCTTCGTCATCTCCTCGTGCCACTCGTGGAGCTCTTCGAGCTGGTAGGGCTCGGTGGCGACGTCGATCTCACCGGTGCGCTCGAACTCGCAGTCGATGCCGTAGCGGGCGACGGCGTCCTCGATGGCGTCGAGGTTGCGCTCGCCGAGCTCCTCCAGCTTGTGGATCTCGTCCGGCCAGCGCTCCACACCATTGGGCAGGCCGTGGGTGAGGGAGGCGGCGCAGAAGCCGCCGTTGCGGCCCGAGGCGGCCCAGCCCACCTCGTGCCCCTCGATCAGGACGACGTCCCGCTCCGGCTCGCGCTCCTTGGCGATCAGCGCGGTCCACAGACCGCTGTAGCCGCCGCCGACGACCAGCAGGTCGCAGTGCTCGTCCCCGGTGAGCGCGGGCAGTGCCTCGGGCTTGCCGGGGTCGTCCAGCCAGAACGACACGGGCTTCGCGTCGGAGAGTGATTGGGCGGCGATACGCATGGCAACTGGGGCCATGGTTTCCAACTCCTTCAGAGCTTTCTAGCGTGTGCTGTTCTTGCGCCGGTTGGCGATGAGCTGACCGACGACCACCACCAGCACCGCGATGACGAACATCGCCGTACCGATGACGTTGATCTGCACGGGCGTGCCGCGCTGTGCCGATCCCCAGACGAACATGGGGAAGGTCACGGTGGAGCCCGCGTTGAAATTGGTGATGATGAAATCGTCGAAGGAGAGCGCGAAGGCCAGCAGCGCTCCCGCCGCGATTCCGGGGGCGGCGATCGGCAGGGTCACCCGGAGGAAGGTCTGCACGGGGCCGGCGTACAGGTCGCGGGCGGCCTCCTCCAGCCTCGGGTCCATCGACATCACGCGTGCCTTCACCGCCGTCACGACGAAGCTGAGGCAGAACATGATGTGCGCGATGAGGATCGTCCAGAAGCCCAGCTGCGCGCCCATGTTGAGGAAGAGCGTGAGCAGCGAGGCGGCCATGACGACCTCGGGCATCGCCATCGGCAGGAAGATCAGCGAGTTGATCGCGCCGCGCGCCCGGAAGCGGTAGCGGACCAGCGCGAACGAGATCATCGTGCCGAGCACGGTCGCGCCGATGGTGGCCCAGAGCGCGATCTGGAGGGAGAGCGAGAGCGAGCCGCACATGTCGGCGACGCCGCAGGGGTCCTTCCAGGCGTCCAGCGAGAACCGCTGCCAGGCGTAGTTGAAGCGCCCGTTCGGCTTGTTGAACGAGAACACCATGACGACGACGTTCGGAAGGATCATGTACGCGAGGGTCAGCAGACCCGCGAGGACGATCAGGTTCCGGCGAATCCAGCGCAGTACGGGCATCAGACCAGGTCCTCCGTCCCGGAGCGGCGGATGTAGACGGTGACCATGATCAGGACGGCCGCCATGAGGATGAAGGAGAGCGCGGCCGCCGTCGGGTAGTCCAGGACCCGCAGGAACTGGGTCTGGATGACGCTGCCGACCATCTTCGTGTCGGTGGATCCCAGCAGCTCCGCGTTGACGTAGTCACCGCTGGCCGGGATGAAGGTGAGCAGGGTTCCGGAGACGACGCCCGGCATGGAGAGCGGGAAGGTCACCTTGCGGAAGGTGGTGGCGGGGGTGGCGTACAGGTCGCCGGCCGCCTCGTGCAGCCTGCCGTCGATCCGCTCCAGCGAGGTGTAGAGCGGCAGGATCATGAACGGCAGGAAGTTGTACGTGAGGCCGCAGACGACCGCCATCGGAGTGGCCAGCACGCGGTTGGACTCGGTCCAGCCCAGCCAGCTGGTCACGTCCAGGACGTGCAGCGTGTTCAGTACGTCCACGACCGCGCCGCCGTCCGCGAGGATCGTCTTCCAGGCGAGCGTGCGGATCAGGAAGCTGGTGAAGAACGGGGCGATGACCAGGACCAGCAGGACGTTGCGCCAGCGGCCCGCCTTGAAGGCGATGAGGTAGGCGAGCGGGTAGCCGAGCAGCAGGCACAGCAGGGTGGCGGTGCCGGCGTACATCAGGGAGCGCAGGAACTGCGGGTAGTACTCGGCGAGCGCGTCCCAGTAGGTCTGGAAGTGCCAGGTGACCTCGAACCCCTTCTCCAGGGATCCGGTCTGGACGGAGGTCGAGGCCTGGTAGACCAGCGGGAGCGCGAAGAAGACGACGAGCCACAGGATGCCCGGGAGCAGCAGCCAGTAGGGGACGAGCCGCTTGCGGGTGGAGGGCTTGCGTATCTCCGGTTCGGTGACGGGCGCCGGTGGCGCCTCCTGGATGACGGTCACGCCGCGTCCTCCACCGTCTCCACACCGGCGTCGATGTCCTGGGCCGCGTCCAGTCCGAAGGTGTGCGCGGGGTTCCAGTGCAGCACGACCTCGGCGCCGGGCGCGAGCCGGGAGTCGCGCTCGATGTTCTGCTCGTAGACCTGGAGCGCCTTGCCGGCCGGGCTCTCCACGACGTACTGGGTGGACACCCCGATGAAGCTGGTGTCGACGATCCGGCCGGTGACCCGGTTGCGGCCGTCGGCGACGGTGTCGGCGTCCTCGGCGTGGATCAGCGAGATCTTCTCGGGGCGTATGCCGACGAGCAGCTTGCCGCCGTCCTTGACGGGGGCCGTACATCGCCCGGCGGGCAGCCGGAGCTTCCCGCCGCCCGCGGAGACGACCAGCTCGTCGCTGCCGGCGGAGACGATCTCGGCCTCGATGAGGTTGGAGGTGCCGAGGAAGTTGGCGACGAAGGTCGTCCGCGGGTTCTCGTACAGGTCGGCGGGGGCGCCGAGCTGCTCGACCCGGCCGCCGTTCATCACCGCGACCGTGTCGGCCATGGTCATGGCCTCCTCCTGGTCGTGGGTGACGTGGATGAAGGTGATGCCGACCTCGGTCTGGATGCGCTTGAGCTCCAGCTGCATCTGGCGGCGGAGCTTGAGGTCGAGGGCGCCGAGCGGCTCGTCGAGCAGCAGGACCTGGGGGTGGTTGATCAGGGCGCGGGCGACGGCGACGCGCTGCTGCTGGCCGCCGGAGAGCTGGTGCGGCTTGCGCTTGGCGAAGTCGCCGAGCTGGACGAGGTCCAGCATCTCGTCGACCTGCTTCTTCACCGACTTGATGCCGCGCCGGCGCAGACCGAAGGCGACGTTCTCCGCGATGTCGAGGTGCGGGAAGAGCGCGTAGCTCTGGAAGACCGTGTTGACCGGCCGTTTGTACGGCGGGAGGGCGGTGATGTCCGTGTCGCCGAGGAAGACCGTGCCGGTGGTGGCCTCCTCCAGGCCGGCGATCATCCGCAGGGTGGTGGTCTTGCCGCAGCCGGACGCGCCGAGCAGGGCGAAGAAGGAGCCCTGCGGAACGGTCAGGTCGAGCGGTTGGACGGCGTTGAAGGAGCCGTAGGTCTTGCTGATCCCGGTGAGGCGGACGTCGCCGCCGGTCTGCTGCTGTGTCATGGAGCGCGGTCCCAGTGGTGTCAGAGGGGGATCTGGGGGAGATCGGGGGATCGGGAGATCGCGACGATCAAGGGTGCGGGAGAGATCCCGAGGATCGATGTGCGGTGGGGGTGAGCAGAAAGCGGGCCGGGGCGGGCCGTGCGGTCAGGCGCCGATGAGCTTGGCGAACTTCTCCTCGTACGCCGTCTCTTCCTTGGTGCTCAGGGAGCGGAAGGAGTGCGACCGGGCGGCCATTTCCCTGTCCGGGAGGATCAGGGTGTTGGCGGCCATCTTCTCGTCGATCCGGGCGAGTTCGTCGCGGACGCCGTCGACCGGGCAGACGAAGTTGATGAAGGCGGCGAGGCGGGCGGCGACCGGCGGCTCGTAGTAGTAGTCCATGAGCTTCTCGGCGTTGGTCTTGTGCCGTGCCTTGGCCGGGACCAGCATGTTGTCGCTGGAGGTGATGTATCCGGCGGCCGGGATGGCGTACTTGATGTCCGGGTTCCCGGCCTGGAGCTGGATGATGTCGCCGGCCCAGGCGACGCAGGCGGCGATGTCGCCCTTGTCGAGGTCGGCGGTGTAGTCGTTGCCGGTGAAGCGGCGTATCTGCTTCTTGTCGACGCCCTTCTGGAGCCGGTTGATCGCGGCGTCGTAGTCGGCGTCGGTGAAGGAGGCCGGGTCCTTGCCCTGGTCGAGCAGGGTCATGCCGATGGTGTCGCGCATCTCGGAGAGGAAGCTGACCCGCCCCTTGAGCGCGGGGTCGTCCAGGAGCTGGGTGACGGAGTCGACCTTGCGGCCGCCGGTCGCCCTGGAGTTGTAGGCGATGACGGTGGGGATGCCGGTCCAGGGGTACGAGTAGGCGCGGCCGGGGTCCCAGTCCGGGGTACGGAACTGGGCCGAGAGGTTGGCGAAGGCGTGCGGCAGGTTCGAGGCGTCGAGCCGCTGGGCCCAGCCGAGCCGGATGATGCGGGCGGCCAGCCAGTCGGTGACGATGATCAGGTCGCGGCCGGTGTCCTGGCCCGCCGCCATCTGCGGCTTGATCTTGCCGAAGAACTCGACGTTGTCGTTGATGTCCTCGGTGTACTTGACGCTGATCCCGGTGCGCTTGGTGAACGCCTCCAGGGTGGGCCGGCTCTTCTTGTCCTCGCCGATGTCCATGTACTCGGTCCAGTTGGAGAAGTTGACCTGCTTCTCCTCGGCCGAGTGGTCGTCGGAGGCCGCGGCGGCGTCGCCCTCCCGCTGGGCGGGCGGAATACCGCAGGCGCTCAGTGTGCCCAGCCCGCCGATCGCCAGCGCCCCCATGCCGGAGGCGCGGAGGAGCGATCGGCGGGTCAGGGCGCCCCGGCCACTGGTGAGACTGCGTCGCATCGCGGCGATCTGGGCCGCGGAGAGCCGCTCCGGCTCGTACTGCTCCATGCGCGTTTCCCTTTCGGGTGTGAAGGCCGGGGTCGGCCGGATTATCGGTCCCCGAAGATCGTGCGGTGCCAGTCCTTGCGGGCGACCGCGGTGTTGTCGTACATGACGTGCTTGACCTGCGTGTACTCCTCGAAGGAGTACGCCGACATGTCCTTGCCGAAGCCGCTGGCCTTGTATCCGCCGTGCGGCATCTCGCTGATGATCGGGATGTGGTCGTTGACCCAGACGCAGCCGGCCTTGATCTCGCGGGTGGCGCGGTTGGCGCGGTACAGGTCGCGGGTCCAGGCCGAGGCGGCCAGGCCGTACGGGGTGTCGTTGGCGAGCCGCAGGCCCTCGTCGTCGGTGTCGAAGGGCAGCACGACCAGGACCGGGCCGAAGATCTCGGACTGGACGATCTCGCTGTCCTGGGCGGCCCCGGCGACCAGCGTCGGCCGGTAGTAGGCGCCCGCCGCCAGCTCGCCGCCGGGTGCCTCCCCGCCGGTGACGACGGTGGCGTAGGCGCGGGCGCGCTCGACGAAACCGGCGACCCGGTCGCGCTGGGCGTGGCTGATCAGCGGGCCGAGGTCGGTCGACGGGTCGGAGGGGTCGCCGAGCCGGACGGTCTCCATGAGCTCCGCGACGCCCTGCACGAAGGCGTCGTACAGCGGGCGCTGGACGTAGGCACGGGTGGCGGCGGTGCAGTCCTGGCCGGTGTTGATGAGCGCGCCGGCGACGGCGCCGTGGACCGCGGCTTCCAGGTCGGCATCGTCGAAGACCACGAAGGGGGCCTTGCCGCCGAGTTCCAGGTGGAGGCGCTTGACGGTGGCGGTGGCGATCTCCGCCACCCGCTTGCCGACGGCGGTGGAGCCGGTGAAGGAGGTCATGACCACGTCGGGGTGGCCGACCAGGTGCTCACCGGCCACCTTGCCCGCCCCGGTGACGATGTTGATCACACCGTCGGGGATGCCCGCCTCGGTGGCCGCCTGGGCGAACATCAGCGAGGTCAGAGGGGTGATCTCGGCGGGCTTCAGCACGATGGTGTTGCCCGCGGCGACGGCCGGGAGGACCTTCCAGGCGGCCATCTGGAGGGGGTAGTTCCAGGGCGCGATCGAGCCGACGACACCGATCGCCTCGCGGCGCACGTAGGAGGTGTGGTCGCCGTCGTACTCACCGGCCGACTTGCCCTCCAGGTGACGGGCGGCCCCGGCGAAGAAGGAGGTGTTGTCGATGGTGCCGGGCACGTCGAACTCGGTGGAGAGCTTGATCGGCTTGCCGCACTGGAGGGACTCCACCCGCGCGAAGTCCTCGGCCTGCTCGGCGAGGACGGCGGCGAAGCGGTGCATCGCCTCGGCCCGCTCGGCGGGCGTCGCGCCCGACCAGCCGGGGAACGCCTCCTTCGCGGCCGCCACGGCGGCGTCCACGTCGGCCGTACCGGCCAGCTCGTAGGTGTAGACGGTCTCGCCCGTCGCCGGGTCCACCACGTCGTGGTGGTGTCCCGAGGTTCCGGACCGCAGCTTTCCGCCGATGTACTGTGCGCCGTCCGCGAAGCGGTCCCGCACCTGGATGCCGTTGCCCATGACGTTCTCCTCCGCCGCTGACCCCTCATTCGGGGGCGGCGTAGCTTCTGCTCGATTTGAGTGCCGATCCTGACAGAGGGGAGTAACCCCAACAAGTGATTCCGTTGTTGCCTTTTGGTTACGCGACGGAATCTATTGACCATGTGTCGCGTCGGCGCGGAATTACCCGTACGGAGTGTCAGTGGCGGATGCCAGAATCGCATGCCATGGAACACATGGTCGATCTTCTCGCCCGTACCGCTCGCGGCGAGAAGGTGAAGTACCTGCACTTCTGGGGGCACCGCCCCCGGCCCGACGGGCGGGTCGGAGCGAGCTGTCTGAGCCAGTGGTGGCCCTCGCCCTTCACCGTCGACGGTGTGCGGTACGCCTCGGCCGAGCACTGGATGATGGCCGCGAAGGCCCGTCTGTTCGGCGATGCGGAATCGGAGGCGGCCGCCGTCGCGGCGAGAAGTCCGGCCGAGGCCAAGAAAGTGGGCCGGCTGGTGCGCGGTTTCGACGAGGCGATATGGGAGCGCGAGCGGTTCGCCCTGGTGACGGCCGGCAGCGTGCACAAGTTCCGGGCCCATCCGGAACTGCGGGAGTTCCTGGTGAACACCGGGGAGCGGGTGCTGGTCGAGGCGAGCCCGATGGACCGGGTCTGGGGCATCGGGCTGGCGGCGGACGATCCGCGGGCGGCGAGCCCGGCGGGCTGGCGGGGGCTGAACCTGCTGGGCTTCGCGCTGATGGACGCGCGGGCGGAGCTGCGCGCGGCCGCCTGAGCGGGGCCGGACATGCCCGCGGCCCGGCGGGGACCATGGTTCCGGTCCCCCGCCGGGCCGCGGGCGTGCGGTGTGGTGCCGAGGGCCGGGCCCGTCAGCGGTGGGTGTCGACGACCAGGGAGGTGGCGAACGGGTCGTCGTTGTACGTGCCGTCCTCTTCGTACTCGTCGATGTTCGCGGCGATGATCCAGACGAAGAAGCTGATGATCACCACGCCGAGGGTGATGCCGATGGATCCCAGGATGATCCCGGTGAGCGCCTGGCCGCTGTTGGTCGCCTCACCGCGCTGTGCCCGCTTGCGCCCCAGGATGCCGAAGATCAGGGCGAGCGTGCCCAGGATCAGGCTGGGAATGCCGTAGACGCAGAACAGGCAGACCGCCAGGATGCCCAGCACCATCGCCGCGGTGCCCAGGCCGTTGGAGGGCGGCGCGACGCCCCAGGCCGTCTGGCCGTAGCCGGGGTAGGAGGGGTAGCCGCCGTACGGCGGCGCGGGCTGCGGGGCGGGATAGCCGTACGGTCCGGCGGGCGGCGGCATCTGCTGGCCCGGCCCGTTCGGTCCGACCGGCGGCGGCGGTACGTCACCGGCGGCGGGCTCCGGGGCGGTCGGCGCCGGAGCGCCGAATCCGGGCGCCGACGGTGCGTCGGACGGCGCGGGGCTCTCCCCGTCCCCTGCCTCGGGCTGCTGGTGCGCGGCGGCCGGCTTCTCCAGCCGCACATTGTTCTCCGGCAGCGCGGCTCTGTTCTCCGGCGGGGCCCACGGGTCGCTCGACGCGCCCCCGCCCTCGGGCCGCTCTGTGCTGTCTGACATGTGCCTCCCCCATCGTGTCCCGTCATGCTACGGCCCCGGATCCGGCGGACCGACGCGGCCTACGATGATCCCCGTCCCCTGCCCGGCCGACCGAGCCCGGCAGCCGAGCCGTCCACGCCCCGGAGCACCCGATGTCCGATCTCCGTCCCTTCATCGCGGGACTGCCCAAGGCCGAGCTGCATGTCCACCATGTCGGGTCCGCCTCCCCCCGTATCGTCGCCGAACTGGCCGCCCGGCACGCCGACTCCAAGGTCCCCACGGACCCCGAGGCGCTCGCCGACTACTTCACGTTCACGGACTTCGCGCACTTCATCGAGGTGTATCTCTCCGTCGTGGACCTGATCCGCACGCCGGAGGACGTCCGACTGCTGACCTTCGAGGTCGCCCGTGACATGGCGCGGCAGAACATCCGCTACGCGGAGCTGACGGTGACGCCGTACTCCTCGACCCGGCGCGGCATCCCCGAGCAGGCGTTCATGGAGGCGATAGAGGACGCCCGCACGGCCGCCGAGTCCGAGCTCGGGGTGGTGCTGCGCTGGTGCTTCGACATTCCGGGCGAGGCCGGGCACGAGGCCGCGGAGGAGACCGCCCGGCTCGCCGTGGACCTGCGGCCCGAGGGGCTGGTCTCGTTCGGGCTCGGCGGCCCGGAGATCGGCGTGGACCGCCCGCAGTTCAAGCCCTACTTCGACCGGGCGATCGCCGCGGGCCTGCACTCCGTGCCGCACGCCGGGGAGACCACCGGGCCGCAGACCGTCTGGGACGCCCTGACCCACCTGCGCGCCGAGCGCATCGGCCACGGCACCAGCTCCGTCCAGGACCCGGAGCTGCTGGCCCACCTCGCCGAGCACCGCGTCCCGCTGGAGGTCTGCCCGACGTCGAACGTCGCGACCCGCGCGGTGCCGGACATCGAGCAGCACCCGGTGCGCGCGATGGTGGACGCGGGTGTGCTGGTCACGATCAACAGCGACGACCCGCCGATGTTCGGCACCGATCTCAACAACGAGTACGCGGTCGCGGCCCGGCTGCTCGCGCTGGACGAGCGCGGCCTCGCGGAGCTGGCGAAGAACGCGGTCGAGGCCTCCTACCTGGACCCGGCCGGCAAGCGGGCGCTGGCCTCCGAGATCGACACGTACACGGCGGACTGGCTGCGGCGGGGCTGAACACCGGACGGGCGGGGCAGGGCGGCTGAGGGTCGGCAGTCGGGGCGGGGTGGCTGAGGGTCGGCAGTCGGGGCGGGGCGGCTGAGGGTCGACCGGTCGGGGCCGGGCAGTCGGGGGCCGGGCGGTCGGGGGTCGGGCGGTCACAATGACCACATGGTCACCACAGTCACCGCCGTGGCCCACCGCGGCGATCCGTACCGGGTCCGGGAGAACACCCTCGCCTCGATCCGTTCCGCGCTCGGCCGGGGCGCGGACGCGGTCGAGGTCGACGTACGGGTCACCCGCGACGGCGTGCCCGTCCTGCTGCACGACGCCACGCTGAAGCGGCTGTGGGGGCACGACGTCCGGCTCGACCGGCTGACCCACCGGGAGCTCGCCGGGCTGACCGGGGGCGGTGTGCCCACGCTGCACGAGGCGCTGGACGCCGCGGGGGCGCACCGGCTGATGATCGACCTGCCGGGCTCCACCGACGCCTCGGTCCCGGCGGTCGTCGGCGCGGTCCGGGAGGCCGGGGCCGGTGAGCGGGTCTACTACTGCGCCGGGCCCGCCGCGATGCTCCGGGTACGGGCCGCCGACCCGCGGGCCGAGACCGCGCTGACCTGGTCGACGGCCGCGCCACCGCGCGCCGTGCTGCTCGACGCGGTGCGGCCGCGCTGGCTGAACTACCGGTTCGGGCTGGTGGACCGGGAGCTGACGGACCGGGCGCACCGGGACGGGCTGCTGGTCTCCGCCTGGACGGCCGACACCCGGCGGACCATGCGCCGTCTGGTCCGGCACGGCGTCGACTCGGTCACCACCAACCGGGTCGACGTCCTGCGCGGAGTCCTCGGCCGCCCGGCGGAGGAAACGGCGATATGACCGAGGGCGTTCCCTCAGGACCGGTCCGGGCCGCGGACGGCGCGGCTCCGGGGCCGCACCCCGCCAGGGGGCCCGGTGCCAGGCGCCTCGGTCCCCGCACCGTCGACCTGCTCGTCGTCCTGCTCGTACAGGCGGTCATGACGATGCCGTTCGTGGTGCCGCGCGCCCCGGACCTGCCGCCCGCGACCTGGACGGCGTACGGGCTGACCACGCTGACGGCGGTGCCGCTGCTCCTGCGCCGGCGGGCGCCGGTCCTGGTGCTGCTCGCGGTGCTCGCGACCGGAGCGCTGTACAACACCGTGCTGGACGGGCCGGGCCAGCCGCTCCCGTACACCGGGATCGTGGCCGTCTACACCGTGGCCGAGCTGTCCCCGCCGCCGAAGCGGATCGGGGTGCTGGTGCTGACGGCGGTGGCGGTGCTGGTCTCGGTGGGGCTGGACGGCCAGGACCTGCGGGAGCTGCTCTTCTCGCTGTTCGTGTTCGCGGCGACGTACGTCTTCGGAAGGCTCACGGTGGTGCGCCAGGCGTATCTGCGCGCGGTGGAGGACCGGGCCCGGCAGCTGGAGCTGACGCGCCGGATCGAGGCCGAGCGGGCCGTGACCCGCGAACGGGCCCGGATCGCCCGGGAGATGCACGACATCCTGTCCCATGCGGTGAGCCTGATGATCGTGCAGGCGGAAGCGGGTCCGGTCGCGGTGCGTACGGCGCCCGAGCGCGCCGAGGCGGCCTTCGAGGCGATCTCGGAGACGGGCCGGGACGCGATGGTGCAGCTGCGCCGGATGCTCGGTCTGCTGCGGGAGCCGGACGCCTCGCCGGACGCGCCGCGCGCGCCGCAGCCCGGGACGGCGGCGCTGCCCGGACTGGTGGAGCGGGTGCGCGACAGCGGACTCGCCGTCTCGTACCGGGTGACGGGCGATCCCCGGGAGCCCGGCCCGGCGGTCGGCGCCACCGTCTACCGGATCGTGCAGGAGGCCCTGACCAACGTGGTCAAGCACGCGGACGCCGACATGGTCCATGTCCTGCTGGACCACGGAACCGAGGCGCTGGTCCTCACCGTCACCGACGACGGACGGGGCCCCGGCGACGGCCCCGGAACCGGGCTCGGGCTGGTCGGCATCCGGGAGCGGGCGACCGCGCACGGCGGTACGGCCGCCTCCGGCCCCGGCCCGGACGGGCGCGGGTTCCGGCTGCGGGTGACGATTCCATGGACCGCCCCGGGTGCCGGGAGCGAACGAGTGGGGGGAGAGGCACGGTGACGATCCGTGTGGTGGTGGCCGACGACCAGGAGCTGGTCCGCAGCGGCTTCGCGATGATCCTGGACGCGCAGCCGGACATCGAGGTGGTGGCCGAGGTCGGCGACGGGGACGCGGCGGTGGCGGCGGTACGGCGGCTGGCGCCCGACGTGGCGCTGCTCGACATCCGGATGCCCGGCACGGACGGCATCGAGGCCTGCCGCGCCCTCAGTGCCGGGACCGACTGCCGGACGGTGATGCTGACCACCTTCGACTCCGACGACTACGTCTTCGAGGCGCTGCGCGCGGGTGCGAGCGGCTTCCTGCTCAAGGACGTCCGCCGGGACGACCTGGTGCACGCGGTACGGGTGGTGGCGGCCGGGGAGTCGCTGCTCGCGCCGTCGGTGGCGCGGCGGCTGATCGCCGAGTACACGGCGCGGCCGGCCGCCGCGGCGCCCTCGGCCCGGCTGGAGGTGCTGACCGGCCGGGAGCGCGAGACGTTGCTGCACCTGGCCCGCGGGCTGTCGAACGCGGAGATCGCGGCGGCGCTGGTAGTCAGCGAGCACACGGTGAAGACCCATGTCGGCAATGTGCTGTCGAAGCTGGGGCTGCGCGACCGCGTCCAGGCGGTGATCTGCGCGTACGAGTGCGGTCTGGTGACTCCCTCGACGGGCTGAGTCCCCCGGGGGAGGGAGGCGCGGCGCTCCCCTCCCCCGCGCGAGCGAGGGCGTCTCCCTCCCATGACCCCTCGGTCGGGTGATCCGCCCGGAGGCTGCCTTCAACAGGATGGAATCCGACAGCAGTCGAGGTTCCACGTCCAGGAGGCACCGGAGATGAACGCACGCATGTCCCGCACCGCCGTCGCGGCAGCGCTGGCTCTCGGTATCGCGGCGGGCCCCGCCGTCCCGGCCCTGGCGGCGCCCGGCGCCCCGCCCGCCGCAGGAGCCACCGCACAGCGGGCGGTCACCGGGCGGGCGCCGGACGCCGGGGCGCTGCGGTCCGCGCTCGCCGGGCTGCCGAGGGACGACGCGACCGCCGCGCTGGTCCGCGTCTCGGGCACCGGGGGCTCCTGGCGGGGCAGCGCCGGTGTCCACGATCTGGCCTCCGGGCGGCCGGCGGACCCGGGCGGGCGCTTCCGGGCCGGATCGGTGACCAAGGTCTTCACCGCCGCGGTGGTGCTGCAGTTGGCCGGGGAGGGGCGGATCGGGCTGGACGCCCCGGTGCGGCGGTATCTGCCGGACCTGATCCCGGCGGCGTACGGGGCGGTGACGGTGCGCCAGCTCCTGGACCACACGAGCGGCATCCCGTCCGTGGGGGACGGCGGCACCCTGGAGGACTGGTACGCGCACCGCTTCGACCGGCGCGATCCGGTGCGGACCGTGCGCGAGGCCACCTCGCACGAGCCGGACTTCGCGCCCGGCACCCAGCAGCACTACGACAACATCGGCTACACCGTGGCGGGGCTGCTGATCGAGCGGGTCACGGGCGAGGCGTACGCCGCGCAGGTCTCCCGCCGCATCCTTGAGCCGCTGCGTCTGCGGGACACGTACTTCCCGGGGGCCGACCCGACGATCCGGGGTCCGCACAACCACGGGTACCAGGTCTTCGGCGCGGGCGATCTGCGCGATGTGACGGTGTGGGGGGTGACGGACGCGTGGGCGGCGGGCGACCTGATATCGACCACCGCGGACCTGGAGCGGTTCACCCGGGCGCTGTTCGGGGGCCGGGTGGTGCGCGGTCCGCTGCTGGAGGCGATGTTCACGCTGCCCGGCGACGCGGTCCGCGAGTACGGCACGGGCAAGCCCGCCGCGTACGGCGCGGGCCTGTCGGTGATGCGGCTGGGCGGGCGTGACGTCTGGGGGAAGACGGGTGGCCGCTGGGGGTACAACACGGTGATCGCGGCCACCCGCGACCTCTCCCGGACGCTCGTCTACAGCGTCAACTCCACGGACGCGAAGGGCGAGGGGATGAACCCGACGGCGCTGGGCATCGTGGTCGCCGCCTTCGGCGCCCCGTCGGCCGGCTGAGCCCCGGGCCCTCCGGTCGGCCGGGCCGGGGCCCGGGGCCCCACCAGGTTCCGGCAGGTCAGTCGACCGGGACGGCCGGCGTGGCCGGCGTGGCCGTGGCGGCCGGACCGGGGAGCGGAATCCGCTCCAGCGACTCCAGCCGCTTGATCATGCGGCGCAGCACGAGCAGCGGGATCACGCCGAACACGCCGAACGACATGTCGATGACGGACCACCAGAAGGGAATGCCGCGGATGGGGCCGCAGATCAGCGCGAGCGGGATGATCCCGGCGCAGGCGATCATGCCGAACTCGATGACCCAGATATTGCGGACCGGGTCGCGGTAGGGGCCGTAGAAGGCGACCGCGATGACGAGATGCGCGAGGGCCAGCCAGTCGGTGCCGTACAGCACGAAGGGGTACTTCGCGTCGGCCTCGTCGAGGCCGGTGCGGACCTTGGTGATCCACTCCATCAGCGCCGGGAAGTGCTCCGGGACGGGAGAGGCCGAGGACCTCAACAGGTCCTCGGCCCAATGGAGTTCGTGCACGAGCGGAAAGGCGGTCACCCCGCTCAAGATCAGACAGACGACAAAGACGGCCAACCACACGCGTATGCGCCTCAGCAAGGCTCTTCGCTCGCTCATGTCCCGCAGCGTACGCCCGCGTTCACGGCCCTCCGGGGCCGCCCCCGGCCCGGCCCGGGACATCCGGGGGGCCGCCTCCCGGCCCGGCCCCGCCGCTCAGAGACCGACGATGCCGTTCCACTTCTTGGCGAACTCGGTGCGCTCCTCGGAGGTGACGTCGCGGGCGATGGCGAGCCGCTTGCGCATGTCGTCGTCGGGGAAGATCAGCGGGTCCTCGGCGAGTTCGGCGGTCTCCTTGTCCTTGGCGGAGGCGAGCACCTCGCGGGCGGCGGGCACCGGGCAGACGTAGTTGACCCAGGTCGCCAGTTCGGCGGCGACCTCCGGCTCGTAGTAGTAGTCGATGATCCGCTCCGCGTTGCGCTTGTGGCGGGCGAGGTTGGGGATCATCATCGACTCCGCCCAGAGCTCGGCGCCCTCCTCGGGCACCACGAACTCGATCTCGGGGTTGTCGGCCTGGAGCTGGATGACGTCGCCGGAGTAGGCCTGGCAGGCCAGGACGTCGCCGGTGGACAGGTCCTTGATGTAGTCGTTGCCGGTGAAGCGGCGGATGTGCCGCTTCTTCACCAGCTTCTCGATCTGCTCGCACACCAGGAAGAAGTCGTCCCGCTGCCAGCGGGTGACGTCGACGCCGTTGCCCTGCATCAGCAGGGCGATGGACTCGTCGAGCCCGGACATGAGCGTCACCTTGCCGCGCAGGTCGTCCGCCCACAGATCGCTCAGGTGCTTGATCTCGCGGCCGAGCTTCTTGCGGTTGTACGCGATGCCGGTGATCCCGGACTGCCAGGGGACGCTGTACAGGCGGCCCTTGTCGAAGGCGGGCGACCGCAGCTGCGGGTCGAGGTACTTGGCGACGTTCGGCTGCTTCGCCCGGTCCATCTCCTGCACCCAGCCCAGCCGGACGAACCGGGCGGACATCCAGTCGCTGATCACGATCAGATCGCGGCCGGTCTGCTGGTGGTTCATCAGCGCCGGGCTGATCTTCCCGAAGAACTCGTCGTTGTCGTTGATCTCCTCCGTGTACGTGACGGAGATCCCGGTCCGCTTGGAGAAGGCGTCGAGGGTGGGCCGCTTCGACGTGTTCTCGTCGTCGGTGTCGATGTAGAGCGGCCAGTTCGCGAAGTGCAGGCTGTGGTCGCTCGCCGAGGTGTCGCGCCCGGCGCGGTCACCGGGCGCCACGTAGGCGGCGGGCACACCGCACCCGGCCAGCGCGGTACCGGCCGCCGTGGCTCCGAGGGCGCGCAGCAGGGAGCGGCGGGACATGGGGTTCTTCGCAATTGCTCGCACCAGCGAAGGATGCCGGGCGGGCCGCCGGACGGGCAATGGACCAACCGTCCAGCGGCGGCGGCACCCGCCGCACACCCTGTCGATCCGTCCGGGGTCCGCCGCCGGTACCCGGGAACGGGAACGGCCCCGGGCATGCGCCCGGGGCCGTGACTGCCGGCCGGTTGTTCGCCGGCCGTGTCCGCTCGTCAGCCGTCGAGGGAGGTCATGACGTGCTTGATGCGGGTGTAGTCCTCGAAGCCGTAGGCGGAGAGGTCCTTGCCGTAGCCGGACTTCTTGAAGCCGCCGTGCGGCATCTCGGCGACGAGCGGGATGTGGGTGTTGATCCACACACAGCCGAAGTCGAGGTTCTTGGACATGCGCATGGCGCGGGCGTGGTCCTTGGTCCACACCGAGGAGGCCAGGGCGTACTCGACTCCGTTGGCGTACTCCAGGGCCTGGGCCTCGTCCGAGAACTTCTGGACGGTGATGACCGGGCCGAAGACCTCGTTCTGGATGATCTCGTCGTCCTGCTTGAGGCCGGAGACGACCGTCGCGGCGTAGAAGTAGCCCTTCTCGCCGACGCGGTGGCCGCCCGCCTCGACCTTGGCGTGGGCGGGCAGACGCTCGATGAAGCCGCTGACCTGCTTCAGCTGGTTGGCGTTGTTGAGCGGCCCGTACGCCACGTCCGCGTCGTCCGGCAGACCGGTCCTGGTGTCGGCGGCGGCCTTGGCGAGCTCGGCGACGAACTCGTCGTGGATGGACTCGTGGACCAGGACGCGGGTCGCGGCGGTGCAGTCCTGGCCGGCGTTGAAGTAGCCCGCGCCGGCGATGCCCTCGACGGCCGTGGCGATGTCGGCGTCCTCGAAGACGACGACCGGGGCCTTGCCGCCGAGTTCCAGGTGGACGCGCTTGACGTCCTTGGCTGCGGACTCGGCGACCTGCATGCCGGCCCGTACCGAGCCGGTGATGGAGGCCATCGCCGGGGTCCGGTGCTCGACCATCGCGCGGCCGGTGTCCCGGTCGCCGCAGATGACGTTGAAGACGCCCTTGGGCAGGATCTGGCCGATGATCTCGGCGATCAGCACCGTCGACGCCGGAGTGGTGTCGGACGGCTTGATGACGACGGTGTTGCCCGCGGCGAGCGCCGGGGCGAACTTCCAGACCGCCATCATCATCGGGTAGTTCCACGGCGCGACCTGCGCGCAGACGCCGACCGGCTCGCGGCGGACGATGGAGGTCAGGCCCTCCATGTACTCACCGGCGGAGCGGCCCTCCAGGAGCCGGGCGGCGCCCGCGAAGAAGCGGATCTGGTCCACCATCGGGGGGACCTCTTCGACCCGGGTGAGCTCGATCGGCTTGCCGGTGTTCTCCGACTCGGCGGCGATCAGGTCCTCGGCGCGCTCCTCGAAGGCGTCCGCGATCTTCAGCAGGGCCTTCTGGCGCTCGGCGGGCGTGGCGTCGCGCCAGGCGGGGAACGCGGCCGCGGCGGCTTCCATCGCGGCGTCGACATCGGCCTGGCCGGAGAGCGGCGAGGTCGCGTAGACCTCTTCCGTCACCGGGTTGACCACGTCGATGGTCCGCCCGTCAGCGGCGTCCCGGAACTCTCCGTTGATGTAGTTGCGCAGACGGCGCACCTCGGTGGTCACAACCACCCCTCCTGTCACACGTCAATGGGTGAGATCCCCAGCGTAGTGGTTGGGGTGTCGCTTTCGACATGCCCACCCGCCGCGAACTTCGGATTCAGTGAGATCGAGACCCTCAAACAACGGATTTCATCGATCTGGGGTTGCCAGACGGACGAGTCCCGTGCACAGTGGATGCGTGGCCAGTCGCAGCGCAGACTCCAGGACCGGGAACGGATCGTCACCAGCGGTCGATGCCGTCTCCCTCGCCATCATCGAGCAGCTCCAGGAGGACGGGCGCCGCCCGTACGCCGCCATAGGCAAGGCCGTCGGCCTTTCCGAGGCAGCCGTGCGGCAGCGCGTCCAGAAGCTGCTGGATCAGGGCGTGATGCAGATCGTCGCCGTCACCGATCCCCTCACCGTGGGGTTCCGGCGCCAGGCGATGGTCGGCATCAATGTCGAGGGCGACCTCGACCCCGTCGCCGAGGCACTCTCGGCCATGGCCGAGTGCGAGTACGTGGTGATGACCGCGGGCTCCTTCGACCTGATGGTGGAGATCGTCTGCGAGGACGACGACCACCTGCTGGACACGATCAACAAACGCATCCGGGCCCTGCCCGGTGTGCGCTCCACCGAGAGCTTTGTTTACCTGAAGCTCAAGAAGCAGACCTATATGTGGGGAACCCGATAGCCGTGAGCAAGGACCTCAGCCGAACCGCGTACGACCACCTGTGGATGCACTTCACCCGCATGTCGGACTACGAGACCGCGCCCGTTCCCACCATCGTCCGTGGTGAGGGCACCTACATCTACGACGACCAGGGCAAGCGCTACCTGGACGGCCTGTCCGGCCTGTTCGTGGTCAACGCCGGTCACGGCCGTCACGAGCTCGCCGAGACGGCGTACAAGCAGGGCCAGGAGCTGGCCTTCTTCCCGGTGTGGTCCTACGCCCACCCGAAGGCCGTCGAGCTGGCCGAGCGCCTGGCCGACTACGCGCCGGGCGACCTCAACAAGGTCTTCTTCACCACCGGTGGCGGCGAGGCCGTGGAGACGGCCTGGAAGCTGGCCAAGCAGTACTTCAAGCTGCAGGGCAAGCCGACCAAGTACAAGGTCATCTCCCGCGCGGTCGCCTACCACGGCACCCCGCAGGGCGCTCTGTCCATCACCGGTCTGCCGGCCCTGAAGGCCCCCTTCGAGCCGCTGGTCCCCGGTGCCCACAAGGTGCCGAACACCAACATCTACCGCGCCCCGATCCACGGCGACGACCCCGAGGCCTTCGGCCGCTGGGCCGCCGACCAGATCGAGCAGGAGATCCTCTTCGAGGGCCCGGAGACCGTCGCCGCGGTCTTCCTGGAGCCGGTGCAGAACGCCGGTGGCTGCTTCCCGCCGCCGCCCGGATACTTCCAGCGGGTCCGCGAGATCTGTGACAAGTACGACGTGCTGCTCGTCTCCGACGAGGTCATCTGCGCCTTCGGCCGCCTCGGCACGATGTTCGCCTGTGACAAGTTCGGCTACGTGCCGGACATGATCACCTGCGCCAAGGGCATGACCTCGGGCTACTCCCCCATCGGTGCCTGCATCGTCTCCGACCGCGTCGCCGCGCCGTTCTACGAGGGTGGCAACACCTTCCTGCACGGCTACACCTTCGGTGGCCACCCGGTCTCCGCGGCGGTCGGCCTCGCCAACCTCGACATCTTCGAGCGCGAGGGCCTCAACCAGCACGTGCTGGACAACGAGAACGCCTTCTTCACCACGCTGCAGAAGCTCCTCGACCTGCCGATCGTCGGCGACGTCCGCGGCAACGGCTTCTTCTACGGCATCGAGCTGGTGAAGGACAAGGCCACCAAGGAGACCTTCACCGACGAGGAGACCGAGCGCGTCCTGTACGGCTTCCTCTCCAAGGCGCTGTACGAGAACGGCCTGTACTGCCGGGCCGACGACCGTGGCGACCCGGTCGTCCAGCTCGCGCCGCCGCTGATCTCCGACCAGTCGACGTTCGACGAGATCGAGGGCATCCTGCGCAACGTCCTCACGGAGGCGTGGACCAAGCTGTAACCACCTCCGCGACGGCCGGCCGACCACGGATCGCCGGCCGTCGCCCACGCACGGTGCCTACGGCCCGGATGCGCCCAATCGAGTGGGAGGGACGCATCCGGGCCGTGTGCTGTGCGCTCACCGCGGTTCGAATCCTTACGGTGCCGGTGACCGATCGGCCTTGTTTTCGTTCCCCCGTACGAGGGACGGGAATTTCGATCTGAACCGAGGTGTACGCCATGGTGGCCCCGCCGGACAACGATGTGATCTGGGCGCGTTCCCTGCACCACTCCCACAACGGATCGCCCGCCCTCGGCGGTGTCTCCGTCGGGGTCCGCGACGGCGAGATCCTTGCCGTGACCGGCCCCCGGGGCTGCGGAAAGACCACCCTGCTGCACTGTCTGTCCGGTCAGCTGGTGCCCGAGCAGGGCGAGGTGTGGTTCAACAGCGTGCCCGTCCACACCATGGGCCCCCGGCTGCGCGAGCGGCTGCGCCGCGACCGCTTCGGCTGGATCGCCCCCGAGCCGCAGCTGGTGCCCGAGCTGAACACCTGGGAGAACACCGCCCTCCCGCTGCTGCTGCGCGGCACCCCGCGCCGCGAGGCGAAGAAGACCGCCCTGGAATGGCTGGAACGGCTCGACATCGGCGGCTGCGCCCGGCAGCGGCCGCATACCCTGCTCCAGAACCAGCGCCAGCGGATCGCCGTGGCCCGCGCCCTGGCCGGCGCCCCCACCGTGATCTTCGCCGACGAGCCCACCGCGACCCTGCACCGCGACGACCGCACCCACGTCCTGCGCACCCTCACCAGCGCGGCCCGCTCGCACGGCATCACGATCGTGCTCGCCACCCACGACGCGGAGATCGCCGCCCTCGCCGACCGCGCGATCCCGCTGCTGGACGGCCGCCGGATCGCCACCGTCGCCCTGCCCGACAGCTCCGACACCGAAGGCCGGCCGGCGTGCTCGCTCTCCGTCTAGCCCGGGGCTCCCACCCGCTGGTCCTGCTGCGGCGGCTGCTGGTCGCCGCCGCCTCCGCCGGGGTCGGCTTCCTGCTGCTGTGCACGCTCAGCCACGCCGCCGCGCATCCGGAGCACGCCGACGCGGCGGTGCCGCGCCTGCTGTGGTGCCTGGTGCCGCTCGCCGCCACCGTGCAGTTCGCGGTCGCGGTCACCCGCACCGACCCGAGCACCCGGCCCCGCTCCGGGCTCTCCGCCGTGGGCCTCGGGCCGGTCCGGCTCGCCGTGCTCGGCGCGGTCTCCACCGCCGTCTCCTGCACCCTCGGCTCCGCCCTGGCGCTGCTCTTCTTCCTGCATCTCCGCGGCGACCTGTCCGGACTGCCGTTCGACGGCGCGGCGGCCGGGCTGCTCGACGCCGGTGCCCCGCTGCCGCTCGCCGCCGCGCTGGTGCTGCTGGCCCTGGTCCCGGTGAGCGCGGCCGGGCTGAGCGCCTACGCGCTGCGCGCCGAGCGGGTCCCCGCGCCGGTCTCCCCCAAGGTCCCCGACCCGGACGTCCTGACCGAACCGGAACCGCCCGACCCGGCGGCACCCCCGGCGGGGCTGCCGTGGGGGGTGGCACTGGCCTCGGCCGGTCTCGCCATCGAGGCGTACATGGCGCGCGGCGGCGGGCGCGGCCTGCTCCCGCTGCCCGGCCGGACGGAAGCCACCCCCGCCGGGGTGCTGGCGGGCTGGACGCTGGCGGCCCTCGGGCTGGCCGTGGCGGGACCGGGCCTGGCCCATCTCTGCGGACGGCTGCTCCAGGCGGTGCGCCCCGGCGCCGTGCGGCTGCTGGCGGGCCGGGTGCTGATGGACGAGGCGCGCCGGATCGGGCGTCCGCTCGGCGTGGTCTGCGCGGTGCTCGCCACCGCGGTCGCCGGTTACGCGCTGTACGGGGCCGGGAGCCGTCCGCCCGGCCCGCTGGCGGCACTGGGCGGGGTGCTGGTGCTCGGCTGTACGACGGCGACCCTGCTGACCTCGGCGCTGGAGGCCCGGCAGGACCGGGCGCGGACGGCACGCGCGCTGCTGCGGCTCGGGGCCCCCGCCTCGGCCCTGCGCGCCGCGACCGCGCTGCGCGCCACCGCCCTGCTGCTGGTCTTCGCCCCGCTGACCTGGCTGGTCGCCGAGCTGGCCGCGCTCCCGCTGGCCGCCTGAGCCGAACCCGCAGGCCAATTCCTCCGGGCCGAACCGTTTCCTCCGGGCCGTCTCCCCGGACCGTTCTTCCGGGCGGGCCGGATCGCGAGTCCGGCACGGTCCGGAAGGGACGGCCCACGGCCCCGGTGCCGGATCAGCGGGCGGGCTCCAGGACGACGACCTCCGCCGCGTCGAATCCGACACCGACCGCCGCCCCTTCCTCGGGGGCGTCCCGGGGCGCGCACTCCGCCTCCAGCTCCGGGCCGGTCGGCGGGGTCAGCCGCACCATGACCCGGCTGCCGCGGAACGTCCGCCCCCCGGCCACGCAGCGCAGCCCCTGCTCCGGGGAGCCGATCCGTACCCCGGCCGGCCGTACCAGCAGCTCGCACGCCCCCTGCGGCGAGTCCTCCGGCACCGGCACCTTGCCCCACACCGTCTCGGCGACCCCACCGGTCACCGTCGCCGCCACCACGTTGTCGAAGCCGAGAAAACCGGCCACGAAGGCGGAGACGGGCTGCCGCCACACCTCCAGCGCGGTGCCCACCTGGGCGATCCGGCCCTCGCGCATCACCACCGTCCGGTCGGCCAGCGCGAACGCCTCGCCCTGGTCGTGCGTGACGGCGAGCACGGTCGTGCCCAGCTTCCGGAAGAGCGCACGCAGTTCGACGACGAGCCGTTCGCGCAGCCCCCGGTCGAGCTGGCCCAGCGGCTCGTCCAGCATCAGCAGCTTGGGGCGCGGGGCGAGGGCCCGCGCGAGGGCGACGCGCTGCTGCTCGCCGCCGGAGAGCGTGGCGACGGCGCGCCGCTCGGCCCCGGGCAGGCCCACCAGGTCGAGGAGTTCACCGACCCGGCGTTCCTGGTCGCGGCGGGAGGCGCCGCGCATCCGCAGCCCGAAGGCGACGTTGGCGCCGACGTCCCGGTGCGGGAAGAGCTGATGGTCCTGGAACATCAGGCCGAGGCCGCGCCGGTGCACCGGCACCCCGGACTGGTCCGCACCGTCCAGCAGCACCCGGCCGCCGTCCAGGCGCTGGAGCCCGGCGACCACCCGCAGCAGGGTGGACTTGCCGCTTCCGCTCGGCCCCAGCACGGTGACGATCTCGTGCTCGGCGACCGCCAGATCCACCGCGTCGAGCGCCGCCCGCCCGCCGAAGCGGACGGTGGCCGATTCCAGTGTCAGCATTTCCAGAACTCCCCGGACATCTCTAGAACTCGCCGGTCCGGTCCGTACGGACTCGTTCGAGCAGCAGCAGCGAGACGGCGCAGACCACCATCAATAGGGTGCTGAGCGCCATCGCCTGGCCGTAGTTCAGCTCCCCGGCCCGCCCCAGCAGCCGGGCCACGGCGACCGGCAGCGTCGGCCGGTCGGGCCGTGCGATGAACACCGTCGCGCCGAACTCGCCGAGCGAGACGGCGAAGGCGAAACCGGCCGCGACCAGCAGCGCCCGCCGTACCAGCGGCAGATCGACCTCCCGCCAGGCCCGCAGCGGCGAGGCCCCGAGCACCGCCGCCGCCTCCCGCAGCCGCCCGTCCACCGCGCGCAGCACCGGCAGCATCGTCCGTACGACGAAGGGCACCCCGACCAGCGCCTGGGCGAGCGGCACCAGGATCCAGGAGGTCCGCAGGTCCAGCGGCGGCTCGTCCAGGGTGATCAGGAAGCCGAAGCCGACGGTGACCGCGGAGACCCCGAGCGGCAGCATCAGCAGCGCGTCGAATCCGCGCGCCAGCCGGCCCGCCCGCCGGGTCAGCGCCGCGGCGGCGAGCCCGCCGATCACCACCGCGATGGCCGTGGCGACCAAGGCGTACTGGAGGGAGTTGGCGACCGCTTCGAGCGGCGCGACCAGGAACGTACCGCCGCTCGCGTCCGCCGATCCCAGCGCCCGGTAGTAGTCGAGCCCATGGCCGTCCCCGGTGTTCACGGAGCGCTCCACGAGCACCCCGAGGGGCAGCAGGATCAGCAGCAGTACGGTCAGCAGCACCCCGCCCAGCAGCGCCCACTGCCCGGCACCGCGCGGCCTGTGCGCCGTGCGCGCCGGGTCGACCAGGCGCAGAGCTCTCTCCCTGCGCCGGACGGTCCAGGCGTGCACGGCGAGGATCGCACCGACCGCGGCGAACTGCACCAGGGTCAGCACGGCGGCGGTCGGCAGGGCGAGGAGCTGCGCGGTCTGCCGGTAGATCTCCACCTCCAGGGTGGCGAAGCCGGGACCGCCGAGGATCTGCACGACCCCGAAGGAGGTGAAGGTGAAGAGGAAGACCATCAGCGCGGCGGCGGCCACAGCGGGGGCCAGCGCGGGCAGGGTGACCCGGCGCCAGGCGGCGAACCGTCCGGCGCCCAGCACCCTGGCGGCCTCCTCCTGCCGGGGGTCGAGCTGGGCCCACAGCCCGCCGACCGTGCGGACGACCACCGCGTAGTTGAAGAAGACATGGGCGAGCAGGATCGCCCAGACGGTGGTGTCGAGCCGTACGCCCCAGAGTTCGTCGAGGAATCCGCCGCGCCCGAGCAGGGCCAGGAAGGCGGTCCCGACGACGACGGTCGGCAGCACGAACGGCACCGTGACGACCGCCCGCAGCAGTTGCTTGCCGGGGAAGTCGAAGCGGGCGAAGACATAGGCGCCGGGCAGCGCGATCAGCAGGGTCAGGGCGGTCGAGGCGAGCGCCTGCCAGCAGGTGAACCAGAGCACCTCGCGGATCTCCGGCCGGCCCAGCACCTCGCCGATCCGCCCGAACTGCCAGACACCGTCCGTCTTCAGCCCCCGGCCGACGATCGCGGCGACGGGGTAGGCGAAGAACAGCGCGAAGAACGCGACG
Source organism: Streptomyces sp. NPDC015144 (assembly GCF_043079735.1). Taxonomy (NCBI): domain Bacteria; kingdom Bacillati; phylum Actinomycetota; class Actinomycetes; order Kitasatosporales; family Streptomycetaceae; genus Streptomyces; species Streptomyces sp. NPDC015144. Next base: position 155,495 of record NZ_JBIBUU010000013.1, on the reverse strand, counting down.
GGCACGGCCATCAGACCGAACCGCGTCGCGCCCCGCCGCAGGGCCGGACCGCGGGCCGGGCGCACGGCTCCGCCGCCCGGTCCCGGCCCGCGTCCCGCGGTCCTCGTTACTTCACGACGAGCGAGGACCACGACTGGACCCACTGCTCACGGTTCTTGGCGATCAGTTCCGGGGCGACGGTCCCGGGCCGGTCCACCGTCGCGCCGAACTTCGTGAACAGCTCCGGCAGCTTCGCGTCCCCGGAGACCGGGTTCACGAACATGTTGAGCGGCATGTCCTCCTGGAACCTCTTGCTGATCAGGAAGTCCAGCAGGGCCTTGCCGCCCTTCTCGTTCGGCGCCCCGTCCAGCAGCCCGGCGAACTCGATCTGCCGGAAGCAGGCGCCGGTGACCACGCCGGTCGGGGCCTGGGCCGGCTGCGGCTTCGCGTACAACACCTCGACGGGCGGGCTGGAGGCGTACGAGACGACGAGCGGCCGGTCTGCCTTGGCCTTCTTGCCGCCCGCCGAACCGGAGAACTCCTCGTTGTACGCCTGCTCCCAGCCGTCGACGACCTTGACACCGTTGGCCTTGAGCTTCTTCCAGTAGTCCTGGTAGCCGTCCTCGCCGTAGGCCGCGACGGTGCCGAGCAGGAAGCCGAGGCCGGGCGACGAGGTCGCGGCGTTCTCGGTGACCAGCAGGTTCTTGTACGCGGGCTTCGCCAGGTCGTCGAAGCTGGCCGGCGGTGCCAGCTTCCTGTCGGCGAAGTACTTCTTGTCGTAGTTGACGCAGATGTCGCCGGTGTCGACCGGGGTGACCCGGTGCTCGGCGTCGAGCACGGTGTCCTTCGCGACCCGGTCGAGGCCCTTGGCCTCGTACGGGGTGAAGAGCCCGCTGTCGAGGGCGCGGGAGAGCAGGGTGTTGTCGACGCCGAAGAACACATCGCCCCGGGGCGAACCCTTGGTCAGGATCTCCTGGTTGAGCGCGACGCCCGCGTCCCCGCTCTTCAGTACCTTGACGGTGTAGCCGGTCTCCTTGGTGAACTCCGCCAGGACCTCCTTGGAGGCGTTGAAGGAGTCGTGGCTGACCAGCGTCACGGTCTTGGAGCCGGGGCCCTTGGTGCCGCCGGAGCCGGCGGACGTGTCGTCGGAGCCTCCGCATCCGGCGAGTGCGGTGACGCCGACCGCGGCGGCGAGGGCCGAGACCGCGAGCCGGCCGGTCCTGTGTGTGGTGCTCATTGTGGATTCCTCCTGGGTTTTGGCCAGGAAGAGACGCGGCCCCACCCGCGGAAAGCGGGCAGGGCGCAACAGCATGAGTTGATGACCGAACTTCCTACCCGGAATGACCCGGGCGAGGTTCAGAGGGTCTGCGGCCGACCTGTCCTCGGTGCCGCACTCTCAGCGCTGTGGCGCTCCCCTGTCGGAATATGAAGTTGATTTCGGGCACAGAGTACACGGGCCTCGACGGCCACCCCGGGGGGTGTCCGTTCCGGCCGTCCTCCACCGGACCGGACACCCCCCGGCGCACTCAGCGCTCGGACGCCGCCAGCTGCCCGCAGGCCCCGTCGATCTCCTGGCCCCGGGTGTCCCGCACGGTCACCGGCACGCCGTGGGCGGCGATCGCCTCGACGAAGGCCCGCTCGTCCTCGGGCCGCGAGGCGGTCCACTTGGAGCCGGGCGTGGGGTTCAGCGGAATCAGGTTGACGTGTACACGCTTGCCCTTGAGCAGCCGGCCCAGCCGGTCGCCGCGCCACGCCTGGTCGTTGATGTCCCGGATGAGCGCGTACTCGATGGAGATGCGACGGCCGGACTTCTCCGCGTACTCCCACGCGGCGTCCAGCACCTCGGCCACCTTCCAGCGGGTGTTCACCGGCACGAGGGTGTCGCGCAGTTCGTCGTCCGGCGCGTGCAGCGACACGGCGAGCCGGCACTTGAAGCCCTCGTCGGCGAAGCGGAGCATCGCCGGCACCAGGCCCACGGTGGAGACCGTGATCCCCCGCTGCGAGAGCCCCAGTCCGTCCGGCTCCGGGTCGGTCAGCCGACGGATCGCGCCGACCACCCGGTTGTAGTTGGCGAGCGGCTCGCCCATGCCCATGAAGACGATGTTGGAGAGCCGGGCCGGACCGCCGGGGACCTCCCCGTCCCGCAGCGCCCGCATGCCGTCGACGATCTGGTGGACGATCTCGGCGGTGGACAGATTGCGGTCGAGCCCGGCCTGCCCGGTCGCACAGAACGGGCAGTTCATCCCGCAGCCCGCCTGCGAGGAAATGCACATCGTCACGCGCTCGGGGTAGCGCATCAAAACGGACTCCACGAGCGTCCCGTCGTGGAGCTTCCAGAGCGTCTTGCGGGTGGTGTCGTCGTCGCAGCTGATGTGGCGGACCACCGACATCAGGTCGGGGAACATCGCCTCGGCGAGCTTCTCCCGCGAACCGGCGGGAATGTTGGTCCACCCGGCGGGGTCGTGCGTGTACCGCGCGAAGTAGTGCTGCGAGAGCTGCTGGGCGCGGAACGGCTTCTCGCCGATCGCGGCGACGGCCTCCCTGCGCTCGGCGGGCGTGAGGTCGGCGAGGTGCCGCGGCGGCTTCTTGGCTCCGCGGGGCGCGACGAAAGTGAGTTCTCCGGGCTTAGGCATGGTTCATCCAGTGTCGCAGACACGCCGTGGTCCTCCGGGCCGTCGCCCAGCTCAGGCCAGGCGACGGCTACGCGGAGCCGGTCGTCATTGGTCGTCACCGGTTGTCACTGGCAACCCTTCGACGGCCCACAGACGGCCCGGCGTCATGGCTCTACCACAGGTAAAAGCCCCAGGTGGGGAACCGCGCGCCCGCAAGGCATGCCACCATCGGTGCGCTTCCCAGCAGCTCTTACCGCTTCTTGCGGATGCTGCGCTTCTTCGCCTTGGCTTCTTTCTCCTTGCGCTGCGCGACCCCATAGGCGGACCAGGGCCCCTGATGCTTCGCGCAACGAGAGGTGCCTACTACTGCGAGATTTCGGCACGCCGTACCGGCATTGGTTCGAGCGCCGCACTTGGACTGTGATGCCATTGCCTGCCCTCCATGAATCTACGAGTTCTGGACCAGGGGCAGGCTTCCACTGAGTGCCGCGCCGGAGGAGGCGTATCCGCGAGGCACGGAAGCACGCTCGGGATCACCCGCGCTGCCCCTCCGACAGGCAGGCGAGGGCTGGTGTGCCAAGCTGTAATGACCACCCTAGGGAAGTGAGGAGTAATGGCGGAAAACGCCAGGGACATCGCCGACGTACTGCGTGAACGCATCCGCTCCGGCGATCTGGCTCCCGGCGTGCGACTGCCCGGCGAGCCCGCCCTAGTGAAGTCGTACGGAGTAGCCAAGGAGACAGCACGTCGGGCCCTGATGCTGCTGGTCAGCGAAGGGCTCGCAGTGCGCCGCAAGGGAAGCGGCACATACGTCCGGGAGTTTCAGCCCATCCGTCGGGTCGCGAATCGTCGACTCGCGCAGGAAGGCTGGGGATCGGGACGATCGATCTGGAGTTCCGACGTGGGCGAGCGCCCCATGCAGGTCACGGACCTTCGTGTATACGAGGCGCCGGCCCCGGCTGACGTGGCGCGCGTCCTGGGCTTGGCCGACGGAACTCCCGTCATCGTGCGAGACCGCTTGTTCACGGTGGAGGGCGAGCCGGTACAGGCGGCCGTCTCCTACCTGCCGGCCGACCTCGTTCGCGAGTCACCTATCGCCCGACAGGACACCGGACCAGGGGGAACGTACGCGCGCTTGGCCGAGCTCGGAGCCAAGCCGGTTCGGTTCATCGAGGAGCTGCGGTCGCGCATGCCCAGCCGGGAAGAATCTGAGCGGCTACGGCTGGCTGACGGAACTCCCGTAGTCGAGATCTACCGGACAGCACTCACAGCCCAGGACAGACCGGTCGAGGTAAACCGGATGTTGCTGGACGCCGGGGCATACGTCATGGAGTACCACATCACCGGCTGACGCAACTTGCACACAGCCCCCGAAGGACCCGCTGTCGCGGGTCCTTTTTTCATGCTCGCTTGACCTCCCTAGGGAGATCCGCTTTAAATATCCCTAGGGAGGTTCACGCGAACCTAAGCCCGCGAGGGCTTCTTCGTCGTGGGCGGACCTTGCTCAGCAACTCCATAGCGCGATCCACCGCAGCACGACGGCCGTGACAGCACCGGCCGAGGCGAGTGGAGACCAGTCGGCAGAGAAAGGGCCCCCGTCACACCGGGGCCCGACAACCCAAATGGGAGCTACGCCACCGACTTGAAAGAACCGCATGGCACACATTGACGCTGCCACCTCAGACGTCCGGGACTTCGGTACTCCCCGGATCGAGCAGCGCCGTGCGAACAGGAGAACCGAATCCTGTCCCTGTCCCCGCCTCGCTAGGAGGTCGGCATGAGCCGACGGCATACCAAGGCGTCACCCGCACTGGACCCGCGCGAGTGACTGCGCCCTCCGCGTCGGCGGCCGAGCAAGCAGGCCGCCAGTTCGACCGAACTTCCTGCGGCTATCGCAGGCCGGTTGCCTCCTCCGCCCGTCCGGTTCCGCGCTCAGCGCGAGGGCTGTACGGGCGGGGCTGAGGGGAGTCGGAGAGTCCGGCCCCGGAAGGGGAAAGCCCGATGGAGATCGCCGCTGCTGTTGTCGCGGTCGTCGGCACCGTGCTGGGGGCCGCCGTGGTTGGCGTCCAGCAGTACTTCGCGGTTCGGGCCCAGCGCCGGCAGGCACTGCGGGACCGGGCCATGACCGCCCTGGGCGACCTGATCGTCGCCCTGGCAGATCACCGCCGCGCGATGTGGACGCGGGAGGACCTGCGCCTGTCCGGCGCGGCCCCGGCCGATGTGGCTGAGGCGCGCGAGGCAAGCCACGTCACCCGCTCGGCCGTCACCGCCCCGCAGGTCGCCCTCACGGTGCTGCTTCCGCAGCTCCGGCGCGACATTGACGGAGCGGTCCGTGCCACGTACGAGATGCGCCACGCCCAGACCGTCGAGGTCTTGGCCTCCCGCCGTGAGGCCGCCGTATCCGCGGCCGACGCGCTGACCGCCACGGCAGCGCACATTCTGTCCCGCCCCTGACCAGGAGGACTCATGGACCGCCTTGAGGAAGTACTCGCCCGAGCCGCTCAGCGGCAGAAGGAACTGGACGAGATGCACGCCGACTACGAAGCCATCGACGCAGCCGAGTACGAGGAGTTCAACCGCGAGATGGACGCCCGCGACGCCGCCCGCGCCCGGCGCTACCAGGACTGAGCACCACCGCCCCGGCAGTCACGCCGTGAGGGCGCCGGATCGGATCCGGCCCGGGGCACGAGCCGCCCGCAGCAGCGAGCGGCCAGAGAGAGGACCCAGCCATGCAGAAGAGTTACGAAGACCTCCGCGACGAGATGGCCGCCGAGCGGGCGGCCGAGGAAAGGGCGTCCCAGGCCGCGTGGGAGGCCGCCCACGGGCCCATCGACTACCAGGACGTCGTCTACGGCTGTCACGGCAGCCACGGCTGGCGCAGCTAGCTCGCAGCACCCACCCCGAAACGGCGAGCGGTCCCCAGGTGGCACCCCGGGGACCGCAGTCGGGCCGTTCCATTCAAGAGGAAGAGAAGAGACCCATGAAGAACATCGTTGCTGGTCGCGAGCCCGTTACCGCGACCGAGTTCGTCGAGCTGTCGCTCGGCATCGACCTGGAGCTGTTCACCGGCCCGGACGCCGAGTCCGCCCAGGAGCGGGCGGCCCGGCTGGACGTCGCCCGTGCGGTCCTCGCGGAGCTCCGCGAGACCGACCCGGAGGTCGCCGAGTACGCGGCCTCGCTGCTGCGGACCCTCCCGATGAAGCCCCGCACCGCCCCGTCCCGGCGTCGTTCGGGTCGCCGCCCGGCCACCGCCGCCGTTTCGACCGGTTCGGCGGTGGCGGCATGAGCGCGCCGACGATGAGTCGCCTGTCCGCTGCGGTCACGGTCCTCGCGTCGCTGACGGAGACGTTCTCCGGCCTGCCGGCGCTGAGCCCGGCGGTTGCGGTGCACTGCCCCGACCGGCTGACCCTGACCGCCTACGACAGCTTGTCCAAGTTCGAGGCGTGGCGGGCCGCTCTGGGCATCGACCCCGCCGAGGTGTCCATGGACGCCGAGGGCGGGGTTGGCCCCCTGATGTGGCTGGAGACCAGCACGGTCATCAAGGGCGTCACTGTCCGGCTGGTCGGCTTCGGGCAGGTCCGGGAGGACCGCCGTGCGGAGACGGACCTCGTGGGGGCGATGACCGTATGAAGCGGACCGCTCCCGCCTCGCAGATCGCGGCGTTGCAGTCGCTCCAGTCCGGTCTGACGAAGGTTCTGATCACGGTCGCGGTGGTCGCGCTGGCGTTCACCGCGACGAACGTGACCCTGTTCGCGATCGACCACCACATCAGCGTGTGGATCGCGTGGCTGCTGGACCCGATGGTCGCGGTCGCGCTCGGCGCGGTCCTGATCGTGGACGGCCGCCTGTCCGAGCACGGCGTCAAGCCCTCCGGGTGGGCCACCGTGCTGCGCTGGTTCGCCGGTCTGGGGACGTGGCTGATGAACTGCTGGAGCTCCCTTTGGCCCGCCGGGGCCGGTTTCGGGGTGCCTCGGCAGATCGACCCGGCCGGTCTCGTCCTCCATTCCATCCCCCCTGTCCTCCTGATCGTTCTGGCTGAAGCGATCACGTTCTACCGGCGCGCGATCCTCGACCGGATCGCCGACCTGCGCGAGCAGGTGGACGCCAGGGTGGAAACGGTGGACACCGAGCCCGTCCACCCCGCGTCCCCCACCATGTCCACCCCGGCCGCACCCGAGGCGCCGCTCCCGGCCCCGGCACCCGCCCCGGTGGCAACACTGCCGGTCATCTGCGGTGCACAGCGGGTGTATCCCCTGGCCGTCCCCCCGCTGTCCACCCCGGACGACGACGGGCCCGAGACCGGGCCCCGGCTGAGCGCCGAGGAGGCCGCCGAAGTCATCCGGCAGTGCTTCCTCGACGGCGACACGATCAGTCAGGCTGCGGTGAAATCCACCCGGTCCACCTCCTACGTCCACAAGGTCTACGGCCGCCTCGCCAACCCCCCGGAGGACGGCCCCGGATTGCTCCTCGTGGCGGGGTGACGGCCATGGCATCCACCCCCGTCTACCGCTGGCGCCTCGCCCCCGAGGGCCTGGCCACCCGCCGTCAGCTCCGCGCCCTCGGGCTGCGGCCCGGCGGGCAGGACGTTGTCGCCCAGCTCGAAAGGCCCCGCCGACGGCGGGGCCCGCTGGTCGCCTACCTCTACCGGGTCGACCGGGCCCGGCCGGTGCGGCCGATGACCCCGGCCCGCCGGGCCGCGCTCGCCGCCGCGATGACCGCCCGCCGCACCTGCCCCGTCTGCCGGCAGGACCGCGGCTACTGCATCCCCCGGTCGCTCGGCATGTGCGTGACCTGCCACGACAACCCCACCGAAGGGGAGTCCCGTGTTCGCTGACATCGCGTTCCTGCTCTACCTCGGCCACCTGATCGCCGACTACCCGCTGCAGACCGACCACCAGGCCGAGCACAAGGCCGGGCCCGGCCTGGCCGGATGGCGGGCGAACCTCAGCCACGCCACCACACACGTCGTGGTCTGCGGCCTCCTCCTCGCGCTCGGTGCGGCCGTGCTCGGGTGGCGGCTCCCGGTGCTGCCTGCTCTGGCCGCGCTGGTGTGGATCGGGGCCACGCACGCGGTGATCGACCGGCGCTGGCCGGTGGCTGCCTGGATGCGCTGGGCCCGCCAGGAGTCCTGGGCCGCCGCCGGTGGTACCGCGCACGTCGACCAGACCGCCCACATCGCCGCGCTCGTCGTCGCGGCCCTCTGCCTCTCCGCCTGAAAAGGAGCACACATCATGGTTTTTGCCCAGTCGAACGTTCCCCCGCAGGCCGGTCCGGCCGGGGCTGCCGGGGCGCAGACCAAGAACACCAACACGAAGAACTGGACGGGTTTCGCTCCGTCCTTCGGGCTGAACTTCAACGTGCAGCAGGGCCCCGCCCCGGCCGCCGCCCCGGCGGCCGGGGGGCAGGGGATGCCGGGCCAGGGCGGGTCGCACTTCGTGCTGGGTGAGCCGTCCTTCGACAGCACCGACGACGTGCGGTCCTACTGCAACCACGTCCGTGCCCTGATGCTGCAGGCGTCGATCGAGCTGGCGATCGCCTCGAAGATCCTGGAGGCCCGCCTCGCGCAGGCCCAGACACTGCCCGGCGACAACCCGATCCAGGGCCGCATGAGGGCGCTCAAGGTCTCCCGGAAACTCAAGAAGGCCGCCGACGGGGCGACCGCCGCCGCGAAGAGCGCGGTCGGAGCGCACGCCGCGTTCACCCGGGAGTACGCCGACCTGATGCGCCCGCGCCCCCAGCGCCCGTCGACCACCAACCCGTTCAAGTTCTGAGAAGGGTCCACCTCATGAGCAGCAAGCAGAAGGACGTGGCTCAGCAGCACGAGGAGCGGCTGAACTCGGGGTCCGGGACGTCGAAGATGTCGTCGTGGCTGTGGCACCGGACCAAGCCCTACACCCCGCCGTGGATCGTGACCGGTGGTGTGTTCGCCGCTGGTGCCGGGGCCAACCTCCAGTGGGAGGGGGCCCCGTGGGCGGGGGTCGGACTGACGCTCGCGTCGGTGGGGCTGACGGCCGCGACGTGGTGGGCGGGGCGGGCGGCGGGGCCGCAGCGCCGTCTGCACTCGGCAATCACCGTGGCGGCCGGGACGGGGTGGGTGACCGCCGCTGCCCTGTCCGGGCCGCTGACCGGTCCGCTGCCCGACCTGTACCTGATGGGCGGCGCCGCCCTGGCCCTGTCGTGGAACATCCGCCAGGCCATGCGGGCCTCGGCTCCCGAGGGCTCGGCGGCGGCCGCGGACAAGGGGCTCCTGGAGAAGGTCGGGCTCGCCCGCACCAAGCTCCGCGACGTGAAGGTCGAGCCGAACCGGGTGACCGTCCCGTACGAGCTGCCGGCCGGTGAGCTGACCAACGATGACGTGGCCAAGGCGATCCCCCGGATCGCGTCCGCGCTCGACGTGCCGACCACCGCGATCCGCGTCCAGCACGACCCCGACTCCGCGAGGAAGGGCCAGTTCGTCATCGTGCCCGAGGACATGCTCAAGGACGCCACCCGGTGGCCCGGCCCGTTCGCTCCGGGACAGTCCGTCGCCGTGCCGCTGCGGGTCGGCGTGTACGACGACGGCTCGGACCTGGTCCTGCCGCTGCTCGACGCGATCCACATGCTCGTCATGGGGATGACCGGCTCCGGGAAGACCGAGGGCGCGCTCGACGTCATGTTCGAGCTGCTGTCCCGCAAGGACGTCGTGGTCTGGCTCGCCGACGCGGCCAAGGGCGGACAGGACTTCATGCCGCTGGTCCCCGCGATGGACTGGGCCGCTCTCGACAGCGCGTCCGCCGCCGCGATGGCCGCCACCGTCCAAGCCGTCATCCCGGTCCGGGCCGCCTGGCTGCGCGACCACCGCTACCGGGCGTGGGAGCCCGCAGCCGCACAGAAGCAGACCGACCCCGCCCACTCCTGCCGCAAGGACGGCACCGCGTGCGGCTGTGACGGACTGCAGTACCTGGTCGCCTGGTTCGAGGAGGCCGCCAAGCTCCTGCGGGAGATGGGCGAGGACACCTTCACCGGCATCGCGCAGGAGGCCCGGTCGGCGGGCGTCACCCTGGTCATCTCCATGCAGCGCGCGTCCGGCTACCAGCTCTCCACCGACACCCGCGCCTCGCTCCCGGCGGCCATGTGCTTCGGGGTCCGGGGCGACGACGCGGGGTTCGCCCTCCCCGAGGAAGTCCTGGACGCGGGCGCCAACCCGGCCGCCTGGGGCAACAAGCGCAAGGGCTACGTGTACCTGGTCTCGGCCGGGGTGGACGAGGACCTGTACGCCAACCCCGCCCGCACGTTCTGGACCGGCCCGTCCGGCGAGTACGAGAAGGCCGCCGCCTGGATCGTCAGCGAGTTCGCAGCCGTGCGCCCCGAGCTGGACGCGGTGACGGCCCGGGGCGCCGAGCAGGTCGCGGGCCAGATGTTCACCGGCCGCCGCGAGCGCGCGGCCGGCGCCCCGCTCCCGGCCCCCGCCGTGGCGGTGACCGAGCAGGAAGCGTCCGCCCAGGAGGTCGCCTCGCTCGTCGACGCCGAGGACGCCGAGCACGACGCGACCGCCGAACTCCCGGCCGCCGCCGGATCGGCCGCGCTCCCCGCCGCGAAGCCGTCGCCCGAGGAGGCCCGCGAACTCCTCGACGAAATGGTCCGGATGCTCGCCTCGGTCGGCCCCGGCACCGTCGCGGTCAAGAACCTGACCCCCTACCTGGAGCAGATCGGCCGCGAACGTTCCTGGGTCTCCAAGGAGATGAAGCGGATGGCGGAGGAAGGGCGCCTGGCCGCGACCGGCGAGGCGGGCGTCTACCGCCTCCTCCCCGCCCTCGCCGCCGCCTGACAGGGACCCGCACACCCCCGCACACCCCGCACACCCGCACAGCGCGAATCCCCACGTCACACGGCGTGTGAATCGGCCCGCACACCGCCCCGCACACCCGAATCACACCCCGCCGCACAGGGCCGCCCCGCACCCCCAGGGGCGGCCCTCACACACCCGCGAGGCACCCATGGACACCCCTCCCCACCCCCGCCACATCCCCCCCGACAACCACCCCGCCCCCCTTCCGATGACCGACGCCGAAGCCGCCGCCGAAGCCGAACGGATCATCACCACCGCCTTCCACGACCCGACCCCGCTCCCCGCGTACGGGCCGACACCCCCCGTCCCCCAGCCCGGCCGCCCACCCATGTCCCAGAAGGCCACCGACGCCAGCGCGCTCATGCTCTCCGGCAGCGTCGCCGCCCTCTCCACCGGCGGCGCCACGTCGCTCGTGCTCTACACCCTCGGCCAGGTCGACCCGGTCACCCTCGCCCTCGGCGCCGCCGGACCCGTCGCCCTCGTCCTCGCCGCCGGATCCCTCCTGCGCTCCCTCGGCCGCGCACGAGCCGACACCCACACCGAACACCACCACCACTACACCGGCCCCGTCACCCAGGACCACCACACCACCCACACCACCACACGCGGCCTCTGGGCCAAAACCACCAACCAGTCCTGAGAGGACCCCCCATGCCGACCTCCCCCCGCAGGCCCTCCTACCCGGCACCCGTGAACCCCTCCGGCAGCGGCCCCGGCCGCTGGAACGACGCGGGCGGCCAGGGCCCCAACACCCAGCCCGTCCGCGTCCCCCGCCGCCCGCGCCCCACCGCCTCCTGACGCGGGCCGCCACCTGCACCCTCCACTCGAAAGGACATCCGGGATGCCTGGCAGCCGCCCTCTCGTCCACCGCTTCAGCGACGCCGTCGCCAGCCTCTCCGGCACGCGCACCGTGCGCTGCCTCACCCCCGGATGTGGCGTCCGCATCCGCCACCGGGCCCTCACCCCCGGCGACGCACACGACCTCATCCACCTCGCCACCACCCACACCCTCCACGCCCCCGAGCAGAAGGCGCGGGCCGTACGGCTCCGCGTCCAGCGCTCCACCTGGCCCCGGCCCGCGCTGATCCTCACCGAAACCCCCCGCCCCGACTGCCCCGACTGCGGCGGCGAGGGCGGACACCACCACGACTACGGCGACCACGAAGGCGAGTACGCGGGCACCGAATGGGAGCCGTGCGTGTGCTGGGACGAGACCCAGCGCTGGACCCTGCTGAAGCTCCCCGCCCGGCCCCGGTGGCTACGCCGCCGCCGCGATGTCGCGGACCCGTGGGCCAGCAACGAACCGCCCTTCTAAGTGAAAGGACCCTGTATGACCGACATCGTGACTGTGAAGCTCGACGTCCAGAACAAACCCGATATCCAGTACAGCTGCGACTTCGCCCTCACCCCGCAAGTCATCACCCTGATCTACCGGCTCGACCTCCCGGACCCCTCTCCGGAAGGCATCCACCCGATCCGAGCAGAGGTCGAAGGGCGCGCCTACAAGCTCCGCCCGACCTCAATGGGCATGGACCGCAACCGCCGCTGCCGCTGGTTCTACCGCGCCCACCCGGAGTTCTGGCCCGACTGGCTGATCCAGCTCGGGGCCGAATACCGCCCGCAGCGCGGCGCCTGACACCAGCACAACCGAGGGCGGCCCCGTCCTCACGCCAATGAACCCGGGGCCGCCCTCGTCCAGCACAACTCAACCGTGGAACTGGAGGAGTCCAGCATGACCCACCCCACCCTCATCCGGCGAGACCAGCCCCTCCTGACCGCCGCCCTGGACGCGGCCGAGCGCGGCTGGCACGTCTTCCCCCTCCGCCCCGCCGACAAGCGCCCCGCCCTCCACGGCGAAGCTGTCTGCCCCGGGATCGGGGACTGCGCGGGCGGGCATCGCAAGTGGGAGGACCGGGCCACCATCGACCCGGACCGCATCCGCCGGGCCTGGGCCGACCGCCCGTTCAACATCGGCATCGCGACCGGCCGGTCCGGGCTGGTCGTCGTCGACCTCGACATGCCCAAGCAGAAGACGAAGAGCAGCACGGGCACGCCTTGCGGCGTGACGACCTTTCAGGCGCTCTGCGAGCGCGCCGGGCACCCGGTGCCCACCACCTACCGGACCCGGACCGCGAGCGGCGGGCACCACCTCTACTTCACCGCCCCGCCCGGATCCCGGCTGACGAACAGTGCGGGCAAACTCGGCAGGCTCATCGACACCCGCGCCCACGGCGGATACGTCGTCGCCGCCGGGAGCTTCACCGCGACCGGCCCCTACACCGTCACCGACCCCACCCCGCCCATCCCGCTCCCCGGATGGCTGCACACCCTCCTCGCACCCCGCCGCTCCTCCCGCGTCCCGTCGCCCAGCGCGTCCTCGACCCGGGCCTCCCGGTACGCCAGCGCCGCGCTCCGGGCAGAGACCGCGACCGTACGGGCCGCTCCGGAAGGGGAACGCGACTGCACGCTGCTCTCGGCGGCGCGAGCACTGGGGCGGTTCATCGCGTGGGGCGACCTTCCCCGATCCGGGGTGGAGGAGGCTCTTCAGGAGGCGGGGGAGGCGGCCGGCCTGTCACCGCGCCAGTGCCGCTCGACCGTACGCAGCGGTCTGAACTGGTCCATCGCGCACAACCCGCAGCGGAGGGCCGCGTGAACCGCCCTCCCCGCTCCTCCCTGAAGAGCCTTCCCGCTCACCCCACCGGCCCCGGCCCCGCCGAACCGGCCCAAGCCAGTCGGGGCGGTGGTGCGGCGAAGAACGCCGCCGAAGGCGTCCCTTCTGGTCCTGACCCGCAGGCCGGGCATGGGCGCCGCCCGATCGCCTGGCTCATCATCACCGCCCCGCGCGGCGCTACCCCCACCGCAACCAGTACGTGTGACTGCGGCCGGGATCTCTTCGCCGCAGGCCACCGCCGCGTCCTCGCCCTGATCGACGACCACGCCCGCCACCGCGACCTCTGCCCGCTCCGCGCCACCGAGGAAAGGAACGTCTCATGAGTCCGCACGATCCCGAGCTGTGGGCCGGGTTCGAGGAGATGACCCCTGAGGATGTCGCCGGACCTGTGTGGGACGAGCCCGTGCCGCTCAACCCGCGCGGCCAGCTCCCGGTCTTCCCCGTCGACGCGCTGCCCGACTGGCTCGCGGCCATGACGGCCGGTGTCGCCGAGGAGACGCAGACGCCCGTCGACCTCGCCGGGTGCCTCGCGCTGGCCGCCATCGGCACCGCCGCCGGCGGGCGCCTGACCGTGACCGTGCGCGGGCAGTGGAGCGAGCCCGTCACCCTCTACACTGCCGTCGCCCTCCCGCCCGGCAACCGCAAAAGCGCAGTGTTCGGGCTCATGACCAAGCCGCTCCTCGCCGCCGAGAAGGCCCTGATCGAGCTCACGGCGCCGCAGAGGGCCGAGGCCGCCGCCTCCGCCCGGATCGCGAAAGCCGCGGCGGAGAAGGCCGAGAAGATGGCCGCGAACGCCGAGGCCGACAAGCTGGCCGACCTGACCGCCCAGGCCATCTCGCTGTCCGAGGCCGCCGAGCGGGCCGTCGTCCCGTCCGAGCCCCAGCTCGTCGCCGACGACGTCACCGCCGAAAGCCTGACCACTCTGCTCGCCCAGCAGGACGGGCGGATCGCGATCCTGTCCGCCGAAGGGGAGATCTTCGAGATCATCGCCGGACGCTACTCCGGCGTCCCGAACATGGGGATCTTCCTCAAGGGCCACGCGGGAGACATGGCCCGCGTCAACCGCCAGGCCAGAGACGCCCAGTACATCGAGAGCCCCGCCATCACCATGGGCCTCGCCGTACAGCCGGAAGTCCTCGACGCCATCGGGCAGATCAAGGGCGCCGACGGCCGCGGACTGCTCGGACGGTTCCTCTACTCCAAGCCCAAGTCGCTCGTCGGCTACCGCAACCTCACCCCGGAGCTCCTGAACCCTGAGGTCGCCGACACCTACGCGAAGAAGCTCGGTGGCCTGGCGCTGACTCTCGCGGGCTGGACCGAGACCGCCGCGCTCACCCTCACGCCCGAGGCGGACGCGGTTCTCCTGGCCTACCAGCGCGTCTCCGAATCCCGGCTCCGAGAGGACGGACCACTTCGCCCGATCGTGAACTGGGCCGCCAAACGCGACGGAGCCGTCGCCCGCATCGCGGGGCTCCTCCACCTCGCCACCCACCCCGAGGACGCCTGGACCCGGCCGATCGAGGCCGCCACGATGGCCGCCGCGACCGAGATCGGGGACTACTTCACCGCCCACGCTCTCGACGTCTTCAACGCCATGAAGGCCGACCCCGCCCAGGGCCCCGCCCACACCCTCCTGACCCACCTGACCGAGACCCGCACCCCGACCTTCACCAAACGCGACCTCTTCCGCGCGGTGCCCCGCAGCGAGTTCCCCGCCATGGGCGACCTCGACCCCGCCCTCAACCTCCTGGAGGACCACGGCTGGGTCCGCCAGCAGCCCCCGCCGCCCCGCACCACCCGCGGCGGCCGACCGCCCTCCCCCCGCTACGAGACCCACCCCCGCCTCACCCGCGCCGCCTGAAAACCCCCGAAACCCGTGACAGAACTGACAGAACCTCCCGACCAGCTGCCTGACCTGCGCAAACGGCCACTTCCGGGGCTCTGACAAAACCTCCGGAAACTCTGACAGAACTCAAAAAACCTCGCCCACCCGGCGAGCGGCCCGCCGTGACAGAACCTAGGTTTCCGAGGTTCTGTCAGAGTTTTTTGAGGTTTTGTCACAGCGGCCGAAGCCACAGAATCAGCAGGTCAGCGGGCATACGGCGAGGTTCTGTCAGTTCTGTCAGCACTTTCCGGGGTTTCTGAACCCCGGGCCGAGCTGAAGGAGCCCGATGGCCACCGCCAAACCGCCCCAGCCCGCCGCCGAACTTCCCACCCGCTACCTCACCCCCGACGACCTCGCAGCGCTTCTGTCCGTCCCACTGGAGACGGTCTACGCCTGGCGGAAGAAGCGCACCGGCCCGCCCGGATTCCGCATCGGCAAGCACCTCCGGTACGACCCCGGCGCCGTGCACGCCTGGATCGGCGCGCTGACCGAACACCACGCTGCCTGACCGCCCACCACCCCAGGGGCGCGGCCATCACCGGTCGCGCCCCTGCTCTGCACCTGAAGGAGCACAACTTTGGCCGGCCACGTCCAGGACCGCTGGTACAAGACCGAGATCGACGCCAACGGCAAGGAACGCCGGGTCAGAACCGACCGCTACGGCACCGGCCTCCGCTACCGCGCCCGGTACATCGGACCGGACGGTAGTGAGCAGTCCAAGAGCTTCCCCGACAGGCAAAAGCGCCTTGCTGAGAAGTGGCTCACCAACATCGCGTCCGACATGTCACGCGGTCAGTACATCGACCCCCGCGCGGCCCGAATCACCTTCCAGACCTACGCTGAGAAATGGCTCTCGGCTCATACCGCCGACCTGTCCAGCCAGATCGTGACGGAACAGCGGTTGCGTCTCCACGCGTTCCCCGTCCTCGGCAGTCGTCCGCTCGACTCATTCCGCCCTGAGCACGTCCGCGGACTCGTCAGCATCCTGGAAGCGAACCCTGCTGTGAGCGGCGCGTACGCGCGCAACATCTACGGTGACGTGCGAGCGGTGCTCAGCGCGGCCGTGGACGACGGTCTGTTGTCACGCAATCCGTGCTCCGTGAAGTCCGTCCGTCCGCCGGCAGTCGAGCGGCGCCGCGTCGTGCCATGGCTACCCACCCAGGTGCGCGCCGTTCGCGCGGCGCTGCCTGAGCGGTACCGGACCATGGTCGACACCGGGGCAGGGTGCGGACTCCGACAGGGTGAGATCGTGGGGCTCGCCGAGGACGCGGTCGACTTCGAGGGCGGAATCCTGCGAGTGGTCCGGCAGGTGAAGCTCATCCGAGGGAAGGCAGTATTCGCCCCGCCCAAGTGCGGCAAGGAGCGAGACGTACCTCTGCCGCCCTCGGTGGCGGAAGCCCTCCGCACCCACGTCGACGCCTTCAAGCCGGTGGGGATCACGCTGCCGTGGCGGAAGCCGGACGGTCCCAAGGTGTCGGCCCGACTCCTGTTCACGAACACCGCGAGCGGGGTCGTGTGGCGCAGCAACTTCAACATCCAGGAGTGGAAGCCCGCGCTGGCGGTCGCTGGCCTGATCCCGGACGCCGACGACGACGGCAAGTTCGAGTCGGCTCGGGAGCACGGCATGCATGCTCTGAGGCATTTCTACGCCTCGGTACTGCTGGACGCTGGAGAGAGCATCAAGGCCGTGAGCCAGTACCTGGGGCACACGGACCCCGCCCTGACGCTGCGGGTGTACGCGCATCTCATGCCGTCGAGCCAGGAACGGACCCGGAACGCCATTGACGGGCTGTTCTTGCCCGCCCCCGAGGAGCCAGACGGCCCAGAGACGGCCCAGTAGCACGCAAACGGCCCCTGAACAGCACTAAACGCGCTGGTCAGGGGCCGTTTGATGCCGGATCAACGCCAGTTCTCCGGGCTTAGGCATGGTTCTTCCAGTGTCGCAGACAGAACGGTGAGGGCCCGCCGTCCTGTGGACAGCGGGCCCTCACCGGTGAAATAGCAGGTCAGCGGGGTGTTGATCAGGTGGAGCCGACGAACAGCACCAGCAGCAGCCAGACCACCGGCGCGGTCGGCAGCAGCGAGTCCAGCCGGTCCATGATGCCGCCGTGCCCCGGCAGCAGCGTGCCCATGTCCTTGATCCCGAGGTCCCGCTTGATCATCGACTCGCCCAGGTCGCCCAGGGTGGCACTGGCCGCGACCGCGAGCCCGAGCAGGAGCCCCTGCCACCAGGAGCCGCCGTCGATCAGGAACTGCATGCACAGCGCCCCGGCGACCATCGCGAAGGCGACGGCTCCGAACAGGCCCTCCCGGGTCTTTCCGGGGCTGATGCGCGGCGCGAGCTTGTTCTTCCCGAACCGCCAGCCGACGGCGTACGCGCCGGTGTCGCTGACCACGGTCAGCAGCAGGAAGGTGAGCACCCGCTGCGGCCCGTCGTCGGCGGTCAGGAGCATGGCAACGAAAGTGGCGAGGAACGGCACGTAGAACGCGGCGAAGACACCGGCCGTGACGTCCCTGAGGTAGTCCGCGGGCGGCTGGGCCATCCGCCAGACCAGCACCGCGAGCGCGGTCAGCGCCATCGCCACCCAGGCGCCTTCGGCGCCCTTCACGTAACCGGCCACCACCATCGCCGCGCCGCCCACCGCGAGCGGGATCAGCGGCGCCCGGATGCCCTTGCGCTCCTGGAGCCGGGAGGTCAGCTCCCACAGCCCCACCACGACGGCGAGGACGATGACGGCGACGAAGACGGCCTTCACGATGAAGAGCGAGGCGACGATGACGGCGCCGAGCCCCACACCGACCCCTATGGCAGCTCGCAGATCACGGCCCGCACGCTTCTTCTGCGGGGACGGCGGCGCGGTGGACATGGGCTCCTGCGGGATCTCGTCACGGAACAGGGGGCCGCCGCTCAGGCGTCCGGCCCCCCGGTCCCGGTCATCACGGTCGTCGGCGTCTCTGCCTGCGCCGGGAACGTCCGGCACACGCACATCGTAAGCAGGACCCACCGGAGCGGCCCGCATCTCGGGCGCGCCCCAGTGGCCGGCCGCCTGCGGGACGCCCCGGGAAGAGTCGTTCATCAGACTTCGAGCAGCTCGGCTTCCTTGTGCTTCAGCAGCTCGTCGACCTGCGCGACGTACTTCGCGGTGGTGTCGTCGAGCTCCTTCTCGGCACGACGGACCTCGTCCTCGCCCGACTCCTTGTCCTTGACCAGCTTGTCCAGGTTCTCCTTGGCCTTGCGGCGCACCGCGCGGATGGAGATCTTGGAGTCCTCGGCCTTGCCCTTGGCGACCTTGATGTAGTCGCGGCGGCGCTCCTCGGTGAGCTCCGGGAAGGTCACCCGGATGATGTTGCCGTCGTTGCTCGGGTTGACGCCGAGGTCGGAGTCGCGGATGGCCTGCTCGATGTTGCGCAGCGCGCTCTTGTCGAACGGCGTCACGACGGCCATGCGCGGCTCGGGAACCGAGAACGAGGCCAGCTGGTTGATCGGGGTCAGCGCGCCGTAGTAGTCGGCGACGATCTTGTTGAACATCGCCGGGTGCGCGCGGCCGGTGCGGATCGCGGCGAAGTCCTCCTTCGCGACGACGACGGCCTTCTCCATCTTCTCCTCGGCCTCAAGGAGGATTTCTTCGATCACCACGTGCTCCTGCATGTCTTGAGTGGGCCCGTCGTACTAGGGCCCGGCGGGTCCTGCGTCGCGTCCTCACCTGCACGGTGTCCGACCGGCAGGCCGTTGTCCATCCTCCGGACCGGTCCCGGTGGATTCCAGGGCGGCCCGTATCTCCCCGCCGTACGCCGGGGAGGCGCCCGGGGTCATCCGAGCCGGGTGCTCCGGTCACTCACGAGCGTGCCGATCTTCTCACCCTTGACCGCGCGGGCGATATTGCCGGTGGCGGTGAGCTCGAAGACGAGGATCGGCAGGTCGTTGTCACGGCAGAGCGTGATGGCGGTGGCGTCGGCGACCTTGAGATCGCGGGCGAGAACCTCGCCGTACTCAAGTGCGTCGAACTTCACCGCGTCGGGGTTGCGCTTCGGGTCGGAGTCGTAGACCCCGTCCACCCCGTTCTTGCCCATCAGGAGTGCCTCTGCGTCGATCTCCAGGGCGCGCTGGGCGGCGGTGGTGTCGGTGGAGAAGTACGGCATTCCCATACCGGCGCCGAAGATGACGACGCGCCCCTTCTCCAGGTGGCGAACGGCGCGCAGCGGAATGTACGGCTCCGCGACCTGCCCCATGGTGATGGCGGTCTGGACGCGGGAGTCGATGCCCTCCTTCTCCAGGAAGTCCTGGAGGGCCAGGCAGTTCATGACCGTGCCGAGCATGCCCATGTAGTCGGAACGGGCCCGGTCCATACCGCGCTGCTGGAGCTCGGCACCGCGGAAGAAGTTGCCGCCGCCGATGACGACCGCGATTTCCGCGCCGTCACGGACGACCGCCGCGATTTCCCTGGCGATGGCGTGTACGACGTCGGGGTCGACGCCGAGGCCCCCGCCGCCGGCGAATGCCTCTCCGGACAGCTTCAGCATGAAGCGTCCGGCCGCCTTGCCGTCCTCGCGCTTGTGGTCGCCTGTGGCGGCGTCCGCGCCCTTGTTCATGGAGATTCTCCTCGTGCACATACGAAGAAGGCCATTGCCGGTGGGTCTGGTGTCCCTCAGCGGCAATGGCCTCCTCGTCAGATCTGCGGTCGTACGGCGTGAGTGCGGCCGACGACTGCACTAGACCCTATCGCGGGGTCCACCGTTGTTCGCGGACGGACTCAGATGCCGACCTTGATGCGCGTGAAGCGCTTCAGGGTGACACCGGCCTCGTCCAGGACCTTCTGAACGGACTTCTTGTTGTCCAGCGCGTACGGCTGGCCCAGGAGGGTGGCCTCCTTGAAGAAGCCGTTGACGCGACCCTCGACGATCTTCGGGAGCGCGGCCTCCGGCTTGCCCTCGGCGCGGGTGGTCTCCTCGGCGACGCGGCGCTCGGCCTCGACGACCTCGGCCGGGACGTCCTCGCGGGACAGGTACTTCGGGGCGAACGCGGCGATGTGCTGCGCGATGCCCTTGGCCAGGTCGGCGTCGGCCTTGTCCAGCTCGACCAGGACACCGATCTGCGGCGGCAGGTCGGGCATGGTGCGGTGCATGTACGCGGAGACGTACGCGCCGGTGAACTGCGCGAAGCGGTCCAGGACGATCTTCTCGCCGAGGTTGGCGTTGGCCTCGTCGACGTACGCCTGGACGGTCTTGCCGGCCTCGATCTCGGAGGCGAGCAGCGCCTCCAGGTCGGCCGGGGAGGTCGCGGCGACGTGCGCGGCGAGGGTGTTCGCGACGCTCTGGAACTTCTCGCCCTTGGCGACGAAGTCCGTCTCGCACTTGAGCTCCAGCAGAACGCCGGACGTCTGGTCCTCGGAAATGAGGGAGACGACGGCGCCGTTCTCGGCAGAACGGCCCTCGCGCTTGGCGACGCCCTTCTGGCCCTTGATGCGGAGCGCCTCGACGGCCTTGTCGACGTTGCCCTCGGCCTCGTCGAGCGCCTTCTTGCAGTCCATCATGCCGGCGCCGGTCAGCTCGCGGAGCTTCTTGACGTCAGCGGCGGTGTAGTTCGCCATGAGTCTGTGTTTCTCTCTCGAAGTCTGAAAGATCTACGGGTGGACGGCGGGGGCGGTGCTTGTGGCACCCGCCCCCGCCGTCCGCAGCCGTGACGGGTGTCAGGCCTGCTCGGCGTCCGCGGCCGGAGCCTCGGCCTCGACGGCCGGGGCCTCGGTCTTCTCAGCCTCGGCGGCCTTCTCGGTCTCGGCGGAGGACTGCACCTCGGCGTCGGCCTTCTTGTCGCCCTCGAGCAGGTCGCGCTCCCACTCGGCGAGCGGCTCGCCGGCGGCCTTCTCGCCCGGCTTCGAGTCACCGGTGGCGGCACCGGAACGGGCGATGAGGCCCTCGGCGACGGCGTCGGCGATCACGCGGGTGAGCAGGGTGACGGAGCGGATCGCGTCGTCGTTGCCCGGAATCTTGTAGTCGACCTCGTCGGGGTCGCAGTTGGTGTCGAGGATCGCGACGACCGGGATGTGGAGCTTGCGCGCCTCACCGACGGCGATGTGCTCCTTCTTGGTGTCGACGATCCAGACGGCGCTCGGCACCTTCTGCATCTCGCGGATACCACCGAGGGTCTTCTCCAGCTTGGCCTTCTCGCGGGAGAGGACCAGGAGCTCCTTCTTGGTGAGGCCGGAGGCGGCCACGTCCTCGAAGTCGATGAGCTCGAGCTCCTTCAGACGCTGAAGGCGCTTGTAGACGGTGGAGAAGTTGGTGAGCATGCCACCCAGCCAGCGCTGGTTGACGTACGGCATGCCGACGCGGGTCGCCTGCTCGGCGATGGCCTCCTGGGCCTGCTTCTTGGTACCCACGAACATGATGGAGCCGCCGTGGGCGACGGTCTCCTTGACGAACTCGTAGGCGCGGTCG
This sequence comes from Streptomyces sp. NPDC015144, assembly GCF_043079735.1. Classification (NCBI taxonomy): domain Bacteria; kingdom Bacillati; phylum Actinomycetota; class Actinomycetes; order Kitasatosporales; family Streptomycetaceae; genus Streptomyces; species Streptomyces sp. NPDC015144. The sequence continues at coordinate 134,085 of NZ_JBIBUU010000013.1, read as the reverse complement.
ATGTACGACAGCGACTGGAGCAGGTCGATGATGTAGATGCCGTTGCGCTCGGTGAAGATGAAGCGCTTCATCTTCGGGTTCCAGCGACGGGTCTGGTGACCGAAGTGGACGCCGCTCTCCAGCAGCTCCCGCATCGTGACGACGGCCATGGCCGTACTCCTTGAGGTGCTCGGTTGTCGCGACCGCAGGATTGCTGTCGCGCCTAACGCCCCGACGCGCCGTGCCCGAAGGACCGAGGAGCGCGGCCACCATCCGCGAAGAGGGAGGTGGCGGGGCGTGCGAAGTCGACCCGGTGGCCCGGATCGCCGTATGAAGTGTACGGGACGGTCCGGGTGGCAGGTGACGGCGCTGTCCACAACGGGTCCGTCGTCCACAGATCCAGGCCAAGATCCCCGCGGATCGGTGGATCGCGGGACGGTTCCGCCATGCGATGCACGACTGATCCGAAGGCCCCGGGGGCCCCGTCCGCACCGGATGCCCCGTCCGCACCGGCTGCTGCCCTTCTCCGGGCCGGGGCCGGGCGGAGACGGGTGCGCGGAGTGCTGGTGGCCGCGGTGGCGGGGCTGCTCGCGGTGGTGTGCGGCCCGTCGGCCGCCACGGCCGGCGCCCCGCCGCGCACACCCGATTCCGTGCGCCCACCGGCTCCGCAGCCGGCGCCGGCTCCCTCCCCGGGCACGGGGGCCGACGGTGCGCGGAGCTGGCCGCTGGCCGGGCGGCCCTCGGTCGTACGGGGCTGGGAGCCCCCGGCCGGCCCCTACGCGCGCGGCCATCGCGGTGTCGACCTCGCCGCCCCTCCGGGTGCGCGGGTGCTCGCCGCGGCACCGGGAAAGGTGGCGTTCGCGGGGCGTGTGGCGGGGCGGGGAGTGCTGGTGATCGAGGTGTCCGGCAGTGGTGATCCGCCGCTGCGGACCACGTACGAGCCGGTGCGGGCGGTGGTTCCCGAGGGCGGCGAGGTGGTGGCGGGGCAGGAGGTGGCCGCCCTGGAGGCGGGGCCGTTCCACTGCGCCTCGGGCTGTCTGCACTGGGGCCTGCGTCGCGGCGACACCTACCTGGACCCGTTGTCACTGCTGCCGCCCCGGCTGCTGCGCAGAGGACCGTCCCGGCTGCTCCCGGTGTTCGGCGTCCCCGGACCCGGGCGGTAGGGAGGGAGGCCCCGGGTCGGCACCCCGGAGGCCGCGCCAGGTCAGCCCTGTGCGCCCCGTACACCGTGGAGGATCATGGCGACGGCGGTGTCCGCGATCGCGGACGGCTCCTCGGCCGCCGCCAGTTCGATCCGCCGCACCGCGGCGTCCACCGAGCCCTGGAGCAGCATCGCCGCCAGCCTCGGACGGCTGTGGCCGAGCGCGCCGAGCGCCTCGACGATCATGGCGATCAGCCCGCCGTGGGCGGCCCTGATCTTCTCCCGCGCCCCGGCGTCCAGCTCGCTCGCGGAGATGGCGACGACCGCCCGGTGGCGCCGGTCGCCGACCAGGTCGAGCTGGCGGCGCACATAGGCCTCGATCTTCTCCTCGGGCGTCGTGGCCTGCTCCATCGCGTGCTCGACCTCGGCCGCCCAGACCGGGAAGTCCACGGCGCAGAGCTCTTCGACGACGGCCGCACGGGAGCGGAAGTACTCGTACACCGAGGACCGGGCCAGGCCCGTGCGCTCGGCGAGGGCGGGGAAGGTCAGCGCCTCCGTTCCGCCCTCGGACAGCAGGGTGCGGGCGGCGTCCAGGAGGGCGCCGCGCTGCATCGTCCGGTGCTCGGCCACCGAGGCCGCTCGAATCCTGGGCACGTGTCCACTCTACGGCGAGGGTGTTCGAGAGAAAGCGTACGGCCCTGGCGCGTGGCCGAAGCCACGCTGCGGCGGATGCGGTTCAGCGCCCGGCGTCGGCCAGTTTCGCGCGCAGTTGCAGCACCGATTTGGTGTGGATCTGGCTGACCCTGCTCTCGGTCACCCCGAGGACGTTGCCGATCTCGGCGAGGGTGAGGCCCTCGTAGTAGTAGAGCGTCACGACGGTCTTCTCACGCTCCGGGAGGGTGTTGATGGCGCGTGCGAGCAGCCGTCTGAGCTCGCGGTCCTCGGCCACCTCGACCGGGTCGTCGGCGGTGGTGTCCTCCAGCGTGTCCATGAGGCTGAGCCGGTCGCCGCCCTCGCCGCCGACGTGCAGCAGCTCCTCCAGGGCGACCACGTTGGCCAGCGACAACTGGCTGAAAACAGCATGCAGTTCCTCCAGGGCGATCCCCATCTCGGCGGCCACCTCCGCCTCGGAGGGGGTGCGCCGCAGCTGCGCCTCCAACGTCGCGTAGGCGCGCTCCACCGCCCGTGCCTTCTGCCGCACCGAGCGCGGGATCCAGTCCAGCGCCCGCAGTTCGTCGATCATCGCGCCGCGGATGCGGGTGATGGCGTACGTCTCGAACTTGATCGCACGCTCGATGTCGAACTTCTCGATCGCGTCGATCAGTCCGAAGACCCCCGAGGAGACGAAGTCCGCCTGCTCGACATTGGACGGCAGGCCCACGCTCACCCGGCCCGCGACGTACTTCACCAGCGGCGAGTAGTGCAGGATCAACTGCTCCCGCAGCCGCTCGTCGCCGGTGGACTTGTACGAACGCCACAGCTCGTCGAGCGAGGAGGGCGCAGGGGGGCGCACAGTGCCACGCGCAGCCGGTGGTACTGCCGCGCGGTCAGACCCGGAGGTGTGCTGGGGCATGTGGTGCCTTGAGCCGTTCTGCTGTGGGTGCTGGGACGTATGTCTGAGTCGGGGTCCTCGTGAGCGTAGCGTGACCGCGAGGTAGCGGTCCGCGCAGGATAAGGGATCGGTGCTCCGCGAATCCGGCCGATCCGCCATGAATTCCGACATGAATGGGATCCGGGGCCGTCGCGGCGCGCGTCGGCCCCGGAGGCGTCTCCGAGGGATCTACCGAGGTCATCGGCATCACCTTTTCACCCGAATGCCCCAGGTCAAGCACCGCCCCGCCGCGCGTCGTCACGGCGAGTCGCCGGCGGCGCCAACCGCCATCCCTCGCCATCCCGTTCGACGAACCCCAGTGAGTGCAGTTCGTACAGTCGGCCGAGCGCTTCGTCGGCGCTGGTTCCGGCGGTGCGCGCCACCTCGCGTCCGTCGGCCGCGCCCCGCCCCGGCAGCGCGTCCAGGACGCGGGCGGTGACCGGGTCCAGCAGGTCCCGGGGGTGTACGGGGCCGGTTCTGGCCGGTGCCAGCTCCCCCATGTCCCCGACCAGTTCGACGACTTCCGAGGCATCGGTCACCAGGACCGCCTCGCCGCGCAGCAGCTCGTGCACCCCTGCCGAGAGACCGCTGGTCACGGGGCCGGGCACCCCCATCGACAGGCGGCCGAGCCGTTGCGCGCAGCGGGCGGTGACCAGCGAACCGCTGCGGTACTCCGCCTCGACGACGACCGTGCCGCGCGTCAACGCCGCGATGACCCGGTTGCGCTGGATGAATCTGCCACGGGTCGGATGATCGGACGGGGGCAACTCTCCGATGACGAGCCCCTGTTCCGCGATACGCCCGATCAGCTCGGCGTGTCCCCGGGGGTAGGGGACGTCCACCCCGCAGGCCAGGACCGCCGCCGTCGCCCCGCCCACGGCGAGCGCGCCGCGATGTGCCGCTCCGTCGACCCCGAAGGCGGCGCCTGACACGACCACCCAGCCCAGCTCGGCGAGTCCCGCGCCGAGACCGGCCGCCATGTGCGATCCGTAGGGCGTGCAGGCCCGTGCGCCGACCACGGCCACCGAGCGCAGTGCCCAGAGCCGCAGGTCACGGGGGCCGCGCACCCACAGTCCGGTCGGCCGGGCGTCCCCGAGGTCGTCCAGTTGGCTGGGCCACTCCCGGTCCCCGGGGCAGACGAACCGTCCGCCGCGGGCGGCGATCGCCGCGAGGTCCCGTTCCGGCTCGGCCCTCTCCGCCCGCAGCCGGTACCCGGCGAGCCGTCTCGGGGTCATGCCGCCGAGCCGTTCCGCCGCGCCGTCCGTGCCGGTGAGGCGTCGCACCAGTTCGACGGCACCGTACTCGCGCAGCCAGCGCCCGCCGCGCTCGTCCCCGGGCTCGACGATGCGGGTCAGAGCCGCCCGCGCCAGCCTCTCCTCGGCGCTCACCGCCCCGCCGGGTCCGACCGTCGCTCCCGGTCCCCGGCCGCCCTCCTCCGGCTCCTTCGCCACCGCCCGGTTCATGACGCTCCGGCGCGCGTCCGGGCGCCCCTCGGAACACCGGTGCGCAACTCCAGTGCCTGCGCGACGTCGGACGCCTCCGGGCGCTCGGCCCCGCGCAGGTCCGCGACGGTCCACGCCACCCTGAGCACCCGGTCCAGCCCCCGGGCGGTGAGCATGCCCCGGGCCAGGTCCCGCTCGGCCTCGGCGAGCGCGCCCGGGGCGGCGGCCAGGCCGGTACGCAGCTCATGGCCGGACACCTCGCTGTTGGTCGACCGGCCCGTCCCCGCCAACCGTTTCGCGGCCCGCGCCCTGGCCTCCCGGACCCGGGCCGCGACGAGGGCGGTCGGCTCGCCCCGGCCACCCTGGCCGATCAGGTCCTCGCGCCGGACCGGGGCGACGGTGACCCGCAGATCCAGCCGGTCGAGCAACGGCCCGGAGAGTCTCGACTGATAGCGCCTGACCGTGGCCGACGAGCATTCGCACCCCTCCCCGTTGAGGCGGTGCCGTCCGCACGGGCACGGGTTGGCGGCCAGCACCATCTGGAACCTGGCGGGCAGCCGCACCACCCCGGCGCTGCGCGCCACCACGACATGGCCCGACTCCAGCGGCTGGCGCAGCGCGTCCAGTACCCGGACCGAGAACTCCGGTGCCTCGTCGAGAAAGAGGACTCCGCGGTGGGCCAACGAGACCGCGCCGGGCCTCGGCAGCCCATTGCCCCCGCCGACCAGCGACTGCATGGTCGCCGAGTGGTGGGGCGCGCAGTAGGGCGGCCGGGCGACCAGGGGCTCGCCCGGCGGAAGGATGCCCGCCACCGAGTGGACCGCCGTCACCTCCAGGGACTCCTGCCTGGTCAGCGGGGGCAGGATCGCGGGAAGCCGTTCGGCCAGCATGGTCTTGCCCGCGCCCGGCGGCCCCGAGAGCAGCAGATGATGGCCTCCGGCCGCCGCGACCTCCAGGGCCATGCGGGCCAGCGGCTGCCCCGCCACGTCCGCCAGGTCCGGCGCGCTTCCCCCGCCCTGCCCGGCGGTGCGGGCGAGCCCGGTGCCGACACCCTCGCCGGGCACCATCAGCCCGGCCAGCATGGTGTCGGGCCGACCCTCCTCGCGAGGCTCCGGCTCGTCGGGGACGGGCTCCTCGCAGAGCACCGCGATCAGCTGTCGCAGGCTCCGTACCCCGAGGACGGAGACCCCGGGGACCAGCGCGGCCTCCCCCGCCGTCTGCTCGGGCACGACGACCTGCCGGTATCCGGCCTCCGCCGCGGCGAGCACGGCCGGGAGCACCCCGCGTACCGGCCTGACCCGCCCGTCGAGTCCCAGCTCGCCGATCATCACGACATCGGCGATCGACGCCGGGTCGATCCGCTCGGCAGCCCCGAGCACCGCGCAGGCGACGGCGAGGTCGAAGCCCGAACCGCTCTTGGGCACGGAGGCGGGCGACAGGCCCACCGTGAGCTTCTTCTGCGGCCACTCGGCCCCCGAGTTCGCCACCGCGGCCCTGACCCGGTCCCGGCTCTCCACCAGGCTCTTGTCCGGCAGCCCGACCAGGGTGAACGCCGCCACCCCCGCCTCCAGGTCCGCCTGGACCTCCACCACCACGCCCTCGACGCCGACGAGCGCCACCGAACAGGCCCGTGCGAACCCCATCTCAGGCCACCCCCCGCGCATGCTCCGCGACGGGCGCACCGCGCCTGGGCAGCACGATCCCGACCAGGTCGATCCGGACCCCGCCAGGCGGCGGGCCGCCGTGCCGGTCCAGCCAGATGCCGGCCAGCCTCCGCAGCCGCTCCGCCTTCACCGGCGTGACGGCCGCCATCGGATGCTCGAACGCGCCCGCCCTGCGGGTCTTCACCTCGCAGAGAACGAGCGCGTCGCCGTCCATCGCGACGATGTCGACCTCACCGGCGCGACAGCGCCAGTTCCGTTCCAGTACGGACATGCCGGCCTCGGCCAGCAGCCGCGCCGCCAGATCCTCGCCGTACCGCCCGAGTGCCCCCCGTGCGTTCATTTCGGCACCACCTCCGGGACCGACTCTGACGTCTTCGGCCCCGGCTTGTGGATCTTGGTGGACAACTCCGGGATTGTGGACAACCCGGCCACCCGGAAGAGGGAATCGGTCCCCTTTTTGAGGCGGGATCAGGCGGGATCAGCCGCCCGGAAGCTCGAGATCGCTCTTGTTGAGCTCCTCGATGTTGACGTCCTTGAACGTCAGCACCCGTACCTGCTTGACGAAGCGCGCGGGCCGGTACATGTCCCAGACCCAGGCGTCCGCCATCGACACCTCGAAGAACACCTCGCCCTGGACCGAATGCACCTGCATCTCGTAGTCGTTGGTGAGGTAGAAGCGCCGCTCGGTCTCGATCACGTATTTGAACAGACCGACGACGTCGCGGTACTCCCGGTAGAGCTTCAGCTCCATCTCGGTCTCGTACTTCTCGAGGTCCTCGGCGCTCATTGGCATGTTCCCCTTCAGCCGTGCGTCCCCCCATTGTGCGCCAGGCCCCCGGCCTCTAAGCGATTTCGGGGTCGAGAACCAGTGGCGTTCGCGGGGGACCCTCGTCGAGCAGCGTGCGCAGCAGCCCGGCGAGCCTGGTCGGGTACACCGTCTCACGCGCCGCCGACAGTTCGGCGGAGGTCCACCATCTCAGCCCCGAGACGCTGCGCCGCTCCAGACCGGTCTGTCCGCTGGTGTCGGTGTCGGTCCGGTCCGTGCGGGCCAGGTAGTACCACTCGTCCTGCTCCCAGCGGCGGCCGTCGAACGGGAACGAGCACATCCGCCGCCAGAGCAGCGGGCCCAGCTCGACCGCGGTGATCCCGGTCTCCTCGGCGAGTTCGCGCAGGGCGGCCTGCTCCCGGGTCTCGTCGCCCTCCAGACCGCCGCCGGGGGTGAACCACCAGTCGCGCCGCGGGTCGTCCGGCTCGAAGCCGTGCAGCAGGAGGATGCGGTCGTCGGGGTCCAGGAGCACCACGCGGGCGACCTTGCGCCGTTCAGTGCGCATCGGCGGGCCGCCTCTCCCGCCCGTTCCGCGCCGAGCGGGTGAGCAGCGTCTCGACCGGCCCGTACGCCGCGCCGCCCAGGATGAGCACCACGCCCACGACCACGGCCCAGAGCTGGGTCCGGAGCGGTCCGGGCGAGGAGACCCCGCCGGGAAGACCGGCGAAGGCGCTCGGCCGGTCCACCATCCCGTTCATCGGCCAGGCGATGGCGTCCACCCGGGCCCGCACCTCGGAGCGGGGGACCGAGCCCTTCCCCGCGTCCTCCAGGTGGACCCGGGAGTCCAGCGAGGCGGTCCGGTCGTCGCCCAGCAGGAAGAGCTGCCCCTCGGGCACCTCGGCCGTGAAGTCCTCGACCGAGGCCCGCTCCTTGTACCGCAGATACGGTTCTTCGAGGGGCCGGCCGTTGATGCGGAGCCGGCCGTCCTTGCCGCAGCAGGAGATCCGGTCGCCGCCGATCCCGACGACCCGCTTCACCATCGGCATGTCGCCCCAGGCGGGATCGGTGAAGACCACCACGTCGCCGCGGCGCACCTCACCGCCGTCGATCCGTTCCGCGAGCACCCGGTCGCCCGCGTTCACGGTGGGGGTCATGGACTGGGTCGGCACCGTGTACGGCTCGTACACCACGGCGCCCCAGGCGAACCCGCCCAGGAAGAGCACGCAGCCGACGGCCACCGCCAGACCCGACAGCACACCGCCGAGCCGGCTCCGGCCGTCGCCCGTACGTCCTTGACCGCTCATCCCAGCCTCCCCGCCTCGGCGATCGCCGATCCGAGTCGGCACCCTACCCGGCGGTACGCCCACCGGTCAGCCTGCGGCGGCGCCACAGCACCAGCGGAACCGCCCCGGCCAGGCCGATCGCGCCGGGGGCCGCGGCCGCGGCGGCGCTCAGCCCCGGCTGGTCGAAGGTGTCCGGGACGGGCAGCGTCGACCAGCGGTTGATCGGCCAGGCCACGACGACGGCCCGGCCCACGACCTCGTCGACGGGCACGAAGCCCTTGGTCTTCTCGTCGATGTGGTAGCGCGAGTCCCAGGAGTTCTGCCGGTGGTCGCCCATCACCCAGATCTTGCCGTCGGGCACCGTGAACGGTCCGAAGGGCTTGTCGTCGCAGGCCGAGTTGCCCGGGAAGATGTACGGCTCGTCGAGCGCCTTCCCATTGACCTTGACCGGGCCGCCCTTCGCGCACTGCACGGTGTCGCCGCCGACCGCGATGACCCGCTTGATCAGGTCCTTCTCCTTGGAGGAGGGCATCAGGCCGATGAAGCTCAGCACGTCCTGCACCACGTTCGACTCGGGGGTCGGCTCGCCGGCCAGCCAGTTCTCCGGGTCGTGGAAGACGACGACCTCGCCGCGCTCGGGCTCCGAACCGAACCACGGCGTCAGCTTGTCCACCAGCACCCGGTCACCCCGCTGAAGGGTGTTCTGCATCGAATCCGAGGGAATCGAGAACGCCTGCACCAGGAACGTCTTGATCAACAGGGCCAGGACCAGGGCAACCACGATGAGCAGCGGCAGCTCCTTCCAGAACGGCCGCTGCGGCTTCCCCGTCCCCTCCCCGTCGAGGTCCCCGTCCTCGGGTCGCTCCGCCCCGGGTGCGGCCGGGTCCGCCGCCTGCTCCGGCGGGCCGGGGACGGCGTCGGCGGGCGGGCCGGGCCTCTCCGCGGGCTCTCCATGTCCAGATCGTGCACCGGCAGCCACGTCACTCACATCCAGTCCTCACTCTGCGCCCCGCCTGCTCCGGGGCCCTGTCCGTTCAGGCCCACTGCCCCGAACAACGAACGGGAGTTCCGCAGTGCCGCTGCTCGTTCCCGGCCGCATCGCCGTGGACGGGTCCCCGGAGTCCGGGGCCCGCCGCACGGCAACCGCCCTCCGGTTGTTCGGCGTACTCGCCGAACAACCGGAGGGCGGTTCATCCGTATCACCCGGCGCCCCGTTCCGGAGCACCGGTGTCCTTCATATCGCGGACCCGGGCCGTGGCACAGCCCGCCGGGTCCGCGGGCCCGGCACGGCGCGACGGGTCACGGCGTGCTGTCGGCCGGGGCGGTGTGCCGGCCGGCCAGGACGGCCCGCCTGCGCCGCCACAGGACGAACGGCACGGCACCGGCGAGACCCAGCACTCCGGGGGCCGCTCCCAGCGCCGCGTTCAGACCCGGCTGGTCGAAGGTCTTCGGGATGGGCAGCGTCGCCCAGCGGTTGATCGGCCAGGCCACGACGAAGGCGCGGCCGACGACCTCGTCGTTGGAGACCGTGCCGTTGCCCGGCAGCTCCTGGTGGTAGCGGGAGTCGCGGGAGTCCTGGCGGTGATCGCCCATCACCCAGATCCGGCCCTCGGGCACCTTGATCGGGCCGAACGGATCGTCGTTGCAGGGCGTGTTCCCGGGGAAGATGAAGGACTTCTCGTCCAGGGCCTTGCCGTTGACCACGACGGGGCCGTTCTCCTTGCACTCCACCGTGTCGCCGCCGATCGCGATGACCCGCTTGATCAGGTCCTTCTCCTCGGCGGAGGGCATGAGGCCGATGAAGCTGAGGAACTTCTGGACCGCGTTCGGGTGGACCTCGGGGGTGTCGTCCAGCCAGCCGCCCGGGTCGTGGAAGACGACGACCTCGCCGCGCTCGGGCTCCGAACCGAACCACGGCGTCAGCTTGTCCACCAGCACCCGGTCGCCTCGCTGGAGGGTGTTCTGCATCGAATCGGAGGGAATCGAGAACGCCTGCACCAGGAACGTCTTGATCAGCAACGCGAGAACGAGCGCGATGACGACGAGCAGGGGCAGCTCCTTCCAGAAGGAGCGCGGCTTCTTCACCGCCCCGCCGCCGTCCGGAGTCTCACCGTCGATCCCCGCGTGACCCGCCGCCCCGGCGGACTCGGCGTTGCCCGAACGGCCCGGCCGGTCCTCGGGTTCCTCGTGTCCGGATCGTGCGCCGACGGCCAAATCCCCCACATCCACTCCTTACTCCGTGCCACCGCCTGCTCCCTAGCCGGTGCAGGCCCACCACTCCCATAACGAGCGGAAGTTCCGCAGGGCTCGGGAGAGGAGCCAATCCGTTGAGATCGGGGGACGCCACCGTATGCGACGGGCCCGGTGCGCCGGTCGTTCCGGCGCGTGCCCGCGGAACCTGTGAGAAGGTCCCCGGTTCGTCCAGTTCTCGCCAGTGGCCGACCGGCCAGGCGATCACCATGGCGCGCCCCACGACCTGCTCCTCGGAGACCGTGCCGTGTCCCGGGTCGTCCAGGTGGTAACGGGAGTCGGCCGAATCCGATCGGTGGTCGCCCATCACGAAGATCCGGCCCTCAGGAACCTTTACCTCGAATTTGATGAGGGAGGGCGGATTCCCCGGGTAGAGGTAGGGCTCGTCCAGCGGTACGCCGTTGACGGTGATCCGGCCGTCCTTGCCGCAGCACTTCACCGTGTCGCCGCCGACCCCGACGACCCGCTTGATCAGGTCCTGCTCGTCGTCCGAGGGCAGCAGCCCGATGAAGGTCAGGACCTCCTTGACCTGCTTCACGACGACCGGCGACTCCTTCTTGGCGCCGCTCTCCTTCCTCAGCCAGCCCCCGGGGTCGCGGAAGACGACGACGTCACCGCGCTCGGGCCGGGAGCCGAACCACGGCGTCAGCTTGTCCACCAGCACCCGGTCGCCGATCCTGATGGTCTGCTCCATCGATCCCGAGGGGATCACGAACGCCTGCACCAGGAAGGTCTTGAGGACGAGTGCGATCAGCACCGCCACCAGGGCGAGCAGCGGGATCTCCCGGGCGGCGGAGCCCCGACGCCGCCATTTGACCCGGCGCGCCAGCTTCCGCCGCTCCACCCGGGTGCGCGGGGTGCGCGCGGCCGGCGGACCGTCGTCCTCCGGGCCGCCCCCGCTCCGGCCGCGGCCGCGGCCGCGGCTACCCATGGCCCGCGCCCGGCAGCGAGCCCAGTCGCCCTGGCGGCCAGCCGATCCAGTCCACCCGGCCGATCACCCTGTCGACCGGGACCATCCCGCCGCCCGGTTCCCCGAGGTGGTCGCGGGAGTCACGGGAGTTGCTGCGGTGGTCGCCCATCATCCACAGGGTGCCGTCGGGGACGACGATGTCGAAGCGCACCCGGGAGGCCGCGTCCCCCGGGTACAGGTAGTCCTCGGTGACCGGCCGCCCGTTCACCTCGATGCGGCCCTTCCTGTCGCAGCAGACCACCCGGTCACCGCCCACGCCCACCACGCGTTTCACGTAGTCGGTCTCTTCGGGTCCGGCCAGCCCGAGGGAGGCGGCCGCCGAGTGCACCAGGGCGGCGACGGGATTCTCCTCCGGGGGCTCCTGCACGAACGATCCGGTGCCGTCGAAGACCACCACGTCACCGCGGTGCGGCCCGGAGCCGGAACGGTACGCCAGCTTGTTGACCAGCACCCGGTCCCCCACCTCCAGCGTCGGTTCCATCGAGCCGCTGGGGATCTGATACGGCTGCACCACGTAATTGCTCAGGAGCAGCACGAAGACCGCGCAGACGGCCCCGAGGAGGGCGGTCCGCCGCCAGGTCCAGTTCGTCGGACCGTCGGGCCGGTCCGGAATACGCAAGGAGCGCGATCCCTCCCCCGGCACCGTCGTGGGTGCGGAGGAGGGATCGCGCTCCGAGAGCTCAGCTTCCGTGTCCATCGGGGCCAGAGCCTATCCGGCCATCCTGTGGACCAGGGAGGCAGCTCAGTTGTCGCGCTTCTCCTTGATCTTCGCGGCCTTGCCGCGCAGCTCACGGAGGTAGTACAGCTTGGCGCGACGGACGTCACCGCGGGTGACGAGCTCGATCTTCTCGAAGATCGGGCTGTGCACCGGGAAGGTGCGCTCGACGCCGACGCTGAAGGAGACCTTGCGGACCGTGAAGGTCTCGCTGACGCCCGCACCCTGGCGGCGGATGACTACGCCCTTGAACTGCTGGATACGGGAGCGGTTGCCCTCGATCACGCGGACGTGGACGTTGACGGTGTCACCGGGGCGGAACGACGGGACGTCGGTACGCAGCGACGCGGCATTGACGTCGTCGAGCAGGGAAGCCATGTTGTCTGCTTTCTTCGCCGATGCCACAGGTCATCGACGGGAACTAGGGAGGAACGGAGGTGCTGATCGCGTCGGACGGGCGTCGGGACCTTCCCCGCTCGCGTGGGGACGGTCGGGGTTCCCCCTGTGGCAGGGGCGCACGCCGGACGTACAGCAGCGGCCTATTCTTCCACGGCCTCGGGCCTGCGCCAAAATCGGCCGTCCGGGGCGGGCGACCAGCCGAGGATGGAGAGCATCTCGCGGTCCTTCTTGTCGAAGCCCGCGGCGTCGCAGCGCTCGATCAGATCGGGCCGGTGGAGGGCGGTACGGCGGAACGCCTCGTCCCGCCGCCAGCGGGCGATCTTCCCGTGGTGGCCGCTGAGCAGCACCTCGGGGATCTCCCGGCCACGCCACACCGGCGGCTTGGTGTAGACCGGCCCCTCCAGCAGGTTGGCCATGGCGCCGGGGGCGAAGGAGTCGTCCCGGTGCGATTCGGCGTTGCCGAGCACGCCGGGCAGCAGCCGGGCCACCGCCTCGGTGACGACCAGGACCGCGGCCTCCCCGCCGGCCAGCACGTAGTCGCCGATGGAGACCTCGACGACCGGCATCCGGGTGGCGTACTCCTCCGTCACCCGCCGGTCGATGCCCTCGTAACGGGCCGGGGTGAAGATCAGCCACGGGCGCTCGGAGAGGTCGACGGCGAGTTCCTGGGTGAAGGGGCGGCCGCTGGGCGTGGGCACCACCAGCACCGGGGAGTGCGCCCCGGCCTCGTAGCCGTCCGCCAGCACGTCGTCCAGCGCCTCGCCCCAGGGCTCGGTCTTCATGACCATGCCGGGTCCGCCGCCGGCCGGGGTGTCGTCGACCGTGTGGTGCCGGTCGTGGGTCCAGGAGCGCAGGTCGTGCACGTGGACGCCGAGGCGGCCGCTCGCGCGGGCCTTGCCGACCAGGGAGACGTTCAGCGGGTCCAGGTACTCCGGGAAGATCGTGACGACGTCGAGCCGCATCAGCGGTCCTCCCCCTCGGCCGGGGCGCCGTCGCCCGCCTCGTCCCGGGCGGAGGCGACCACGGCCTGGTCGGCGTCGATCAGACCGGGCGGCGGATCGATCACCGCGCGCTGCTCGTCCAGGTCGATCTCGGTGACGATCTCCTCGACGAACGGGATCATCACCTCGCTGCCGTCCGGCCGCTCGACGATGAAGAGGTCCTGCGAGGGCAGGTGCGTGATCTCGGTGATCCGGCCGATCCCGGTGCCGTCGGCCAGGACCACGTCGAGGTCCATGAGCTGGTGGTCGTAGAACTCCTCCGGGTCCTCCGGGAGTTCGGCCGGGTCCACCTCGGCGATCAGGAGCGTGTTGCGCAGGGCCTCGGCGGCCGTACGGTCGCGCACGCCCTCGAAGCGCAGCAGCAGCCGCCCGCTGTGCACGCGTCCGGTCTCGATCGTCAGCGGTCCGGTGGCCGCCGGTTCGGTGGCGAGCACGGCCCCGGGGGCGAGCCGCAGCTCCGGCTCGTCCGTACGGACCTCGACGGTGACCTCGCCCTTGATGCCGTGGGCACGGCCGATCCGCGCGACTACCAACTGCACCTTGTGTCTCTCCTGTCATACGACGACGGGCCGGGGCGGGCTCATGGCCCTCCCCGGCCCGTGCCGGTGTTCAACTCTGTCAGCGAACCTGGTCCACATCGACGAGGTCGACGCGGATGCCACGGCCGCCGATGGCGCCCACGACGGTACGCAGCGCGCGGGCGGTGCGGCCGTTACGGCCGATCACCTTGCCGAGGTCGTCGGGGTGGACCCGGACCTCCAGCACGCGGCCGCGGCGCAGGTTGCGCGAGGCGACCTGCACATCGTCGGGGTTGTCGACAATGCCTTTCACGAGGTGCTCGAGAGCCTCCTCGAGCATGCTCAGGCCTCGGTCGACTCGGCCGCGTCGGCAGCCTCGTCAGCCTTCTTGTCGGACTTCTTCGCCTTCTGCGTGATGGCCTCGCCCTTGGCCTCCTCGCCGTCGCCCAGGCTCTCGAAGAGGGCCCGCTTGTCGGCCTTCGGCTCGGGCTGCAGCAGCGGCGCGGGGGCCGGGAGGCCCTTGTGCGCCTGCCAGTCACCGGTGAGCTTCAGGATCGCGAGGACCGGCTCGGTCGGCTGGGCGCCGACGGACAGCCAGTACTGCGCACGCTCCGAGTTGACCTCGATGCGCGAGGGGTTCTGCACCGGGTGGTACAGACCGATCTCCTCGATGGCCCGGCCGTCACGGCGGGTACGGGAGTCGGCGACGACGATGCGGTAGTGAGGCGAACGGATCTTGCCCAGACGCTTCAGCTTGATCTTGACTGCCACGGGAGTGGTGTCTCCTGGTCTATGACGTGGTTGGGCACAACGAAGATGCCACGTGGGGTTGCGGTACTCGGGTGCCCGATGGACGCGTCAGCCGGAGGAGAGAGGGGTCCTGTGCGACTGTCGAGTACAGCTAGCCATTGTGCCACACCGCATCGGGTCACCCCACCGCGACCGCGGCTTCCGGGATACGGAAGGGCTTCCCGCAACCTCCGCAGACGATCGGCGCCTGCGCCAGGACCGACGGGACGACCCGGACGTTGCGTCCGCAGTCGCACACGGCCTTGACCCGGACTCCCCCGCCGGAGGAGCCGTGCCGGGCGGCCGGCCCGCGGAAGGAGCGCTTGGTGTCGGCGGCGGTGGCGACCGTGTGCGCCTTGAGGGCGCGCTGCAGCCGCTCGATCGTCGGCCGGTACCGGCGCTTGGCCTCGGGGTTCAGGGCGACCAGCGAGAAGCCGCTGCTGGGGTGGGGCTCCTCGACGTGGTCGAGGCCCAGCTCCTCGGCGATCGCGAGGAATCTGCGGTTGTGGTAGCGGCCCGCGCGCGAGGTGTCGCGGACGCCTCGCGCGGCGGCGATGCCATGGACTGCCTCGTGGAGCAGTCGTTCGAAGGAGAGCTCGGCGCCACAGGCGGACGAGGATTCTCCGATCAGGGACTCGGGCGCGGCCAGATCAGGCAGCTCGGGGTGGTACCGCTGAATGTCGGCCCACGCCTGTGCCAGCTCTGCGGCAAGTACAGGTGGTGTCGTGCTCACGTCGTGACCAACGAGCACGGGTGCCCCGGTGTTCCGATTCCGGGCCATCCCAAATAATTTGCACGTACCAGTCAGTTGCTCAGTGATGCGTCCCGACGAGGGCGGGTGCGCAGAACTGCGGAGAAGCCGCGCAGCTCGCCTCAAGGTGGTACGTAGCGCGCGTACGTCGGACCCGCGGATCCGGGCCGTGCGGCGGGGGCGGGCGGCTCGATCGCGGCGGGCCCCGGCGACGGTGGGCGCGTGCCACCGGGGGCGACGATACCGGGCGCGCGGTATGGACCTGACACCGGCCCGTGCCGCCGTCGCCGGGGCGCCGGGCGCTCGACGTGCCCGGTCCGGCGTGTCGGGTGAGACTGGGGCGAGGCGCGGAGCGCGCGTCGCGGGCGGGGGCGGGCATGCGCGCGGGGGAGATCACGTGCCCGGAGCACGTACTCGGGGAGTACCGATCGGAACACGGCCGGGAACCGGCGGATTGGGGCGCTTTCCATGACACGTACGCTCGTCCGGCACCGCAGCCGCACGGAGGCACCCGCACGACACCCGAGGCCGGGCGGCCACGCCCGGGACGGGAAGCGGGACCCCGGCCCCGATCGGGGCCGGGAACGGCAGGACCGTGAACGGCAGGACCGTGAACGGGAGGGCCGGGAGCGGGAACCCGACCGGGACGGACTCCAGGAGCGGATGCTCACGCCGCTGTACGAAGCGGTGTACGAGCGCCTGGACGTGGGCACCGGCACCCGGCTGCTCTCCCTCGGCCACGCGACGGGCCCGGCGCTGCTGCTGGCCGCGGCGCGCGGGGCGCGGGTCACCGGCGTGGACGGCGATCCGGAACGGCTGGCGCTGGCCCGGCCGCCCGACGGGGTGCCGTACGACCTGGTCACCGCGTTCGCCCCGGCCGGCTGCGCCTCCGAGGGCGGTGCGGAACTGGCGGCCGCGGTGCGGTCGGCGGCGGGACTGGCCGCGCGGGGCGGCACGGTGGTGCTCACCGGCTGGGGTCCGCCGGAGCGGTGTGCGGCGGCGCCCGTGCTGCGGGTCGCGGGGCGGCTCTCCGGGCGGGACGACCTGGAGGAGCTGGCCGTGCGGGCCGGGCTGAATCCGAACGGTTCGGGCCGGGTGGCCTGCCCGTTCGCCTATCCGGACCTGGGGAGTGCGGTGCGGGCGCTGACCTGCACCGGGCTGCTGGACGCGGCGGTGCGGGCGACGGGCCGGGCCCGGGTGGAACGGGAGGCCGCGCGGGCGCTGCGGCCGCACCGGCGCGGGGACGGCACGGTGTGGCTGCCGAACGTCTTCCGCTATCTGGTGTGCGCCGTCTGAGGCCCGCGCGGACCGCGCGGGCCTCCCGTCACTTGGCCAGCCGGGTGATCCCGGCCGCCCGGTACGCCGCGTCCTCGTCGAGGGTCTCGTGCTCCAGCAGCGCGGCGGAGAGGGCGTCCAGCCGCTCGCGGTTCTCCCGCAGGAGCCGGCAGGCCACCTCGTAGCACTCGTCGACGATCCGCCGCATCTCGTCGTCGACCGCGTCGAGGGTGGCGGGCGCCGCCGACAGGCCGTACGCCTGCTGGGCGTCGGCCGGGATCGCCGTCAGCCTGCCCACCCTGTGGCTCATGCCCCAGCGGCCGACCATCCCCCGGGCCAGGTTGGTGACCTGCTCCAGGTCGCTCTCGGCGCCGGTGGTGATCATTCCGAAGACCACCTGCTCGGCCGCCATCCCGCCGAGCGCCCCGACGATCCGGCCGCGCAGGTACTCCTCGGTGTACGCGTACTTGTCGGCGTCCGGGGTGGAGAGCGTGACGCCCAGCGCCCGGCCGCGCGGCACGATCGTCACCTTGCGGACCGGGTCGGCGCCGGGCTGGACCATGCCGAGCAGCGCGTGGCCGCTCTCGTGGTACGCGGTCCGGCGGCGCTCCTCGTCGGACATGACCAGGGAGCGTTCGGCGCCGAGCTGGACCTTCTCCAGGGCGTCGGAGAAGTCGGGCTGGGTGACCGCGGACTGGTGTCGCTTGACCGCCAGCAGCGCGGCCTCGTTGGCCAGGTTGGCCAGGTCCGCGCCGGTCATCCCGGGGGTGGTCCCGGCGACCTGGGCCAGGTCGACGTCGGGGGCCAGCGGGATCTGCCGGGTGTGGATCTCCAGGATCGCCTCCCGGCCGCTCCGGTCCGGCGGGCTGACCTGCACGATCCGGTCGAAGCGGCCGGGCCGGGTGAGCGCCGGGTCGAGCACGTCGGCGCGGTTGGTGGCGGCGAGCACGACGACGCCCTCCGAGCCGGAGAAGCCGTCCATCTCGGTGAGGATCTGGTTGAGCGTCTGCTCGCGCTCGTCGTGGCCGCCCATGCCGGAGCCGGCGCTGCGGGCCCGGCCGATGGTGTCGATCTCGTCGATGAAGATGATGGCCGGGGCGACCTTGCGGGCCTCCGCGAAGAGTTCCCGGACCCGGCCGGCGCCGACGCCGACGATCATCTCGATGAACTCGGAGGCCGACGCCGAGAAGAACGGCACCCCGGCCTCGCCCGCGACGGCCCGCGCCAGCAGGGTCTTCCCGGTACCGGGCGGCCCCGCGAGCAGCACCCCGCCGGGCATCCGGGCACCCATGCGGCGGTACGCCTGCGGATTCTTCAGGAAGTCCACGACGTCGTTGAGTTCGCCCTCGACCTCGTCGATCCCGGCCACGTCCTCGAAGGTGGTGCGCCTGGCGCCCTCCAGTTCGACGGGCTTGGGCGGGGGCTTGCGGCCGAAGCCGCCCATCCCGCCGCCCATGCCCCTGGCCATCCGCCGGGCGATGAACACCCAGAGCGCGATGAGGAGCAGCATGGGCGCGAGCGAGATCAGCAGGTTGGCGAGGAAGCTGCGCTGCTGGACGACGGGTTCGGCGGTGACCGTGACGTTGTCCTTGACCAGTTCGGCCCAGAGGTTGTCGTCCGCGAAGGCGGGGCGCTGGGTGACGAAGTCGGTGTACTTCTTGTCGCTCCCCGGGACCTTCGCCTCCTTCTTGAGCCGCCCCTCGATGGCGTCGCCCTTGGAGTAGATCTTCTCGACGTTGCCCGAGGTGACCTGCTTGCTGAACTCGGTGTACGAGACCGTCCGCTCCTCCTTCCCGTTGAAGAAGGAGAGCACCAGGTTGGCGACCAGGTAGACGGCGAGCGCGGTGAGCAGCAGCCTGCTCCAGCCGCCCGGCATCTTCCGGCCGGGCGACGGGGGCGGCGGGGCGCCCTCGGAGCGCCAGGGCTGGTCGGTCCGGTCGCGGGGAGGTACGGGGTTGGTCACGCGCACTCCTCTGCCGACAGCCGTTGATGCGACATTAAGTGAGGAATGCGGGCAGAGCCCTCCGAAGGGGTGTCCCGCTGGGCTCTTGGAGGGACGGGGCACGGGGCCGTACGCGCCGAGGGGGCGCCCGCCGTGGTGGCGGGCGCCCCCTCGGGACACCGTCGGGCCGTCACCGGCCCGGAGCGCGGGCGGGTCAGCCCATGAACTTCTTGAACTCGTCCGGGAGCTCGAAGTTCTTGTCCTCCGGCGCGGGCAGTCCGAGCGCGCCGCCCTGCGCCGCCTGGGCCCGGCGGGCCGCCGCGGCCTGCTCCTCGGCCTTGCGCTTCATCGGGTTGCCGCTCTTGCGCTTGCCCTTGGCCTGCTTGACCTGCTTCTTCTGCCGGCCGGGGCCACCGCCCATGCCCGGCATCCCGGGGATTCCCGGCATGCCGCCGCCCTGGGCCATCTTCGACATCATCTTGCGCGCGTCGAGGAACCGCTCGATCAGGTTCTTGACGGCGCTGACGTCGACACCGGAGCCCTTGGCGATACGGGCCCGGCGCGAACCGTTGATGATCGTCGGCTCGGCGCGCTCCTTCGGGGTCATCGACTTGATGATCGCGGCGGTGCGGTCCACGTCGCGCTCGTCGATGTTGTTGATCTGGTCCTTGATCTGCCCCATGCCGGGCAGCATCCCGAGCAGCTTGGAGATGGAGCCCATCTTCCTGACCTGTTCCATCTGGGCCAGGAAGTCGTCGAGCGTGAAGTCCTTGCCCTTGCTGGACGCCAGCTTGGAGGCCATCTTGGCGGCCTCTTCCTGGCTGAAGGTCTTCTCCGCCTGCTCGATCAGGGTGAGCAGGTCACCCATGTCGAGGATGCGGGACGCCATGCGGTCGGGGTGGAAGGCGTCGAAGTCCTCGAGCTTCTCACCGTTCGACGCGAACATGATCTGCTTGCCCGTGACATGGGCGATCGACAGGGCCGCGCCACCGCGGGCGTCGCCGTCGAGCTTGGAGAGCACCACGCCGTCGAAGCCGACGCCGTCGCGGAAGGACTCCGCGGTGTTGACCGCGTCCTGACCGATCATCGCGTCGACGACGAAGAGGATCTCGTCCGGGCTGACGGCGTCGCGGATGTCCGCGGCCTGCTGCATCAGCTCCTGGTCGATGCCGAGGCGGCCGGCGGTGTCGACGATCACCACGTCGTACTGCTTGGACCGCGCGTGCTCGATCGAGTCCTTGGCGACCTGGACCGGGTCGCCGACGCCGTTGCCCGGCTCGGGGGCGTACACCGCGACACCGGCGCGGTCGGCGACGACGCTGAGCTGGTTGACGGCGTTGGGGCGCTGGAGGTCGCAGGCGACGAGCAGCGGGGAGTGGCCCTGGCCCTTCAGCCAGAGGCCGAGCTTTCCGGCGAGGGTGGTCTTACCGGCACCCTGGAGACCGGCGAGCATGATGACGGTGGGCGGGTTCTTGGCGAACCGCAGCCGCCGGGTCTCGCCGCCGAGGATGCCGACGAGCTCCTCGTTGACGATCTTCACGACCTGCTGCGCCGGGTTCAGCGCCTGGGAGACCTCGGCGCCGCGCGCCCGCTCCTTGACGCTGGCGATGAAGGCACGGACGACCGGAAGCGCGACGTCCGCTTCGAGCAGGGCGATACGGATCTCGCGAGCCGTGGCGTCGATGTCCGCCTCGGACAAGCGGCCCTTGCCCCTGAGGTTCTTGAAAGTCGCGGCAAGGCGGTCGGAGAGAGTATCGAACACGGCGCTCGTCGGTCCTCAGGGTCGGGGGCAAAGTGGATTCGGTACCCCAGGGTATCCGGCCCGGCCGTGACGACGACCCCTGCCCGGGAATTCCGCGGCGCGGCCGCTCAGGCCCGCAGCGCGGCCTCGACCGTGCCGGCCACCGCCGACGCCCGCTCCCCGGGCAGCGGCTTCCCGTCCGGGTCGGTGACGTAGAAGGCGTCCACCGCGTTGGCGCCCAGCGTCGACACGTGCGCGCTGCGCACCCGTACCCCATGGCCTTCGAGCGCCCGGCCGATCCGGTGCAGCAGGCCCGGGGCGTCCTGGGCGCGCACCTCGATCACCGTCGCCCGCCGGGAGCCGCCCTCCGCGACGGTCACCCTCGGCGGCGGGGCCTGGGCGCCTCGGCGGGGCCGGGTGGCGGCCTCGCGTTCGGCGAGTCGGGCCGTGATGTCCAGGGTGCCCTCCAGCGCGCGGACGAGGTCGGCGCGGAGCCGGTCGGCCCGGGGCAGCGGGCCGTACTCGGCCGCCACCCGCCAGCCGAGCAGCAGCACCTCGCCGAAGCCGCCGAGCCCGCCGGGGAGTTCCAGGGTGCGCAGTTCGGCGGAGCGCACGGTGAGGCGGTGCAGGGCGAGGACGCCCGCCGCGGCGGGCAGCACCCCGGGCCGGTCGGGCAGCGCGATGTGGAGTTCCACGCCGACGGGCTCGGGGCCGTCCTCCGGTCCGGGGGGTCCGGTACGGGTGTGCAGGGCGAGGACCGGGCCTCCGGTACGCAGGGCCTCGACGGCGAGGCGTTCCTGCTCGGCGCCGGGGGCGGCCGGTTCCGGCTCCTCGGGGGCGCGCCCGGCGAGTACGGCGGCGACGCGTTCCACCAGATCGGCGACGAGCGCGGCGCGCCAGGCGGACCAGGCGGCGGGCCCGGTGGCGAGGGCGTCGGCCTCGGTGAGCGCGTGCAGCAACTCCAGCGCGGTGACGCCGCCGACCGCGTCCGCGACGAGGCGGACGGTCGCCGGGTCGTCCAGGTCGCGCCGGGTGGCGGTCTCGACGAGGAGCAGGTGGTGGCGGACGAGGGTGGCGACGAGATCCGCGTCGTGCCGGTCGAGGCCGATCCGGACGGCGGTGTCCCGGGCGACGGCCGCGCCGGTCACGGCGTGGTCGCCGGGCGTCCCCTTGCCGATGTCGTGGAGGAGGGCCGCGATCAGGAGGAGGTCGGGGCGGTGGACGCGCCGGGTGAGGGCCGAGGCGCGCACGGCGGTCTCGACGAGGTGGCGGTCGACGGTCCAGGTGTGGACGGGGTTGCGCTGGGGCCGGCAGTGGACGTGCTCCCAGGCCGGGAGGGACCGGGTGATCAGCCCTTCGGCCTCCAGCGCCTCCCAGACCTGGACGGTGGCGGCGCCAGCGCCGAGCAGGGTGACGAGCTGTTCGCGGGCCTCGGCGGGCCAGGGCACCGGCAGCGGGCGCCCGGCGGCGGCGAGTCTGCGCACCGCGTGCCGGGAGAGCGGCAGTCCGGCCCGGGCGGCCGCGGCGGCGGCCCGCAGCGGGAGCACCGGGTCGTGTTCGGGGCGTGCGGTGCGGGCGAGGACCACCTCGCCGCCGGCCTCGACGACGCCCTCGGCGAGCGGGGTGCGGGGCTCGGCGGTGGTGCGTCCGCCGCCCAGCACGGCGCGCAGCCGGGGCCGGGCGGACCGGGCGCGTAGCACCCGCCCGACCTCGCGCCAGGTGACGTCGGCGGCGTACGCGACGGTGCGGGCGGCCCCGTAGACCCGGCGGAGCAGGGCGTCCGCGTCGGGCAGGCCGAGTGCGGCGGCGACCTGGTCCTGTTCCTGGAGGGCGAGCCGGTCGGTGGCGCGGCCGGTGGTGAGGTGGAGGGCGTCGCGGGTGTCGAGCAGGACGCGGCGGGCTTCGGCGAGGCCCTCGCGGGGCGCGTCGGCGATCCAGGAGGCGGCGACGGCGCGCAGCGCGGTGGTGTCGCGCAGTCCGCCGTGGGCCTCCTTGAGGTCGGGTTCGAGGAGGAAACGCAGCTCGCCCAGGCGTGCGGCGCGTTCGCGGCAGAGCGCGTCGAGGGCGGGCAGCCGGGCGGGGGCCTGGGCGCGCCAGTCGGCGAGGACGGCGGTGCGCAGCGCGGCGCAGAGTGCGGCGTCCCCGGCGACGGGCCGGGCGTCGAGCAGCCCGAGCTGGACCCTGAGGTCGGCACCGGCCGCCCGGCGGGCCTCGGCGGGGGTGCGTACGGAGTGGTCGAGGGCGATGCCCAGGTCCCAGACGGGGTACCAGAGGTGGTCGGCGAGGGCGGCGACGGCGGCGGGGCCGGCCTTGCCGTCGTGCAGGAGCAGCAGGTCGAGGTCGCTGCGCGGGGAGAGTTCGCCGCGTCCGTAGCCGCCGACGGCGACGAGGGCGGCGCCGTGGACGCCGGTGTGGCGGGCGGCGGCGGTGAACAGGGCGGTGAGCCAGTCGTCGGTGAGCGCGGCGAGCGCGGCGCGGCGCGGCGGCCCGGCCGGTCCGGCGCCCTGGAGGAGGCGCAGCCGGGCCGCCGGGTAGCCGCCGGGCTCCGGGTCCGCCGGTCCGGTGGTCGGTTCGGTGCTCGTCACCCGGCTGCCTTTCGTCTGGGGGTTGCCGTACGGGGCCGGGGGGCCGGCGGAGGAAGCCGGCCCGGGACGTCCGGCCCGCGGGGCCCAGGGGGAGGCCGCCGCGGGCCGTACGGGTCCGGGCCGGCCCCGGTCAGAGGGCGTCCGGGCCGCGTTCGCCGGTCCGGACCCGGACGGCGGTCTCCACCGGCACGCTCCAGACCTTGCCGTCGCCGATCTTGCCGGTGCGGGCGGCCTCGACGACGACGTCGATGAGCTGTTCGACGTCCGCGTCCTCGGCCAGGACCTCGATGCGGATCTTGGGGACGAGGTCGACGGTGTACTCGGCGCCCCGGTAGACCTCGGTGTGGCCGCGCTGGCGGCCGTATCCGCTCGCTTCGGTGACCGTGAGGCCCTGGACGCCGAAGTCCTGGAGTGCCTCCTTGATCGCGTCGAGCCGGTGGGGCTTCACGACCGCGGTGATGAGTCTCATGCGTCCACCTTCTCCGTCTTCGCCGCCGCCGGGGTGCCGGGGGCGGGGTCCGCCGTGGTGCGCGGGGCGGAGCCGCCGCCCGCTCCGCTGTGGTCGTAGGCGGTCTCGGCGTGTTCGACCCGGTCGATGCCGGAGACCTCGTCGTCCTCGGTGACCCGCATGCCGATCGTCCGGTCCAGCAGGAGGGCCAGGGCCGCCGAGACGACCAGGGAGTACGCGAGGACGGCGAGGACGCCGACGGTCTGCTTGCCGAGCTGGTCGAGGCCGCCGCCGTAGAAGAGCCCCTTGGCGTCGGACTGGACTCCGCCGGTGGCGAGGAATCCGACGAGCAGGGAACCGACGATCCCGCCGACCAGGTGGACGCCGACCACGTCCAGCGAGTCGTCGTAGCCGAAGCGGTACTTCAGGCCGACGGCCATGGCGCAGAGCACCCCGGCGACCGCTCCGACCGCGATCGCGCCGAGCGGGCTGACCGCGCCGCCGGACGGGGTGATCGCGACGAGTCCGGCGACCGCGCCGGAGGCCGCGCCGAGGGTGGTGAAGGAACCGTGGCGGAGCTTCTCGTAACCGAGCCAGGCGAGCATCGCGGCACCGGTGGCGACCTGGGTGTTGACGAACATCACCGCTCCGACGCCGTCGTCGTTGCCGAGCCAGGACCCGGCGTTGAAGCCGAACCAGCCGAACCAGAGCAGTCCGGCGCCGAGCATGACGAGCGGCAGGCTGTGCGGGCGCATCGGGTCCTTCTTGAAGCCGACCCGCTTGCCGATGACCAGGATCACGCCGAGCGCCGCGGCCCCGGCGTTGATGTGGACGGCCGTGCCGCCCGCGAAGTCGATGACCCCCATCTCGTACAGCCAGCCGCCCGTGCCCCAGACCCAGTGGGCGACGGGGAAGTAGACGACGGTGGCCCAGAGGGTGATGAACAGGGCCCAGGCGGTGAACTTCACCCGGTCGGCGAGGGCGCCGCTGATCAGGGCCGGGGTGAGTACGGCGAACATCAGCTGGAAGACGGCGAAGACGTAGACCGGGATGGTGTAGCCGTCCCAGAGCTGGGTGACGCCGATGCCGCTGAGTCCGAGGTAGTCGGAGCTCCAGCCGACGACGGAGCCGACGTCGGTGCCGAAGGCGAGGCCGAATCCGTAGAGCACCCACAGGACCGTGACGATCCCGAGGCTGATGAAGCTCATCATCAGCATGTTGAGGGTGCTCTTGACCCGGACCATGCCGCCGTAGAAGAAGGCCAGGGCGGGGGTCATGAGCATCACCAGGGCGGAGCAGATCAGCATGAACCCGGTGTTGGCGGCAGACAGCGTCGGGGTGTCTGCGGCAAGCGTCGTGATGCCTGGGGGCATCGGCGTCTCCTCGTCGTCGAAGCGGCCGCGTGCGGGCGGTGGGGAGCGGCACCACGTGCGGGACCACTGGGGAAGGGTGCGGGCCGGTTGTGGCCACGAGATTCGCCCAGCGCGGTTTCCACCGATGCCGCACGGTGTTTCGCGGCGGTGACGAAGAGGTCCGGCGTGTTACGCCGTCATGAACCGGGAGTTGACGGGGGCACCGAGGGGTACGCGGACGCGGACCGGCCACGTCGGCCACCCGCTGACCTGGCAATGGGGGGAGCCGAAGTCGGTCGGTACGGGGTGGCCGGCGTGGCCGGGGTCGGGGCGCCGCTCGGAGTGGCTAGACCGCTTCCGCGGTCTCCGGCAGCTGTTCGGTGAGCAGGTCGGTGAGCCGGGCGACCTCGGGGATGTCCCCGAAGTCGCGGGCGGCGGTGTCGACGGTCTTGCGGAGGCGGGTGTTGACCCGCTCGGAGCGGACCTTCCGGGCGACCTTCAGGGCCCGCTCGGCCAGGACGGTGGACTGCTCCGGCTCGCGCTTGAGGAGGTGGACGGTGGCGAGGCCGATCAG
The DNA here is from genome assembly GCF_043079735.1 of Streptomyces sp. NPDC015144. Lineage (NCBI taxonomy): Bacteria > Bacillati > Actinomycetota > Actinomycetes > Kitasatosporales > Streptomycetaceae > Streptomyces > Streptomyces sp. NPDC015144. Next base: position 108,909 of record NZ_JBIBUU010000013.1, on the reverse strand, counting down.
GTTGAGCGCGTACGACCGCTGGTGTTCGTCGTCCTCCTCGAAGAGCTGGACGGCCTTCTCCATCAGGGGCTCGGCGAGCGAGGCGTACGTGGGGCTGCGGCCCGCCACGTAGGCGAGGTCGCGGTAGGAGTGGGAGTTCTCGCCGTTGAGCTCGGCCTCGGAGAAGAAGCGGATCCAGTCGGGCTCGGGCTCGCCGTCGAGCCCGACGTCGAGGAAGGTGTCCTCGGCCATCCGGACGGCCCGGCGGCACTTGCTGGGCTGGCCCATGTTGGCGTACGCGCGGGCCTCCATCGCATACAGCATGGCCTGGGTGCGCGGGGTGGCGCAGTCCCGGCCGCCGTACTGCGCGAGATGGATCAGCTCCAGGGCGTCGTCGGGGCGCCCGAGGTGGATCATCTGGCGGCTCATGCTGGAGAGGATGTACGAGCCCAGCGGCTTGTCACCGGCCTCCTTGGCGGCGTGCAGAGCGAGCACGAAGTACTTCTGGGCGGTGGGCTGGAGCCCCACGTCGTAGCTCATCCAGCCGGCCAGCTCGGCCAGCTCGGCGGCGCACCGGAAGAGCCGCTTGGCGGTGGCCTCCGGCTGCGGCTCCTGGAGCAGGTCGGTGACCTCGTGGAGCTGTCCGACGACGGCCTTGCGGCGCAGCCCGCCACCGCACTGCGCGTCCCACTGGCGGAACATCGCGGTGGTGGACTCCAGCAGGTCGAGCTCGGGGCCGGAGAGCCGGGACGGGCGGTGGGACGGGGCCGCGGGCTCCGGGGCGGTCCGGGCGGAGGCGGGGACGGGCACCAGCCAGCGCTGCATCGGCTCGATCAGCGCGGGCCCGGCGGCCAGGGCGAGCGAGGAGCCCAGGAATCCGCGCCGGGCGAGCATCAGGTCGCTGCGGGAGAACTCGCTGAGCAGGGCGACGGTCTGCGGGCCCGCCCAGGGCAGGTCGACCCCGGCGACCGAGGGTGACTGGTGCGCGGAGCGCAGGCCCAGGTCCTCGACGGCGACCACGGAACCGAAGCGTTCCGAGAAGAGCTCGGAGAGGATGCGTGGAATCGGCTCGCGCGGGTTCTCGCCGTCGAGCCAGCGCCGTACCCGGGAGGTGTCGGTGCTGATGTGGTGGGCGCCCATCTGGCGCGCCCGGCGGTTCACCTGGCGGGCCAGCTCCCCCTTGGACCAGCCGCTGCGCACGAACCACGAGCTCAGTTGTGCGTTGGGGCGCTTTCCGGCACTCGAAACGCCTGCGCCGCTGCCACTCACTGGAACGCCCCCATCCCGCTGGATACCTGTCGCGCGAACCACTACCAGAATGTCCTGAGCCGATGGCGCCGCTACGGAGAGAATGCGCCAGCGAACGAGTAGTCGACTTGCCTCCGGCATACCCGTGGGCGCACATACTTCCATGGTTCGTGTACCGACGGTAATCCTACGATCACCCCCTGGGCGAGAGGGATTACGGAATCGCCACCATTCGCCACCCCTTCGAATGAACACCACCCGCATCGGGCGCGATTCACTTGACGCACACGATCACCAGGGGGCGCGGTGATGCGGACCGGGGCGCGGGTGGAATCGCGCGCTCCCCGATGCCACCGGGCGCACTCCGGACCGACGACGACGGCGGGGCCGCACGGCGCCCCGGCCGTGCCGTGGCCGTCGTAACCACCGGCGAGTCGGACCCGTTGGAGGGGGTATGGGCTTCACGATCGGCGGCATCCGCGAGATCCGCACCGGCTCACGGCGTCGCGGCCGTGCCGCCGAGTGCACGGCACTGGCCGAGTACACCGGGCTGTGGGGCTGGGCGGTCGTTCCGGGGGCGCGGGCCGCGGCGGGCCGCTGCTCCTGCGGCGAGGCCGCCTGCCCCTCCCCCGGTGCCCATCCGCTGGACCGCGCCCCCGAGATCCCCGCGGGCACCACGCTCGACGCGGCGGCCCGTGCGTGGGCCCGGGTGCCGGGCGCCACCATGCTGCTGCCGGTGGGCCGTACGTTCGACGTGCTGGACGTCGCGGAGGCGGCCGGCCGCCGGGCGCTGGTGCGGATGGAGCGGATGGGGCTGCCGCTCGGCCCGGTCGCGGTGACCCCGGCCGGGCGGGCGCGGTTCTTCGTGGCCCCCGGGGCCGCCGCCGAGCTCCCGCAGCTGCTGTACCGGATGGGCTGGGACGACGCGGGGCTGGACCTGAAGGCGCTCGGGCCCGGCTGCCACATCACGGCACCGCCCTCCGACGAGGGCGGCCTGGGCCCGGTCCGCTGGCTGCGCCCCCCGGTGCTGGACACGGCGGCCGCCCCGCCGCAGGCCCGGCTGCTGCTCGGCACCCTGGCGTACAGCTGCCACCGCGCCCCCCTCTGCGGCTGACCCGGGGCCACCGGGCCGGTCCCCTCGACGCCGGGAGCCCGACCGCGGTGCTGCCGTGCGGTCGGGCTCCCGGACGTGTCCCTCGGGCGGGTGAGGACGGGTCAGTCGCCGATCAGGGCGTCGACGAACGCCTCCGGCTCGAAGGGGGCCAGGTCGTCCGGGCCCTCGCCGAGACCGACCAGCTTGACCGGCACGCCCAGCTCGCGCTGGACGGCGACGACGATGCCGCCCTTGGCGGTGCCGTCCAGCTTGGTGAGCACGATGCCGGTGATGTCCACGACCTCGGCGAAGACCCGGGCCTGCACCAGGCCGTTCTGCCCGGTCGTGGCGTCGAGGACGAGCAGGATCTCGTCGAGCGGACCGTGCTTCTCGACCACTCGCTTGACCTTGCCGAGCTCGTCCATGAGGCCGGTCTTGGTGTGCAGCCGCCCGGCGGTGTCGATGAGGACCACGTCGGCCCCCTCGGCGATGCCCTCCTTGACCGCGTCGAAGGCGATCGAGGCGGGGTCGCCGCCCTCGGGGCCGCGTACGGTGCGGGCGCCGACGCGCTCGCCCCAGGTCTGGAGCTGGTCGGCGGCGGCGGCGCGGAAGGTGTCGGCCGCGCCGAGCACGACGCTGCGGCCGTCGGCGACGAGCACCCGGGCCAGCTTGCCGGTGGTGGTGGTCTTGCCGGTGCCGTTGACGCCGACGACCATCACGACGCCGGGGGTGTCGAGACCGCTCTCCGTCTTGACCTGGCGGTCGAAGTCGGTGCCGAGCAGGGTGAGGAGCTCCTCGCGCAGCAGCGCGCGCAGCCCTTCGGGGGTGCGGGTGCCGAGCACCCGGACGCGCTCGCGGAGCCGCTCCACCAGCTCCTGGGTGGGGGCGACGCCGACGTCGGCGGTGAGGAGGGTGTCCTCGATCTCCTCCCAGGTGTCCTCGTCGAGGTTGTCCCGGGACAGGAGCGTGAGCAGCCCCTTGCCGAGGGAGTTCTGCGAGCGGGCGAGCCGGGCGCGCAGCCGTACCAGCCGGCCGGCGGTGGGCTCGGGCACCTCGATGGCCGGGGCGGCGGGCGCCTCCGGCTCGACGGCCTCGGGGGCCTCCTCGACGGGGGCCGCGGCCTCCGGCGGACCGACCTCCTCGATGGTGCGGCGCGGTTCCTCGCGCGGCGTTTCGGCCTCCTCGCCGACATGGGGCTCGGCGGGAGGTGTGATGGTCGGCGTGCTCGACGGCGCCGGGGGCAGCTGCTTCTTCTTGCGGCCGCTGACCACGAGCCCGCTGATCACGCCGACCGCGACCAGGGCGATGACTACAGCAAGGATGACGAATTCCATAACCCACCCAGTATCAGTCACGTCCGACCGGCGGGACCGTCCCGAAGGATCGCCCGGACACCCACCTGATCGTTATGCACTCTTTGGGCTGAAAGGTACGATCCTGCCCGTGGAGACCCGTGGCCTGGAACCCGTCCCCGACGGCGAGCGCACCGGCCGGGCCCGGTCCCTCTTCCCCACCTGGGTCGGCGCGAATCTGACCGTGCTCCTCCTCACCATCGGCGCGGGGCTCGTCGTCCTCGACCGGCTGAACCTCTGGCAGGTGCTGGCGGTCGCGGCGCTGGCCTCGGTGCTCGGTTTCGGGCTGGTCGGCCTGGTCTCGGTCGCGGGCAGCCGGGGCGGGGCTCCGGGCATGGCGCTCTCCCGGGCCGTCTTCGGGCAGCGCGGCAATCTGCTGCCCGGTGCGCTGACCTGGGTGGCCCGCTGGGGCTGGGAGACGGTGAACGCGGTCACCGGCAGCTACGCGGCGCTGGCGGTGCTGGACCGGCTCCTCGGCGTCCCGGCCGGCCGGCGCACCACCCTGGTGGTCCTGCTCGTCTTCGTGGGGTGCAGCTGGCTGGTGTCGGGGCTGGGCATGGGGGCGCTGCGGGTGTGCTGCACCTGGTCGGCGTATCTCTTCGGTGGCGTCAGCGTGCTCGTGCTGGTCCATCTGGCCGGTACGACGGACTGGCACGCCGTGCTCGCCCGGCCGGCCGGTCCGGCGGCGATGGTGGTCGCGGGGGTCGGCACGCTGGCGGCGGGCGGGATCAGCTGGGCCCCGTCGAGCCCGGACTTCGCCCGCTACCTGCCGCGTACGGCGTCCGGCTGGGCGATGACCGGGGCGACCGTGGCCGGTGCCGCCCTCGTCTATCTGCCGATGGTGGCGATGGGGGCGGTGATGGCGGTCGCCGAACCGGGGCTGGCCGCCGCCCGCGATCCGGTCGCGTTCATCGGGCCGCTGCTGCCGGGGTGGCTCGCGGTGCCGTATCTGCTGTTCGTCATGGCCGGAATGGTGCTGATCAACGCGATGTCGCTCTACTCGGCCGGGTTCACCGCGCAGACGCTGGGGTTCCGGGTCCCGCGCGCCCGGGCGGTCGGGATGAACGCCCTGATCAGCCTGGGTCTGGGGGGCTGGCTGATGTTCACGGCGGCCGGTTTCCTGGACGCGTTCGTCTCCTTCCTGACGCTGCTCGCCGTGACGTTCTCCGCCTGGATCGGCGTCTTCGCCGTGGACCTGCTGCGGGGCCGGGTGTACGACCCGGCGGCGCTCCTGGACACCACCCCGTCCAGCGCCTACTGGTACACCCGGGGCTTCGCCGTACCGGCCGTGGCCGCCTGGTCCGCCGGCCTGGTGGCGGGGCTGCTGCTCACCCGGGTGCAGTGGTTCAGCGGCCCGCTCGCCACCACCTGGGCCGGGCGCCTGGGGCTGGGCTGGGCGGCCGCGATCACGGTCTCCGCCACCCTGTACGCCGTACTGCCGCGCCCCGCCGGTCAGCCCCGGGCCGACGGCGGAAGGACCGAGGACGCACCTCTACACATCTGACGCTCTGTCAGCTACTGTCCCGTTCGCCGCGCCCGCCGACGATGGGGACACGTCTCATGGCCTTCACAGTGGTCCGGTTCAATCTCGTCGATCCCGACGCCGCCCCCGAGCCGCTCTCGGCCCGCTACCGCGCCGCGCTGGAGATGGCCGCGTACGCCGACGGGCACGGCGTCGACACCGTGCAGACCGAGGAGCACCACGGCACCACCAACTCCTGGCTGCCCTCCCCCTTCGCCTTCGCGGGCGCCGTCTTCGGCGCCACCTCCCGGATAGCGGTCACGGTCTCGGCGATCATCGGCCCGCTGCACGATCCGCTGCGGCTGGCCGAGGACATCGCCGTACTGGATCTGCTGAGCGCCGGCCGGCTGGTGACGGTGGCCGGGATCGGCTACCGGCCCGAGGAGTACGAGCAGGCGGGCGTCGAGTGGGGCCGTCGCGGCCGGCTCCAGGACGAGCTGCTGGAGACGCTGCTCCAGGCGTGGACCGGCGAGCCGTTCCCGTACCGGGGGCGGACCGTGCGGGTCACGCCGCGCCCGTACACCCAGCCGCACCCCTTGCTGCTGGTGGGCGGCAGTTCGCGGGCGGCGGCACGGCGGGCGGCCCGGCTCGGGCTGCCGTTCTTCCCGAGCGCGCACCTGCCGGAGCTGGAGGCGTACTACCACGAGCGGCGCGCCGCGTTCGGGACGGACGGCTTCTGCATGATGCCGTCCGCCGAGACGCCGCTGCTGCACGTCTCCGAGGATCCGGACCGGACCTGGGCCGTGTACGGCGAGCACTTCCTGCACGAGGCGCGCACGTACGCCTCCTGGCAGTCCAAGGACATCCGCTCGGCGGTGCGTTCGGCGGCGACGACGGTGGCGGAGCTGCGGGCCGAGGGGGTCTACCGGGTCCTGACCCCCGAGGAGTGCTCGGCGGCGGCCGGCGAGCTGGACAGCCTGGTGCTGCATCCGCTGTGCGGCGGGATGCCGGTCGAGGAGGGGTGGCGCAGCCTGCGGCTGTTCTGCACGGCGCTCGGACACTGAGGGGCCCGCGCGGCGCTCAGCCCATCTCCTCCAGCGCCTTGCCCTTGGTCTCCCTGACGAAGAGGAGCACGAAGGGGATGGAGAGCGTGGCGAAGCAGGCGTAGATGATGTACGTGGCCGAGAGGTTCCACTCGGACAGGCTCGGGAAGCTCGCGGTGATCGCCCAGTTGGCGAGCCACTGGGCGGAGGCGGCGACACCGAGCGCGGCGGCACGGATCCGGTTCGGGAACATCTCGCCGAGGAAGACCCAGACGACGACGCCCCACGACAGGGCGAAGAAGAGCACGAAGACATGGGCCGCGACGAGCGCGACCGCCCCCTGCGGGCTGGGCAGTTTGCCGTCGACCAGCTTCGAGGAGAAGGCCCACGCCTCGAAGGCGAGGGCGACGGCCATGCCGGTGGAGCCCGCGAGGGCGAGCGGTTTGCGGCCCACCCGGTCGACCAGCACCATCGCGATGACGGTACCGATGATGTTGATGATGGACGTGGTGAACGAGTAGAAGAAGGACTCGGTCGGGTCGATGCCGACGGACTGCCAGAGCGTCGCCGAGTAGTAGAACGCCACGTTGATGCCGACGAGTTGCTGGAAGACCGAGAGGCCGATGCCGATCCAGACGATCGGCAGGAAGCCGAAGCGGCCGCCGAGCAGGTCCCGGAAGGTGGACTTGTGCTCGCGGTGCATGGCGGTCTCGATCTCGGCCACCCGGGCGTCGAGGTCGACACCCCTGCCCTCGACCTCGGCGAGGATCCTGCGGGCCCGGTCCGTGCGGCCGACCGAGATCAGGAACCGGGGCGACTCGGGGATCGCGAAGGAGAGCAGCCCGTACAGGAGGGCCGGGACGACCATCACGCCGAGCATCCACTGCCATGCCTCCAGACCGCCGATCCGGCCGCGCTGGTCGCCGTCGGCGAGTTGCAGGATGCCGTAGTTGACCAGCTGGGAGATGGCGATGCCGATGACGATCGCCGCCTGCTGGAAGGAGCCGAGCCGGCCCCGGTAGGCGGGCGGCGAGACCTCCGCGATGTACGCGGGGCCGATCACCGAGGCCATCCCGATGGCGAAGCCTCCGATGATGCGCCACATCGCCAGGTCCCAGAGGGCGAACGGCAGGGCCGAACCGACCGCGCTGACGGAGAAGAGCCCGGCGGCGATCCGCATGCACTGGATGCGGCCGATGCGGTCGGCGATCCGGCCGGCGGTGGCCGCGCCGATCGCACAGCCGATCAGGGCGATGGCGATGACCTGGGCGAGGGTGGCGGAGCCGATGTCGTAGCGGCTGCGGATGGCCTCGACGGCACCGTTGATGACCGAGCTGTCGTAGCCGAACAGGAAGCCGCCCATGGCGGCGGCCGCGGTGATGAAGATGACGTGGCCGAGGTGGTCGGGCTGGCTCGCCCCGGCCGCCGGTCCCTGCGCTGTACTGGTCACATCTGCTCCTGACGGGTCATCCCCCAGTGGCGCACATCTTTCCGGCGGCCACCACTCGGGCGGTGGACGCCGGGCCCCGGCTCAGCGCAGCCGCTGGCTGATCACCTTGGAGACGCCGTCGCCCTGCATCGACACGCCGTACAGCGCGTCGGCGACCTCCATCGTCCGCTTCTGATGCGTGATCACGATGAGCTGCGAGCTCTCCTGGAGCTCCTCCATGATCCGGATCAGCCGCTGGAGGTTGGTGTCGTCGAGCGCCGCCTCCACCTCGTCCATCACGTAGAACGGGCTCGGCCGGGCCTTGAAGATGGAGACCAGCAGCGCCACCGCGGTCAGCGAGCGCTCCCCGCCGGAGAGCAGCGAGAGCCGCTTGACCTTCTTGCCGGGCGGCCGCGCCTCGACGTCCACCCCGGTCGCGAGCATGTTCTCCGGGTCGGTCAGGACGAGCCGGCCCTCGCCGCCCGGGAAGAGCCGCGAGAAGACGCCCTCGAACTCCCGGGCGGTGTCCCGGTACGCCTCCGTGAACACCTGCTCGACCCGCTGGTCGACCTCCTTGATGACCTGGACCAGATCGGCCCGGGTCTTCTTCAGGTCCTCCAGCTGCTCGGAGAGGAACTTGTGCCGCTCCTCCAGCGCCGAGAACTCCTCCAGGGCGAGCGGATTCACCTTTCCGAGCTGCTGGTACGCCCGTTCGGCCGACTTGAGCCGCTTCTCCTGCTCGGCCCGGACGAAGGGGACCGGCCGGTTGCGCGGATGCTCCGGGTCCTCGGGCAGCTCCTCGCCCTCCGCCACCGGGGACGGCGGTACGGGCTGGTCGGGACCGTACTCGGCGGTCAGCCCGGCGGGCTCGACGCCCAGCTCCTCCAGCGCCTTCGTCTCCAGCTGCTCGATCCGCAGCCGCTTCTCGGCGCCGAGCACCTCGCCCCGGTGCACGGAGTCGGTGAGCCTGTCCAGCTCGCTCTTGAGCTCGCGGCCCCGGCCCCGCTCCGCCGCCAGCTCCCGCTCCCGCTCCCCCTTCGCCGCCTCGGCCGCGGCCCGCTCCCGCTCGGCCCGGACGACCGAGACCTCGACGTGGGCGAGGAGCTGGCGGGCGCCGGAGGCCACCGCGGCGGCCACCCGGGCCTCGTGGCGGCGGCGGGCCCGGCGGCGCTCGGCGCGGGCCCGGGCCTCCCGTTCGGCCCGGGCGCCCCGGTCGAGGGCGTCCGCCCGGCCCGCGAGTGCCTTGACCCGCTCCTCGTGGGTACGGGCCTGGAGGCGGGCCTCCATCTCGGTCTGGCGGGCGTTGGCGCCGTCGGCGGCGAGCCGGTCCCGTACGGCGGTGTCCGGCTCGTCCGCCACGGGGACCTCCTCGGCGACCAGCAGCCGCTCGGCCAGCTCCTCGGCCTCCTCGACCGCCCGGTCCAGGGCTTCCTGGGCGCGGGCGGCGGAGGCGGTCGTCCGCTCGGCCTCGCCCGCGGCGCCCCGGGCCTGCCCGGCCAGCCGCCCCAGCTGCTGGGCGACCCCCGACTTCTCCCGCTCGGCGGCCCGGCGCCGCTCCCCCAACTCGTCGACGAGCCCGGCCGCGGCCCGGCGCCGCTCCCCGGCGGCCTGCTGCGCCTCGGCGGACTCCGCGCACCGCACGGCCAGCTCCTCCAACTGGGCGGCGGCCTCGTCGACCGACGCCTGCACTTCGAGGAGGCTGGGCGCACCGGCGGAGCCGCCGTGCGCGAAGTGGGCGGAGAGGATGTCGCCCTCGGCGGTCACGGCCGTCAGTTCCGGGCGGGCCTCGACGAGATCCTCGGCGTCCTCCAGGGTGGCGACGACCACCATGTCCCGCACCAGTACGCGTACGGCGTCCACCAGTTCGGCGGGACCGCCGACCAGATCGGCCACGGCGGGCGGCCCCGCGTCCACGCGGACGGCCGGGGCCACCTGTCGCGGCGCCCCGGTCCGGACCCCGCCCAGCAGCAGCGCGGCCCGCCCCGCGTCCTGCTTGCGCAGCAGCCGGATGGCCTCCGCCGCCGAGGCCGGGTCCGTCGCCGCGACCGCGTCGGCCGCCGCGCCGAGCGCCGCCGCGACCGCCACCTCGTACCCCGTCGCCACGGTCAGCAGTTCCGCGGCCGGACCGAGCAGCCCGGCCGGCCGGTCCCGCGCCCCGAGCAGCGCGCCCGTACCGTCCTTGCGGCGCAGCCCGAGGGCCAGCGCGTCGTGCCGGGCCGCCACCGCCGCCCGCCTCCGCTCCTCGGCGGTGGCCGTCTCCCGGGCCGCGGTGAGCTCCGCCTCCGCCCGGGCCAGCTCCTGGCGGGCGGTCTCGTACTGTTCGCCGAGCTCCTCGTCCCCGGCGTCCAGCCCGGCCACCTCGGCCTTCAGCTGCTCGTACTCCTCCTGGGCGGCGACCGCCCGCTCCCGCGCCTCGTCCCGGGCGGCGGCCAGCCGGTCGATCTCGGCCTGCGCCGAAGCGGCCCGGCCCCGGGCCGCGTTCACCTGACCGGTCAGCCGGGCGAGCCCCTCGCGGCGGTCCGCGATGGCGCGGGCGGCGTCCTTGAGGCGGCGCTCCTCGGCCGCCAGTTCCCGTTCCAGCTCGGCGCGGTGGGCCGAGGTGTCCTCCAGGGCGTGCTCGGCGGCGGTGAGCGCGGCCGTCAGCTCCGCCTCCTGCTCGCGGATCCGGGCGGCCTCCCGCTCCATGTCCTCGGGGTCGCGGCCGCGCCGCTCCTCCTCGACGGGTGCGGCGGCGCTCGTGACCCGGGCGTCGGCCAGCGAGACCGTGCCGCGGACCCGCTCGGCCAGCTGGGAGAGCTCGTACCAGGTCTGCTGGGCCCGCTGGAGCCGGGGGGCGAGGCGCCGCACCTCCTCCTCCAGCTCCGCCTCACGGCCGAGCGCCGCTCTCAGCTCCGTCTCGGCGGCCTCGCGACGCTGCTTGAGCGCGGCCTCGTCGGCGATCTCGTCGCGCAGCGCCGTGCGGAGCGTGACCAGGTCGTCGGCGAGCAGCCGCAGTCTGGCGTCGCGCAGGTCGGCCTGGATGACGGCGGCCCGGCGTGCCACGGCGGCCTGTCTGCCGAGCGGCTTCAGCTGCCGTCGCAGCTCATCGGTGAGATCCTGGACGCGGGCGAGGTTGGCGCCCATCGCGTCCAGCTTCCGCAGCGCCTTCTCCTTGCGCTTGCGGTGCTTGAGGACGCCCGCGGCCTCCTCGATGAAGGCGCGGCGGCCGGCCGGGTCGGCGTGGAGCACGGAATCGAGCTGGCCCTGGCCGACGATGACGTGCATCTCCCGGCCGATGCCGGAGTCGGAGAGAAGCTCCTGGATGTCCAGGAGGCGGCAGGTGTCGCCGTTGATCTGGTACTCGCTGCCGCCGTTGCGGAACATGATCCGGGTGATCGTCACCTCGGCGTACTCGATGGGCAGCGCGCCGTCGGAGTTGTCGATGGTCAGCGACACCTCGGCCCGGCCGAGCGGCGGGCGCCCGGTGGTGCCGGCGAAGATGACGTCCTCCATCTTGCCGCCGCGCAGGGATTTGGCCCCCTGTTCCCCCATGACCCAGGAGAGCGCGTCCACCACATTGGATTTGCCGGAGCCATTGGGGCCGACGACACAGGTGATACCGGGTTCGAACCGGAGCGTCGTGGCGGAGGCGAACGACTTGAAACCACGCAGGGTCAGGGCCTTGAGGTGCACGCCGCCGGACTCTACCTTTCACTCTCGGTTTCACCCATGAAGGTGCAGGGCACATCAGACGTTAAGGGAAGGGGTACGCCGGGGGGCAGGTTCCGTGCAGGTCCGGGCGGAAATGGCGCCGGACGCCGGTGCGGACGGAAAAGAAAAAGGGACGCCGAAGCGCCCCTTGGTAAAACTTGTGCGGTACTCCGCACGGTGGTTCTGGTGCAGCTGCGCAGGCCGAATCAACACATGTCACGGAAGTGACAGATCAAGAGCAGTGATCTTCAATGATCCGACGGTGATTCCGGCGACGATCCGGGTGATGATCCCCGGCGGCTGACGCATACGGACCCGACCGGCCACGAGGGCCCATCGGTCAGGTCAGCGCCGGCTCCGCCTGAGGTACGTCGATGTCGATGCTGTCGAGCAGCGACTCTTGGTGCTGTGCGGCGGCGGTCAGCGCGTCGTTCTCGTCCTGGATCCGTACGAGCTCGGATTCCAGGTCCTGGACACGCTGTTGGAGCCGTCGCATCTCGGCGAGGAGTCGCGGGTCGGAACCGCCGACGTAACCGAGAAGCGCCTTTGCCATGATGGATGGTCCTCCACACTGAGTGACCGACCGATGCGGTGTGGGTCGTGAGGGAATCGCACCCGCGGTGCTCGGCAGTGCTCTGTCGTCACTGCTGTCCTGCTGCCGAACAGCTCTGCCAAACAGCTAAGGTGCGCGGGGATTTCAGAGTCTCACCAAAAAGTTTGACGGTCAACACGATCACGCCCGACAGAGGGGGCATCCCGCGGCGCGCGGCCCGACGATCATGCGGCGCGTCTCTCCGGCGGGGCCCGACGGGGCGTGGAGATCATTCCTATTGCGGCAGCCTGGCACGTCCACTCATTCCTGGCAACCATCCGGACATTCCGCAGGTCATTTCATGTGTACGGGAATGCAGGACCCCCCGGTGACCCTTCGACCGCAATCGAACACGGTCCGAACATCGGGTGCTCCGCGCCCCCGGGCGGGCCGGGCTCAGCGGATGGCGAAGCCCTCGTAACCTCCGCGCGGCGTGTCCCATATCTCAGTGACCCCGTCCACACGTCCGGGTGTGTCGGCCGAGCGCAGCCAGTCCAGCAGCCGCTCGCAGCTCTCCCGCCGCCCTTCGGCGACGACCTGCACCCGGCCGTCGTCGAGATTGAGCGCGAAGCCGGTGAGACCACCGATCTCCAGCGCGTTCTCCCTGGTGAACCAGCGGAATCCGACCCGTTGCACCCGGCCGCGCACCCAGGCGGTCAGCCGTACGTCTTCGTCCATGCCCGAACGCTAACCGGCCGACCGCGCCCGGAGCACATCCCTCCGTATGGCCATGGCGTACAGTCCCCACCCAATAGACTCACCCGAACGGGTTAAGACCGGTGGCGTCGGAATGACGTCCGGACCGTCAGAAGGGCTCAGCAGATGGGACGCCATCGTCGCTCCGCCGTCACTCCGGCCACCGACGACCAGGAGGCCCCGGGTGCGGCCCGAAGGCCGGTCGGGCACCGCGGGAAGCGGTCCGGCTCGGCCGTCCGCACCGGAATGGTCGGTGTCTCCGCGGCGCTCGCGGTGGGGGCCGTGGCGATGACCACGGGGCTGATACCCGGCGGCGACACCCTCACGATCGGCGGCGGCGCCGCCGACCGGGTGCGCGCCGACAGCTCCCCCGACGGACAGGCCGAGGCCGGCCGGGGCGCCACCGCCGCCGACCGGGGCACGGGCCGGGCCGGTGGCCCGCACCGGAGCCCGTCCGCGGCCGGATCGCCCACCGCCGCCCCGTCCGCCTCGAAGCCGCCCGCCGCCGAACGGAAGAAGCCGTCCGCCCCGGCCGCGAAGCCGACTCCGTCCAGGACCGCCGCCCGCAGCACCGCCCCGGCCGCCACCAAGGCTCCCGCCGCGCCGAGGACCACCGCCGCCGCCCGGGGCTCCGCCGTCACCGACGCGCAAGCCGCCGTACTCGCCCTGGTGAACCAGGAGCGCGCGAAGGTCGGCTGCTCCCCGCTGACCGCCAGCTCCCCGCTCACCTCGCTGGCGCAGGACTACAGCGAGGACATGGCCGCCCGCGGCTTCTTCGACCACACCGACCCGGAGGGCCGCTCCCCCTGGGACCGCGCCTCGAAGGCCGGTGTCCAGGGCCTGGCCGCCGAGAACATAGCCCGCGGCCAGGCGGACGCGCGGGCCGTGATGGCCGCCTGGATGGACAGCCCGGGCCACCGCGCCAACATCCTGAACTGCGACTACAAGACCTTCGGCCTCGGTGTCCACCACGGCTCCGGCGGCCCCTGGTGGACCCAGGAATTCGGCTTCTGACGCGGAGCCGGGCAGGGCCGCCCGGAACTCCCCGCGCGCCCCGGCCCGGGTCGGTAGCCTGTCGCGATGGGCGACATACTGGACACGGGGCCGTTCTTCCACGGCACGAAGGCCGACCTGCGTACCGGGGACTTCCTGACCTCGGGCTTCCGCTCCAACTACCGGCCGGACGTCGTCATGAACCACGTCTACTTCACGGCGCTCCGCGACGGTGCCGGTCTCGCGGCCGAGCTCGCCGCCGGTGACGGCGAGCCCCGCGTCTACCTCGTCGAGCCGACCGGGGAGTTCGAGAACGACCCCAACGTCACCGACAAGAAGTTCCCCGGCAACCCCACCCGCTCCTACCGCAGCAGGGACCCGCTCCGGATCGTCGCCGAGGTCGGCGACTGGACGCGGCTGACCCCCGAGGCGCTCCGGACCTGGCGGGACCGGCTCGCCGCGATCCGCGCGGACGAAAGGGGCGAGATCCTCAACTGAGGACCGCCCCCGGTGGCCTCACCGCGGGCGCTGGCACTTCGGGCAGAAGTGGGACGACCGGTTCATGAAGGCGACGCGCCGGATCGGGGTCCCGCAGCGGCGGCAGGGTTCGTCCTCCCGGCCGTAGGCGTCGAGGGAGCGGTCGAAGTAGCCGGACTCGCCGTTCACATTGACGTAGAGGCTGTCGAAGCTGGTGCCGCCCTGGTCGAGTGCGGCGTTCATCACGTCGCGGACATGGCCGAGCAGCTCGGCGGACCGGGGGCGGGTGAGGTTCGCGGTCGGCCGGTCGAAGTGCAGCCGGCTGCGCCAGAGCGCCTCGTCCGCGTAGATGTTGCCGACGCCGCTGATCAGCGACTGGTCGAGCAGGGCCCGCTTGACCGTGGTGCGGCGCAGCCGCAGGGCCGTGTGGAAGGCGGCGTCGTCGAAGGCCGGGTCCAGGGGGTCGCGGGCGATGTGCGCGATGGCCTCGGGGAGCCCGTCGGGGGTGTTGTCGTGGAGCGAGAGCCCGCCGAAGGTCCGCTGGTCGACGAAGCGGAGCTCGGTGCCGAGGGCGTCGTCGAACCGGACCCGGACCCGCAGGTGCTTCTCGTCCGGCGCGTCCTCGGGCTGCACGAGCAGCTGGCCGCTCATGCCGAGGTGGCCCAGGAGCGAGCCGGCCGCGTCGTCCAGCGGGATCCAGAGGTACTTGCCGCGCCGCATCGCCGTACCGAAGCGGGCGCCGGTGAGCCGGGCCGCGAAGTCCGCCCCGCCGCCCGGATGGCGGCGGACCGCGCGCGGGTGCAGCACCTCGGCCCCGGCGACGGTGCGGCCGGCGGTCCAGCGCTCCAGACCACGCCGTACGACTTCGACCTCGGGCAGCTCGGGCACGGTGACGCTCCTGGGAAAGAGGGGTGGGGGCTGATCCGACTCAGGGATCCGGTTCAGGGATCCGGTTCAGGCAGGACAAAACCCCCGGTGCACCGGGCACCGGGGGTTGCCTCGCCTCAGGCGGGAGCCGCGTCCGTGGACGGCGGGTCAGCGGGGGCGTCGGTGGCGCCCCCGTCGGCGGCGGCCTTCGCCGCTGCCGCCCGCTCCTCCGCGGCTGCGCTGATCCCGCGCCAGGCGGACTCCGCCGCCTGCTGCTCCGCTTCCTTCTTGCTACGGCCGGTGCCGGTGCCGTACGAGACACCACCGACGCGAGCAGCAGCAGTAAAGGTCTTCTCGTGGTCCGGGCCGGTCTCCGTGACGACGTACTCGGGGACGCCGAGACTCTCGCCGGCGGTGAGCTCCTGGAGACTGGTCTTCCAGTCCAGGCCGGCACCGAGGTTGGAGGACCTGTCGATCAGCGGGTCGAAGAGCCGGTGGACCAGCTCCGAGGCCGCGCTGAGGCCCTGGTCGAGATAGACCGCGCCGATCACCGCTTCAAGGGTGTCGGCGAGGATGGACGCCTTGTCCCGGCCACCCGTGCCCTCTTCGCCCCGGCCGAGCCGGATGAAGGAGCCGAGTTCGAGGCCGCGGCCCACTTCCGCAAGCGCACGCGAGTTGACCACCGCGGCCCGCAACTTGGCCAGCTGGCCTTCGGGCAGGTCGGGGTGGGTGCGGTACAGCGTGTCCGTGACCACCAGGCCGAGCACCGAGTCCCCGAGGAATTCGAGCCGCTCGTTGGTGGGCAGACCGCCGTTCTCGTACGCGTACGAGCGATGGGTCAGCGCACGCACCAGAAGGGCGGTCTCGAGTCGATACCCGAGCCGCCCTTCCAGAAGCGTGTGGGACGAGGCTGTGTTGACGTTGTCTGCCTTCTTCTTGGCGTGGGACAACTCAGACATCGGGCCTCTCACCAGCCGCTCAGACTTCGAGGACCTGGCGCTTGTTGTACGTGCCGCAGCTGGGGCACGCGATGTGCTGCAGCTTCGGCTCCTGGCAACGCTCGCACGAAACCAGGGTGGGGACCGCAGCCTTCCACTGCGACCGGCGGTGGCGCGTGTTGCTGCGCGACATCTTCCGCTTCGGAACAGCCACGGCTACTTCTCCTGCTTCTCGTCGACGCCCGCTTCGGCGCCGCCCATGTTGTCCTTCTCGCCGTCCTGAACGGTGTCGGCGAGTCCTTGCAATGCCGCCCAACGGATGTCGACGGCGTCGTGGTGATGACCGGGGTTCTCGTCCAGCCTGACTCCGCACTCGGAGCACAGACCGGCACAGGACTCCCGGCACACCGGCTGCATCGGCAGTGCGAGCACCACCGCGTCACGCAGCACTGGTTCGAGGTCGAACAAGCCGTCCTCGACGAAGAGCCTGTCCTCGTCGTCCTCGGCGTCGTCGGCCGGTTCCGCCTTCGGGCGGCCACGGTCATCGGCGTCAGGGTACGAGAACATCTCCTGGAAGTCCGCCACGACCTCAAGGCGCAGCGGCTCCAGACACCTTACGCACTCCCCCTCGGCGGACGCACGGGCGGTGCCTGTGACAAGCACCCCTTCCATGACCGATTCGAGGCGGAGGTCCAGCTCCACGGGCGCGCCCTCGGGCACGCCGATGACCCCGTCGATGCCGAGGACCGCGGGCGGACCGGGTGCGTCCACCGTGCGGGAGAGCCGCTGGAGGGCACCGGGACGCCGCCCCAGCTCGTGCGTGTCGAACACGAGGGGGTTTCGGTGGTCGAGGTGGCCGTTCAGGGCTGTTCCTGCTTTCGCGATTATGTGCAGCGCACATCGTGGGGAGGGCCGACCGGCTTCGGAGCCGAAGGCGGGCAGCCGGGATCGCGGACATACACGCGACCGAAGAGCCAGGATACTGGACGCGCCGCCCAGCTCCCAATCCGGGCCGTCCGCCCCCGCGGGCCCGTCCGGTCAGCGCCCCTGTTCGTAGCGGCGGAGCTGGTCCAGATCGATCATGCTGGTGTCGAAGAGGCTGGTCTCGTCGAGGGCGCTCCCGGGCTGCTCGGGAAGGCCCTGCTGGGGCTGTACGGGCTGCTGCCAGCCGTCGTAGCCCTGGGCGGCCGGCATCTGGGCCTGGCCCTGGCCCTGGCCCTGGTCGTAGCCCTGCTGCTGGTAGGCGGCGTACGGGTCCGGCTGCTGCGGGTAGCCGTAGGCGTCCTGCTGGGGCTGCTGCTCCTGGTAGCCGTAGCTCTCCGCGTAGGTGGGCTGGGAGCTTTCCGCGTAGGTCGGCTGGGCCTGGGCGGGGAACTGCTGCGGGGGCTGCTGGTGCACCGGCGCGGGCTCCGGGGTGGCGAGCTCGGCGAGCCCGGCCCAGTGGTCCTCGTCGCTCATGCGCGGCCGGCCGCCCGCCGCGTCCTGGGCGGCCACGTGCGCGCCCAGATCGTCGGTGGGGATCCGGCCGTGCAGCTTCTGCCGGCCCCGGCCGACCGCCTCCAGGGTCTTGGCCAGCACCGCCTCGAAGGCGCCGAGCTTGGTGTCGACGTACTCGTCGGCCCGGCGCTGGAGCGTGGCCGGGTCGGTGGAGCGCTCGGGGGCCTCGGCGAAGTCCGGGTCCTCGTAGCCCTGCTCGTCGAAGGGGGTGCCGCGGCCGAGGAGCTTCTCGCGGCCCCGGTCGACGGAGCCGATGGTCTTGGTGAGGACGACCTCGAAGTTGGCGAGCTTGCTGTCGACGTACTCGTCGGCCTCGGCCTTGACCTCGGCGGCCTCCCGGCGGGCCTCCTCCAGGATCCGGTCGGCCTCGCTCTGGGACTGCCGGGCGATCTCGGTGCCGGCGATCAGCGAGGTGCGCTCGGCGCGGGCGGACTCGATGATCCGCTCGGCCTCCTGGCGGGCCCGCTCGGCCAGCTGCTCCTGGCCGCCGATGAGCTCCTGGGCGTGGGCGAGCGAGCCGGGCAGGGCCTCGCGCACCTCTTCGAGCATCGCCAGGAGGTCGGCGCGGTTGACCACGCACGAAGCCGACATGGGCATCGACCGGGCGCTCCCGACGACTTCGACGATCTCGTCGAGCTTCTTCTGCACGTCCACCGTGTGCTCGCCACTCTCTACAGCCGATTGGAGACGGACGGGACCGACTGTACGGCCAGCCGGCGCCCGTCCGACACCTGCTGACGGACCGTCAGTTCACCGGTTCCCGGCGAGGCGCTCGGCGAGGGCCTCCTGGACCACCGGCGGGAGCAGGTGCGAGACGTCGCCGCCCCAGGTGGCGACCTCCTTGACCAGGGAGGACGACAGGAAGCTGTAGGTGGGGTTGGTCGGCACGAAGAGCGTCTCGACGCCGGACAGGCCGTTGTTCATCTGGGCCATCTGGAGTTCGTAGTCGAAGTCGCTGACGGCCCGCAGGCCCTTCACGATCGCCGGGATGTCGCGCTGCTTGCAGAAGTCGACCAGGAGGCCGTGGAAGGACTCGACCCGGACGTTGCCGAACTCGGCGGTGGCCTGCTCGATCAGGTCGATCCGTTCCTCGACGGTGAACAGCCCCTGCTTGGACTGGTTGATCATCACCGCGACATGTACGACGTCGTACAGCTTCGAGGCACGGCCGATGATGTCGAGGTGCCCGTTGGTGATGGGGTCGAAGGACCCCGGACAGACGGCGCGGCGCAATGTGATTCCCTCCCTCTCCGGTCCGGTCATCGTGCGTCTTCGCACGTAGAGGCGGCGCGACCGTACCAAAGCGTGCCCTCGCCGTATCGACGGGCCCGCAGGGGTTCGAACCCCTCGGGCCAGCCGAATTCCCCGCCTCTGGTGCTGCGTTCCACGGTGACGAGCGCGTCGCTGGTGAGCCAGCCCTGAGCACGGAGTGTGAGCAGTATCTCGGCAAGATCGTCGTCGGTGACGGCGTACGGCGGGTCCAGGAAGACCACGTCGTACGGCTCGGCCGGTGCCGGGCCCGTCACGATCTGCTCCGCTTTGCCGGTGCGGACCTCGGCGCCGGGGAGGCCGAGGGTGCGGACGTTGTCGCGGACGGTCCTCACGGCCCTGGCGTCTGCCTCGACGAGCAGGGCGTGGACCGCGCCCCGGGAGAGCGCCTCCAGGCCGACGGCGCCGGAGCCCGCGTACAGATCGGCGATCCGGATGCCCTCCAGGGTGCCGAGCAGCGCCTCCCAGGTGGAGAAGAGGCCCTCGCGCGCCCGGTCGGAGGTGGGACGGGTGCCGGTGCCGGGCGGCACGGCCAGGCGGCGTCCGCCGGCCGTGCCGGCGATCACGCGGGTCATGGGTGTCTGGTCCTCGGGTCGTGGGCGGCCCGCGGGGTGCCGCGGCGCCGTGCCCCCACGATATGGCGTGGCGGCCGGTCGGGCCCGCGCACCCGGGTGCCTCGGGGCCTCACCCCTTGTCGAGGTACTGCTCGCGCCCCTTGTCCAGCAGGGCGTCCAGCGCGGTCCGCAGCTCGGGCAGACCGGACAGTTCCGGGTCGGCGGCGACGATCGCGACCGCCTCCTCGCGGGCGGCGGCGATGACCTCCTCGTCGTCGATGACGGCGAGCATCCGCAGCGAGGAGCGGACCCCGGACTGGGCCTGACCGAGGACGTCGCCCTCGCGGCGCTGTTCGAGGTCGATCCGGGAGAGCTCGAAGCCGTCGAGGGTGGCGGCGACGGCGGAGAGCCGGGCGCGGGCCGGGGACGCCTCGTGGGCCTCGCTGACCAGCAGGCAGAGCCCGGGGGCCGAGCCCCGCCCGACCCGGCCGCGCAGCTGGTGCAGCTGGGAGACGCCGAACCGGTCGGCGTCCATGATCACCATGGCGGTGGCGTTGGGGACGTTGACGCCGACCTCGATGACGGTGGTGGCGACCAGGACGTCGACCTCGCCCGCGGCGAAGCGGCGCATGACGTCGTCCTTGTCCTCCGGGTTCATCCTGCCGTGCAGTACCTCGACGCGGAGTCCGGCCAGCGGGCCCTTGGCGAGCTGCTCGGCGATCTCCAGCACGGCCAGCGGCGGACGCTTCTCGCCCTCGTCCTCGGCGGTCTTCTTCTTCGCCCTCTTCCCCGCCGCCTCGTCCTCGGCGTCGTCGCCGATGCGGGGGCAGACCACGTACGCCTGGTGGCCGCCCTCGACCTCCTCGCGCACCCGGTCCCAGGCGCGGGTGAGGAAGTGCGGCTTGTCCTTGGCGGGGACCACGTGGCTGGCGATCGGCGAGCGGCCGGCCGGGAGCTGGTCCAGGACGGAGGTCTCCAGGTCGCCGAAGACGGTCATGGCGACCGTACGGGGGATGGGGGTGGCGGTCATGACCAGCAGGTGCGGCGGCTGCTTGCCCTTGGAGCGCAGGGCGTCGCGCTGCTCCACGCCGAAGCGGTGCTGCTCGTCGACGACGACCAGGCCCAGGTCGTGGAACTTGACCTTGTCCTCGATCAGGGCGTGGGTGCCGATCACGATGCCGGCCTCGCCGGTGACCAGGTCGAGCAGGGCCTGGCGGCGGGCGGCGGCGCCCATCGAGCCGGTGAGCAGCACCACCTTCGTGCCCTGCTCGCTGCCGCCGAGGAGCCCGCCCTCGGCCAGGTCGCCCATCATCTCCGTGACGGACCGGTGGTGCTGCTGGGCGAGCACCTCGGTGGGGGCCAGCATGGCGGCCTGGCCGCCCGCGTCGACGACGCCGAGCATGGCGCGCAGGGCGACCATGGTCTTGCCGGAGCCGACCTCGCCCTGGAGGAGCCGGTGCATCGGGTGGTCGGTGGCCAGGTCGTCGAAGATCTCGGCGGAGACCTTCCGCTGCCCCTCGGTCAGGGTGAAGGGCAGCCTGGCGTCGAAGGCGTCGAGCAGCCCGCCCGGGACGGGCCTGCGGGGCGCCGCCGGGAGCTGTGTGTCGGCGTATCTGCGGCGGGCCAGCGCGACCTGGAGGACGAATGCCTCGTCCCACTTGAGCCGGTCCCGGGCCTCGGCGATGTCCGCCTTGGTCCGCGGGCGGTGGACCTTCTGGAGCGCCTCGGGCAGGGCGGTGAGGCCCCGGCCCTCGCGCAGCCCCGGCGGCAGCGGGTCGACGGCCTCCCCGGCACGCGGCAGCACCGTGTCGACCGCCTTGGCGATCCGCCACGAGTCGATCTGCTTGCAGGCGGGGTAGATCGGCAGCAGCCGCCCGGCGAAGGCGTCCACCGCCTCGCTGTCCCCGGCGCCCTCGGCCCCTTCCGCGTCCAGCAGCTGGTACGTGGGGTGGGCCAGCTGCATCTTCCGGTTGAAGACGGAGACCTTGCCCGCGAACATCGCCCGCCTGCCCGGCAGCAGCTCCTTGTGCGGCTTGTGGACGCCATGGCCGAAGAAGACCAGCTGGAGGCGGCCGTGGCCGTCGGTGAGGGTGACTTCGAGGCGTCTGCCGCGGCCGCCGTTGAACGTCAGGACGCGGGCGTCGGCGACCTGCGCGACCACCGTCACGTGCTCGTCCAGCGGGAGGTCGGACAGGGCCGTGAGCCGGCCGCGCTCCTCGTACCGCCGCGGGTAGTGGTGGAGCAGATCACCGACCGTGTGCAGGTCGAGGTGTTCGGCCATCACCTTGGCGGTGGCGCCGCCGAGCAGCTTCTTGAGAGGTTCGTCGAACGCAGACACGCCGTCCATTGCACACCACGGCACCGACAATCGTCCGGCGGGCACCGCCGCGGCCCGGGAATCCCGTACCGCCCGCCGGCCCTACTCGACCCCGATGAGGAGCGGAGCGCTCCGGTGGCCGCCCGGGTAGACCATCGTGTCGACCGCCAGGTAGCCCTCGCGCACGTGCTCCTCCAGCGCCTCCGCGAGGCCGGCGGGGGCGTCCTCGCCCAGCACCAGGGTGACCAGTTCGCCGCCGGCCGCCAGCATCCGGTCCAGTACGGCGCGGGCGGTCCGGACCACGTCCTCGCCGATGACGGCGACGTCGCCGTCGATCAGGCCGAGTACGTCGCCGGCCTGGCAGATGCCCGCCATGGTCCAGGACTGCCGTTCGGCGACGGCGAGTTCGGCGTAGCGGGTGGCTCCGGCGGCGGCGGTCATCGCCACCACGTCCTCGTCGAAGCTGCGGCCCGGTTCGTGGACGGCGAGCGCCGCGATGCCCTGGACGGCGGCCCGGGTGGGGACGAGGGCGACCCGGATCCCCTCCGTACGGGCCTGCTCGGCGGCCGCGGCGGCGGTGTGGCGCAACTCGGCGTCGTTGGGCAGCAGGACCACCTCGCGGGCGTGCGCCCGGCGGATCGCGTCGACCAGTTCACCGCTGGCCGGGGGCTCGCCGGGGCGGGCCAGCACGGTCGTGGCCCCGGCCTCCTCGCACAGCCCGCGGAGCCCCTCGCCGGGGACGACCGCGACGACGGCGCGCTGCGCGGGCTCGGCGTGGGGCTGGGTCCGGTCCGCGCCGAAGTGGGTGATCCGGATGCGGTACGGGCGTCCCGCCTCGACCCCGGCCTCCACGGCCGCGCCCGCGTCGTCGACGTGCACATGGACGTTCCACAGTCCGTCGCCGCCCACCACCACGAGCGAGTCGCCGAGGCCGTCGAGCCGGTCCCGCAGCCGGTCCACCGCCTCGTCCGACGCCTCCAGCAGGTAGATCACCTCGAAGGCGGGCCCGTCCGCCGCAGCGCAGTCGCCCGGCTCCGGCACCGCGGGGACCCGGCGGACCGGTTCCGCCGCCGCCGCCGGGACCCGCCCGCCGACCGCCTCGACGAGCGCCCCGAGCACCGCCACCAGCCCGCGCCCCCCGGCGTCCACGACACCGGCCCGGCCGAGGGCGGCGAGCTGTCCGGGGGTGGCCTCCAGGGCGGTGCGCGCCCCGTCGTACGCGGCACGGGCGACCTCGGCGGGCCGGGCGGCGTCCCCGGTGCGGGCGGCGGCGTCGGCGGCCGCGGCGGCCACCGTCAGGACGGTGCCCTCGACGGGGTGGGCGACGGCCTGCCGGGCCGCCGCGGCGGCGACCGCGAGGGCCCGCCGCAGGTGGTCGGCGTCATGGCCGAGGGCCAGTTCGCCGGCCATCCCGCGCAGCAGTTGGGCGAGGATCGTGCCGGAGTTGCCGCGGGCGCCGATCAGGGCGCCGTGGGCCATGGCCCGTACCGCGTCGGCGGTGTCGGGGGCGGTGGCGCCGGTCTCGTGGGCGGCGAAGACCGCTTCGACGGCCCCGGCGGCGGATTCCACGGTGAGGTAGAGGTTGGTGCCCGTGTCGCCGTCGGCGACCGGGTACACGTTGATCGCGTCGATCGCCGCGCGCTCCCGGCCCAGCGCCTCCAGCGCCAGGGAGCACCAGGTACGCACCGCGACGGCGTCCATGTCGTCGGCGGTCTGCGGCACCTGTCGGTCCTCCTCTGGTGCGGCCGTGGGCGGCCGGCTGGATGGCAGCGTAGCCCCGGGTCCGGGGCGGGGCGGGGACAGGGGTCGGGACGGTCGGGGTGGAACCCGTGGTAGTTTCGTTCTACCGAAGCGGCCGTTGTATGCTGCTTCGGTTGCCCGATGAAAATCGGGCCATCCCTCCGGTACCGCCACTTCAGTCACCTGATTCCGGCGCGCCGGATTTCACTGTAAGTGCATCTGAAGTCTTTGGAGTGACCCGTGGCTGCCAACTGCGACGTCTGCGGCAAGGGGCCGGGCTTCGGCAACAACATTTCGCACTCGCACCGCCGTACGTCCCGTCGCTGGAACCCCAACATCCAGCGCGTGCGTGCCGTGGTCGGTCGGACGCCGAAGCGGCTCAACGTCTGCACCTCGTGCATCAAGGCCGGCAAGGTCGCGCGCTGACGTTCCCGTCGTAGCGCAGCCTTCCGGTTGCCCGAAAAGCCGGTCCACCTCGGTGGACCGGCTTTTTGCTGTGCTCAGGAGCCCTGGCGGGTGCTCCAGCCGTGGTCGACCGGGCCGATCCCGGCGCCGAGCGGGAAGCCCGCCGCGATGGCCCCGGTGACGTAATCCTTCGCTCCCCGTACCGCCGTGGGCACGTCCTGTCCCAGGGCCAGTCCGCAGGCGATCGCGGAGGCGAGGGTGCAGCCGGTGCCGTGGGTGTGGCGGTTGTCGTGCCGGGGGGCGGGCAGCCAGTGCTCCTCGGTGCCGTCGGTGAGCAGGTCCACGGGGTCGCCGGGGAGGTGCCCGCCCTTGACGACGACCCAGCGCGGGCCGAACTCCAGCAGGGCGGCGGCGGCCCGGAGCATCCCGGGCCCGTCCGCCACCCGGACCCCGGTGAGCTGGGTCACCTCGTCCAGGTTCGGGGTGGCGACGGTGGCGACCGGCAGGAGTTTCGTCCGTACGGAGTCGAGGGCCTCGGCGGCGAGCAGTGGGTCGCCGTGCTTGGAGACGCCGACCGGGTCGACGACGGCCGGGGCGGCGGTACCGGCGAGCAGTTCGGCCACCGTCTCCACCAGGAGGGCCGAGGAGAGCATCCCGGTCTTGACCGCCTGCACCCCGATGTCGTCGACCACGCTGCGGTACTGGGCGCGGACCGCCTCGGCCGGCAGTTCCCAGGCGCCCTGGACCCCCAGCGAGTTCTGGGCGGTGACGGCGGTGAGCACGCTCATCCCGTGCACCCCGTGGGCCAGCATGGTCTTCAGGTCGGCCTGGATGCCCGCACCGCCGCCGGAGTCCGATCCGGCGACGGTGAGTACTCGGGCGGGTGCGGCGGCGGGTGCGGGTATCGGCATACGCCGCAATCTACTGGGCGTCCTCGATGTCCCCGAAGTGGTCCCAGCCCTTGCTCGTCCACGGTGCCCCGTCGACCGTGACCTGCGGCAGCGCGGAGGGGTTGAGGACCTCGCCGATCACCTTCCAGCGGGCGGGCAGCTTCACGTCCGGCGGGAAGGTGGCGACGATCGCGTGGTCCTCGCCGCCAGTCAGTACCCACTGGAGCGGGTCGACGCCGACGGCCTGCCCGATGTCGGACATCTGGGAGGGGATGTCGATGAGCCCGGCCCTCAGGTCGATCCGGACCTTGCTGGCCTCGGCGATGTGCCCGAGGTCGGCGACGAGCCCGTCGCTCACGTCCGTCATGGCGGTGGCGCCGAGCCCGGCGGCCGCGGGGCCCGCGTGGTAGGGCGGTTCGGGGCGGCGGTGGGCCTCGACGAAGGCGCGCGGCGAGCGGAAGCCCCGGGAGAGGACGGCGTACCCGGCGGCGGACCAGCCGAGCCAGCCGGTGACGGCGACGACGTCGCCGGGCTGGGCGCCGGCCCGGGTGACCGGTTCGTGGTTGCGCAGGTCGCCCAACGCGGTGATCGAGACGGTGATCGTGTCTCCCCGCACCACGTCCCCGCCGACCACGGCCGCGCCCGCGACCTGGCACTCGTCGCGGATGCCGTCCATCAACTCCCCGGCCCAGGTGACCGGGAGTTCGGCCGGGACGACCAGGCCGAGCAGCAGCGCGGTGGGCACCGCGCCCATGGCGGCGATGTCGGCGAGGTTCTGGGCGGCGGCCTTGCGGCCGACGTCGTACGCGGTCGACCAGTCGCGGCGGAAGTGCCGCCCCTCCAACAGGATGTCCGTACTGGCCACGACCCTGCGGTCGGGAGCGGTCACGACCGCGGCGTCGTCGCCGGGGCCGAGCCGTACCGCCGGAGTGGTGGTGAGCCGGGACGTGAGCTCCCTGATGAGCCCGAACTCCCCCAACTCGCCCACGGTTCCCTTCACCGAGTCTCACCTCTCATCTGTAGCGCCGGACCCTCGTCCGGCTGCTTCGGCGGCCGGGGTGCCGGGGCGCGGCCGGCCGCCGCCGGGAGCGGTCCGCTCCGCCCGCCCTGGTCATCCCCGTGCCCCTTCCGGACCGCCGTGCCAGCGGTCGCGGGCCGTCCCTGCTGTCGGTAGTGTCGGAAGACACGTCAACCTGTGTGCGGTACGCGCCACGCGGTGGACGTCAACGCATCCCAGGTCTCCCCGTGGCACGCGGTGACGCGATAACGTGGCGTCCCTTTCTTCCCCCGCATGATCCTCGTGGCCGCCCTGGAGGTTCCGTGGTACAGGCGTACATCCTTATTCAGACCGAGGTGGGCAAGGCGTCGACCGTCGCCGAGACCATCTCCCGAGTTCCGGGAGTGATGCAGGCAGAGGACGTCACCGGCCCCTACGACGTGATCGTCCGCGCCAAGGCCGACACGGTCGACGAGCTGGGCCGCATGGTGGTCGCCAAGGTCCAGCAGGTGGAGGGCATCACCCGAACCCTGACCTGCCCGGTCGTCCATCTGTAGTCCCCGTCTACGCTGGGCCGGTGACCTCATCGCGCCGGTTCCTCCGCCGTCCCGTGCTCCCCGGCCTGGCCGTGGCCGCTTCGCTGCTGGCCGCGGCGGGCTGTTCCTCGACGGACGCCGCGGGGTCGATCACGGTTCCCACACCCTCCGCGCAGGCCGCGGCGTACTGCCGCGCACTCCACGAGGAGCTGCCGAGGACCGTTGCCGGACTCGACCGCGGTGACGCCGGACCGAAGTCCGAACTGACCGCCGAATGGGGGGACGGGGAGATCGTACTGCGCTGCGGCGTCCCCCGGCCCGCGAAGATGGACGACCCCATGGCGAAGGGCACCGAGGCGAACGGCGTCAACTGGCTGCTGGAGCGGTCGAAGGACGGTGGCCCGCGGTTCACGACGACGTACCGCAAGGCGTACGTGGAGGTGACGCTCTCGGCGGCGTACGCGCACGACGCGAGCCCGCTGGCCGCGTTCGGCGCGCCCATCAGCAGGACGGTTCCCGGGCTGTAGGGCAGGGTCCGGCGCCGCAACAGCGCCGGACCCCGCCCCGGGAAGGTCAGCGCAGGCCGGTCGGGCGGCGCAGCGCGGCCTGGATCAGCCGGTCCACCAGCTCCTGGTAGCTCACGCCGCTCTCCTGCCACATCCGCGGGTACATGGAGATCGGGGTGAAGCCGGGCAGGGTGTTGACCTCATTGATCACGAACGTGCCGTCCTCGGTGAGGAAGAAGTCGGCCCGGACCAGCCCCTCGCAGGAGGTGGCCTCGAAGGCTTCGATCGCGAGCCGCTGGACCTCGGCGGTCTGCTCCTCGGTGAGCGGGGCGGGCACGAGGCCGGGGGCCGAGTCGATGTACTTGGCCTCGAAGTCGTAGAACTCGTGCGAGGTCACCGGCGGGATCTCGGCGGGCACGCTGGCGCGCGGCCCGTCCTCGAACTCCAGCACCCCGCACTCGATCTCGCGGCCCCGCAGCAGCGACTCGATCAGGAACTTGGGGTCGTGGCGGCGGGCCTCCTCGATCGCCTCGTCGAGCCCGGCCGGGTCGTCGACCTTGGTGATGCCGATCGACGAACCGGCCCGCGCGGGCTTCACGAAGAGCGGCCAGCCGTGCTCACCGGCGAAGTCCATGATGCGCCTGCGGGCACCGGAGGGGTCGTTCTCCCACTCGCGGGGCCGGACCACCAGATAGGGGCCGACCGGCAGTCCGAAGGAGGTGAAGACCCGCTTCATGTACTCCTTGTCCTGGCCGACGGCCGAGGCGAGCACGCCGGCGCCGACGTAGGGCACACCGGAGAGTTCGAGCAGGCCCTGGAGCGTGCCGTCCTCCCCGTACGGGCCGTGCAGTACGGGGAAGACGACGTCGACCTCGCCGAGCGCCTTGGGGACGGAGCCGGGCTCGGTGTACGTCACCTCGCGGCTGCGGGGGTCGGCGGAGAGCGCCACGACCCCCTCGGCGGAGTCGGCGAGCTGGGCCACGTCCGGCATCGTCCGGTCCGTGATGGCCATGCGTTCGGGCTCGTCGGCGGTGAGCGCCCAGCGTCCGTCGGCCGTGATACCGATCGGCAGGACGTCGTACTTGGTCCGGTCGATGGCGTTCAGGACGGCGCCGGCCGTGACGACGGAGATGCCGTGTTCGGAACTGCGGCCGCCGAACACGACGGCCACGCGCGGCTTGCGGAGCTGCCGCTCCGGGCTCTGGGGGAGGTTCTCGCTGCTCATATCGGGTTGAGCGTACCTGCTGGTACCTCGCGCGTCAGCGTCGCCGGGTCGGCCCGGAGCGGTGGCCCCGGACGTTCACCGCTCCGGTCGTGTCCGGCCCGTTCCGGGGCCGGACGGCTCAGCGCCGCTCGGGCTTGGCGCTGCGCGACATCAGCTCGGCCAGCGCGACCATCGGGGGTTTGCCCTCGTGGACGATGCCGACGACCGTCTCGGTGATCGGCATGTCGACGCCGTGCCGCCGGGCCAGATCGAGCACCGACTGGCAGGACTTGACGCCCTCGGCGGTCTGCTTGGTGACGGCGATGGTCTCCTGGAGCGTCATGCCCTTGCCCAGGTTGGTGCCGAAGGTGTGGTTGCGCGAGAGCGGGGAGGAGCAGGTGGCCACCAGGTCGCCCAGGCCCGCGAGTCCGGAGAAGGTCAGCGGGTCGGCGCCCATGGCGAGGCCGAGCCGGGTCGTCTCGGCGAGGCCCCGGGTGATCAGCGAGCCCTTGGCGTTGTCGCCGAGGCCCATGCCGTCGGCGATGCCGACCGCGAGACCGATCACGTTCTTCACCGCGCCGCCGAGTTCGCAGCCGACCACGTCGGTGTTGGTGTACGGGCGGAAGTAGGAGGTGTGGCAGGCGGCCTGGAGGCGTCGGGCGACGGCCTCGTCCGGGCAGGCGACGACGGCGGCCGCGGGGCGGCGTTCGGCGACCTCCCGGGCGAGGTTGGGGCCGGTGATGACGGCGATCCGGTCCGCGGGGATCCCGGCGACCTCCTCGATGACCTCGCTCATCCGCTTCGCGGTGCCGAGTTCGACGCCCTTCATCATGGAGACGAGCACGGTGTCGGGGGCGATGTGCCGGGACCACTCGGCGAGGTTGGCGCGCAGCGTCTGCGAGGGCACCACGAACACGACGAAGTCGGCGCCGTCCAGCGCCTCGACGGCGTCCGTGGTGGCCCGGACCGAGGCCGGGAGCTCGATCCCCGGCAGGTAGTCCGGGTTGGTCCGGGTCGTGTTGACGGCCTCGGCGAGCTCGGCGCGGCGGCCCCAGAGGGTGACCTCGCAGCCGGCGTCGGCGAGGACCATGCCGAAGGCGGTACCCCAGGAACCGGTTCCGAAGACGGCGGCCTTCACGGGCTGCGTCACTTGCGTCCCTCTCCTTCGGCCTTGCGCCGCTGCTCCGCACGGGCCTTGCGGTGGTCGTAGGGGTGCTCGGGGGCCTTCTCGCCCCGCACGATCTCCAGTTGCTCGGTGATCGCGGCCATGATGACCTCGGTCGCCTCGCGCAGGACCTCGGGCGTGGGCTCCTCGTCGTAGAACCGGGAGAGGTCCACGGGCGGTCCGGCCTGCACCTGAAGGGTCTTGCGGGGGAAGAGCCGGAGCTTGTGCTCCTTGGCGTACGGGGGCATGGCCAGGTTGGCGCCCCACTGCGCGACGGGGATGACCGGGACCTTCGTCATCAGCGCGACGCGGGCGGCGCCGGTCTTGCCGGCCATCGGCCACATGTCGGGGTCGCGGGTGAGCGTGCCCTCGGGGTAGAAGGCGACGCACTCGCCGCGCTCGATGGCGTCGACGGCCGCCCGGAAGGCGTCCAGGGCGTTGGTCGACTCGCGGTACACCGGGATCTGTCCGGTGCCGCGCAGCATCATTCCGACAAAGGGGGTCTTGAAAAGTCCGGCCTTGGCGAGGAGCCGTGGCACCCGGCCGGTGTTGTACTGGAAGTGGCCGTAGGAAAGCGGGTCCAGATAGGAGTTGTGGTTGACCGCGGTGATGAATCCGCCGTCGGCCGGAATGTGTTCCGTCCCCCGCCAGTCACGCTTGAACAGAACCACCAGCGGCGGTTTTGCGATGACCGCCGCCAGGCGGTACCAGAAGCCGATTCTGCGGCGGGACACTCGGACACCTTCCTCTAGGGACTTCCAAGAACTTGATCTCTGCCTGGCTACCGAGGGTCAAGTCTCGCCCCAGGCCCCTGCTCTGTCGAGAACACCGTACGCCCCGCTTTCCGGACCGCCTCCCCGGGTGCGGACCGACTCCCCGCTCCTCCGCGTTCCCGCGTCGGCAGGCGAGAATAGGCGGCGAAGCCCACCGAGGGGGAGATCGCCACGAACACCGACCCGACCGGGTCCTGGTCCCTGGTCGTCCCGTTGAAGCCCCTGGCCCTGGCCAAGAGCAGGCTGGCCGCCGCGGTCGGACCGGTGCTGCGCCCCCGACTCGCCCTCGCCTTCGCCCGGGACACCGTGGCCGCCGCGCTGTCCTGCCCGGCGGTGCTGGATGTGGTGGTGGTCACGGACGATCCCCGGGCCGGGACCGCGCTCACCGCGCTCGGGGCCCGGGTCGCCCCCGACGCCCCCGGCCGCGGGCTCAACGCCGCGCTCGCGCACGGCGAGCGGACCGTACGGGCCGGCCGGCCCCGGGCCGCGGTCGCCGCACTCAACGCGGACCTGCCCGCGCTGCGCGCCGATGAATTGGCCCGGGTCCTCGATTTTTCCGCGAAATTCCCCCGCGCATTTGTGACCGATGCGGCAGGAATCGGGACAACATTTCTTTCGGCCGCCCCCGGGGTGGAATTGCGCCCGGCTTTCGGCGGCCCGTCACGCGCCCGCCATCTGGGCTCCGGGGCGGTGGAAATCGACCTGCCGGGCATCGATTCGGTGCGCCAGGACGTGGACACCGGCGACGATCTGCGGGCCGCGACGGCCCTGGGGGTCGGGGCGTACACGGCGGAGCACCGGTCCGCGGCGGCCGCCGCTCCGGACCGTTAGGCTGGCGCCCATGCAGGCCACCTCGTACACCTACGACCCCGAGACCCGTTGCGGCAGCGTGCTGCTCGACGACGGCACGCCGGTGGACTTCGACGCCCGCGCCTTCGACGCCGGCGGGCTGAGGCTGCTGCGTCCGGGGCAGCGGGTGCGCATCGAGGGCACCGGCGAGGGCGCGGCCCTGCGGATCACCCTGGTGACGCTGCAGACCTTCTGAGCGCGGACTTCCGGGCACACCGCGGCTTTCGGAGACCGGGGCCCTGCGGCCCGTGCGCCCCGCACCCCCGTAACGGCCCGCGGGCCGGGCTCCCCGAAGGGAACCCGGCCCGGCGCGTGTGAGAAAGACCGTGCGCTGCTCGGCCTCACTTCTTGCGCGCGGTGGCCTTCTTCGCCGTGGTCTTGCGCGCGGTGGTCTTCTTCGCGGGCGCCTTCTTCGCCGTCGCCTTCTTGGCGGGGGCGGTCTTGGCGGCGACGGCCTTCTTCGCGGTCGTGGCCTTCTTCGCCGCGGCAGCGGTGGTCTTCTTCGCCGTGGCCTTCTTCGCGGCGGCGGCCGTGGTCTTCTTGGCGGTGGTCTTCTTCGCCGCCGTGGTCTTCGCCGCGGTGGTGGCCTTCTTCGCCGTCGCCTTCTTCGCCGTGGCCTTCTTGGCGGTGGCCTTCTTGGCCGCGGCCTTGGCGGTCGTACGCGTGGAAGAACCGCCCGAGAGGCTGCCCTTGGGCGCCTTCTTGACGGCCACGTCGTTCTTGGGGAGCTTCTTCGAGCCGCTCACCAGGTCCTTGAAGCCCTGACCCGCACGGAAGCGGGGCACCGAGGTCTTCTTGACCCGCACGCGCTCACCCGTCTGCGGGTTACGGGCGTAGCGGGCCGGGCGGTCGACCTTCTCGAACGAGCCGAAGCCGGTGACCGAGACCCGGTCACCCGCGACAACCGCACGGACCATCGCGTCGAGCACCGCGTCGACGGCGTCGGCGGCCTGCTGACGGCCTCCGAGCTTGTCGGCAATCGCTTCTACGAGCTGCGCCTTGTTCACGTCTTCCCCTTCGGAGACATTGCCAGAACGAATGTGTTCAAGCGTTTTCGCACGTTAGGCAGATATATACCGCAAATCAAACACGAAACGGGCTAATCACCCTAGTGCCGCAACGAAGTCGACTGCTGCGCAGTTCCGCAGAGTCAGTCACCTTCGGGGAATCGGCCCTCATCGAGGTCCTTCATCAACCGGTCCAGACGCCTTGCCGCGCCCGGGAGATCGTGCTTAGCCGCGGCCGTGATGGCCAACAGCTTCCGGGAGAGCGCCATCCGTACGCCCTCCGGGACTTGCAGTTCACGCACGACTGTGTGCGCTTCCTTCAATCGGTCGGCGACTTGGCCGTAAAGCTTGAGTTGGCTGTCGCGTCCCATGCACCGATTGTGCCATCTGGGGCGAGTTGTCGCCCGACAGGGTCTCAACAAGCGACTGCGCCCCCTACCAGATGGCAGGGGGCGCAGTCCGGGAAACGTGCTGCTCAGGCTTGAATTGTACGCGGTTTGAAGGTCGGCCTGGCCGCCTCGTAAGCCGCGATGTCCGCTTCGTTCTGAAGGGTGAGGCTGATGTCGTCCAGGCCGTTCAGCAGCCGCCAGCGGGAGTTCTCGTCGAGCTCGAAGTCGACGGTGACGCCCTCCGCGCGGACCTGGCGGGCCTCCAGGTCGACGGTGATCCCGGCCGTGGGGTCGGCCTCGGTCAGCTCCCAGAGCGCGTCCACCACCGACTGGTCCAGGACCACGGTCAGCAGCCCGTTCTTCAGCGAGTTGCCACGGAAGATGTCGGCGAACCGGGAGGAGATCACGGCCTTGAAGCCGTAGTTCTGCAGCGCCCACACGGCGTGCTCGCGGGACGAGCCGGTGCCGAAGTCGGGCCCGGCGACCAGGACCGTGGCACCCGCCCGCTCGGGGCGGTTGAGGACGAAGTCCGGGTCCTTGCGCCAGGCCTCGAAGAGTCCGTCCTCGAAGCCGTCCCGGGTGACCTTTTTCAGCCAGTGGGCGGGGATGATCTGGTCGGTGTCGACGTTGCTGCGGCGCAGCGGGACGGCCCGGCCGGTGTGCGTGGTGAAAGCTTCCATGGTTCTCAGACTCCGGCGGGGGTGCGGACGTCGGACAGGTCGGCGGGCGAGGCCAGGTGGCCCAGCACGGCGGTGGCGGCGGCCACCTGCGGGGAGACCAGGTGGGTGCGGCCGCCCTTGCCCTGCCGGCCCTCGAAGTTGCGGTTCGAGGTGGAGGCGGAGCGCTCGCCGGGGGCCAGCTGGTCCGGGTTCATGCCGAGGCACATCGAGCAGCCGGCGTGCCGCCATTCGGCGCCCGCGGCGGTGAAGACCTTGTCCAGGCCCTCCTCGACGGCCTGGAGGGCGACCCGGACGGAGCCCGGGACGACCAGCATCCGTACCCCGTCGGCGACTTTGCGGCCCTCCACGACGGCGGCCGCGTTGCGCAGGTCCTCGATCCGGCCGTTGGTGCAGGAGCCTACGAAGACGGTGTCCACGGCGATCTCGCGCAGCGGCTGCCCGGCGGTCAACCCCATGTACTCCAGGGCCTTTTCGGCGGCGGTGCGCTCCGAGGCGTCCTCGTACGAAGCGGGGTCGGGGACGTTGGCCGACAGCGGGGCGCCCTGGCCGGGGTTGGTGCCCCAGGTGACGAACGGGGCCAGCTCCGCGGCGTCGATGACGACCTCGGCGTCGAAGACCGCGTCGTCGTCGGTGCGCAGCGTCTTCCAGTACGCGACGGCGGCGTCCCAGTCCTCGCCCCGCGGGGCGTGGTCCCGGTCCTTCAGGTAGGCGAAGGTGGTCTCGTCCGGGGCGATCATGCCCGCGCGGGCGCCGGCCTCGATCGACATGTTGCAGACGGTCATCCGGGCCTCCATCGAGAGCTTCTCGATGGCCGCGCCCCGGTACTCCAGGATGTAGCCCTGGCCGCCGCCGGTGCCGATCCGGGCGATGACCGCGAGGATCAGGTCCTTGGCCGAGACGCCGTCGGGCAGCTCGCCGTCGACGGTGATCGCCATGGTCTTCGGGCGGGCCAGCGGCAGCGTCTGGGTGGCCAGCACGTGCTCGACCTGGCTGGTGCCGATGCCGAACGCCAGCGCGCCGAAGGCGCCGTGCGTGGACGTGTGGGAGTCGCCGCAGACGACGGTGGTGCCGGGCTGGGTCAGCCCCAGCTGCGGGCCGACCACGTGCACGACGCCCTGCTCGACGTCGCCCAGCGGGTGCAGCCGCACGCCGAACTCCGCGCAGTTCTTGCGCAGGGTCTCCAACTGGGCGCGGGAGACCGGGTCGGCGATCGGCTTGTCGATGTCGATGGTCGGGGTGTTGTGGTCCTCGGTGGCGATGGTGAGGTCGAGGCGCCGCACCGGCCGTCCGGCCTGCCGGAGGCCGTCGAAGGCCTGGGGGCTGGTCACCTCGTGCAGCAGGTGCAGATCGATGAAGAGGAGATCGGGCTCGCCTTCGGCGCGCCGGACGACATGGTCGTCCCAGACCTTCTCCGCGAGTGTCCTACCCATCGCTTTCCCTCCGGCCGGCGTCTTCGCCGGCTCAACTAGAGATTCGGTGCGCCACCGTCCGGCCCCCCGGGCGGGGCGACGGCTGCGGGCCGTTGTGCGGCCGCTTCCCCAGGTTCGCAACTTCCGCCGATAATTGAACTTGCGTTTCACAGAGTGAGACGGGAGTATCGTCGTATGGACAACTCTAGCGGCGTAGGCGTTCTCGACAAGGCAGCTCTGGTATTGAGCGCCCTGGAGTCCGGTCCGGCCACTCTCGCCGGGCTGGTCGCGGCGACGGGGCTGGCCCGGCCCACGGCCCACCGGCTGGCGGTGGCGCTGGAACACCACCGGATGGTGGCCAGGGACATGCAGGGCCGGTTCATCCTCGGCCCCAGGCTGGCGGAGCTCGCGGCGGCGGCGGGCGAGGACCGCCTGCTGGCCACGGCGGGCCCGGTGCTCACCCACCTCCGCGACATCACCGGCGAGAGCGCGCAGCTCTACCGCAGACAGGGTGACATGCGCATCTGCGTGGCGGCGGCGGAGCGGCTGTCCGGTCTGCGGGACACGGTGCCGGTCGGCTCCACGCTCACCATGAAGGCCGGCTCCTCGGCCCAGATCCTGATGGCCTGGGAGGAGCCGGAGCGCCTGCACCGCGGCCTCCAGGGCGCCCGCTTCACGGCCACGGCCCTCTCGGGCGTACGGCGCCGCGGCTGGGCCCAGTCGATCGGCGAGCGCGAGCCGGGCGTGGCCTCCGTCTCGGCGCCGGTGCGCGGCCCGTCCAACCGGGTGGTCGCCGCCGTCTCGGTCTCCGGACCGATCGAGCGGCTGACGCGGCACCCGGGCCGGATGCACGCCCAGGCGGTCATCGACTCGGCGGCCCGGCTCAGCGAGGCCCTGCGCCGCAACGGCTGACCCGCCGCACCCCTCCCCTTCCCCGGCCGCCCCAGCGTCGTGGCGGCCTTCTTCCCGGCGCCCGCTCCTTCTTGCTACTTCGCGCCCGAGCGGTGCGCGAGCCGGTCCGCGGCCCTGCGCCCCCGCCCCTCGATCGGCAGCACCCCCGTCGCCCGCGCGAGGCCGTACGCGGGCATGTCCGCGTAGATCGCCTCGTAGCCGCCCTCGGGGACTATGTACGTCTCGTGCCAGAGCCCCACGTGCTGCCGGGACTTGTGCTCCTTGCGGTTCATCGCCGCCCACGCCCGCCGGTGGAACATGTCCGGCGCGCTCGCGTACGCGTACAGCTTCTCCTTCGACTCCCAGTACTGGACGACGTAGTACGTCCGCGGCGAGCCGGTCAGCAACGTGTGCCCCAGGAGCCCGCGCTCCTTGTTCCGCCCCAACTCCCGCAGCATGCGCACCATCGCGGCGAACACCGGCACCCAGTGGCGCACGCCCCGGAAGTGGTTGATCCGCATCCCGATCAGCAGCACCACCACCTCCCCCTCGGCCGCGGCGGTGGTCCGTCCCGCAATCGGTTTCGTGAACACGATCAGCCCCCTGCTTCGTTGGAGAGTGACGCTATCCAATGATTGGATAGTGCCACTGCCCAAGGGATGGCGCAAGGGAAGGCACGGCACATGCGGCTCTCGGAACTGAGCGAACGGAGCGGGGTCAGCACCGCGACGATCAAGTACTACCTGCGGGAGGGCCTGGTGCACCCCGGCCTCCGGATCACCGCCACGCAGGCCGAGTACGACGAGAGCCATCTGCGCCGGCTGCGCCTCGTACGGGCCCTGATCCAGGTGGGGCGCCTCCCGGTGGCCACGGCGCGCGAGGTCCTCTCCCACGTCGACGACGACTCCCTGGGCCGGACGATCAGGCTGGGCGCGGCGCTCTGGGCGCTCCCGAACGGCCCGGACGCCGACGAGGAGGCCCCGGAGACGGTGGCCGCCCGCAAGGCCGTGGAGCAGCTGCTGGAGGGGCTCGGCTGGGCCACCTCGCAGGAGATCGGCACCCTCTCCCCCGCGTACCGCGCCCTGGTGTCCTCGGTGGCGACCCTGATCCGCCTCGGCTACCCCTGTGACGTGGATTACCTCACCGAGCACGCCCGCCTGATGCACCAAGTCGCCGTCCAGGACCTGGACATGATGGAGACGTATCCGACGGAGGCGGAGCAGGTGGAGGCGGCGGTCGCCTCGATCGTGCTGTACGAGCCGCTGCTGATGGCGCTGCGCAGGATGGCGCAGGAGGAGGAGTCGGCCCGGCGCTACGGTCTCTGACCGGCCGGGCGCCCCGGCGCCCGGTGCAGCAGAAAGGCCCTCCGCCGAAGCGAAGGGCCTTTGACTGTTTCTCTGTTGTACCCCCGACCGGATTCGAACCGGCGCTACTGCCGTGAGAGGGCAGCGTGCTAGGCCGCTACACAACGGGGGCTTGTTACTACTTGTTGCATTTCTGCGCTGGGCTACCAGGACTCGAACCTAGAATGACGGTACCAGAAACCGTAGTGTTGCCAATTACACCATAGCCCATGGTGTTACCAGTACCCCCGACCGGATTCGAACCGGCGCTACTGCCGTGAGAGGGCAGCGTGCTAGGCCGCTACACAACGGGGGCCCTAGCGATCCTGCATCGAGATCGTGGGTGCGACCCAGGTGATCTCGCGGGAAGGATCTGTACCCCCGACCGGATTCGAACCGGCGCTACTGCCGTGAGAGGGCAGCGTGCTAGGCCGCTACACAACGGGGGCTTGTTACTACTTGTTGCATTTC
>NZ_JBIBUU010000013.1:0-72062 GCF_043079735.1 Streptomyces sp. NPDC015144 | reverse complement strand
TTTCTGCGCTGGGCTACCAGGACTCGAACCTAGAATGACGGTACCAGAAACCGTAGTGTTGCCAATTACACCATAGCCCACTGGAACGCAACCCCTTGCGGGGTCTTTGTTCCTGCTGCGCCTCCCGTTCGGACTTTCGTCCCGCCCGGGCGGCGCAGAAAGAACATTACCCGAAGGTGTCCGGCGCTCCAAAACGGGTATCGGCGAGCAGCAGCCGGGGCAGCTGGTCGAGCCGCTCGATACGGAGGAGTTCGGGCCGTCCGCCCCGCCCCTTCCGGTCCAGCCAGATGCCCCGCAGCCCGGCGGCGACCGCCCCGGCGGCGTCGATGTCCGGCTCGTCGCCGACGTACGCGACCTCCCCCGGTTCGAGGCACAGCTGCTCGCAGGCGGCGTGGAAGGCGCCGGCCTCGGGCTTGGAGATGCCGAGCTCCACGGCGCACACCACGGCCTCGAAGCGGTCCCGCACGCCGAGCACGCGCAGCTTGTGGTCCTGGTTGAGGATGCTGGAGTTCGAGAGCACCGCGTGCCGGTACCCGTCGGCCAGCAGGTCCAGCACGGGCAGCACGTCCGGGAAGAGCTCCCAGGCGGCCTCGTAGTGGCTCGCGTGCCGGGCGAACCACTCGTCGGCCTCCGGGTCCGTCAGCGGCCGCGAGACGAACTCCCTGACCCGGTCCCGGCGCTGCTCGTGGAAGCCGACCTCCCCGGCGGCGAACCGCGCCCACTGCGCCTCGGTGATCGTCCGCCAGGCCAGGAGGGCCTGCTCGACGGTGGCGTATCCGTCGGGCAGGCCCTCCTGTTCGAGCTGACTGCGCAGGCCGACGTGGTCGGCCCGGGTGTAGTCGAAGATCGTGTCGTCGATGTCCCAGAGCACGGCTCGGATGACCATGCGGCCAGGCTAGCGGCCCCGCACCGGACGCGGGAGGGCTCCGCCGGGGCGGATCGCCGGCCTCCGGTGCCGCCCGGCGTTCCGGGGCTTCCCGGCCGCCCCGGAACGCCGCGAGGGGGCGGCCCCGGGGTGAACCGGGGCCGCCCCCTCGGGGCATGGCCGGGAATCCTTACGCGGCGAGCTTGGCCAGGGCCGCGTCGATGCGGGCCAGGGTCTTCTCGCGGCCCAGGATCTCCAGGGACTCGAAGAGCGGCAGGCCGATCGTGCGGCCGGTGACCGCGACCCGGACCGGGGCCTGCGCCTTGCCGAGCTTCAGGCCGTGCTCCTCGCCCGCGACGAGGATGGCGTTCTTCAGGGCGTCCGCGTTCCACTCGGCGTCGGCCAGCTTGGCGCGGGCGGTGACCAGCAGGGCGTCGGAGCCCTCCTTCATCGCCTTGTTCCAGGACGCCTCGTCCGTCGCCGGCTCGTCCAGGAAGAGGAAGTCGACGTTGGCCGTGATGTCCGAGAGGACCGTGACCCGGGTCTGGGCGTGCGGGGCGATCTCCGCGAACCGCGCCGCGTCGAAGTTCTCCGGGGCCCAGGGGGCGAACGGGGCCTGCAACCAGGGGCCGCACGCCTCGGTGAACGCCTTCACGTCCATCCGGCGGATGTGCTCGGCGTTGACGTGCTCGCACTTCTTCAGGTCGAAGCGCGCCGGGTTGGCGTTGACGTCCTTGATGTCGAAGGCGGCCACCATCTCCTCGACGGAGAAGATGTCCCGGTCCTCGGCGATCGACCAGCCCAGCAGGGAGAGGTAGTTCAGCAGCCCCTCGGGCACGAAGCCGCGCTCGCGGTAGAGGTTGAGCGAGGCCTGCGGGTCGCGCTTGGAGAGCTTCTTGTTGCCCTCGCCCATCACGTACGGCAGGTGGCCGAAGGCGGGGGTGTCCTTGGCGATGCCCAGCTCGATGAGCGCCTTGTAGAGGGCGAGCTGGCGCGGGGTGGAGGAGAGCAGGTCCTCGCCGCGCAGGACGTGGGTGATCTCCATCAGGGCGTCGTCGACCGGGTTGACGAGCGTGTAGAGCGGGGCTCCGTTGGCGCGGACGATGCCGTAGTCCGGCACGTTCTCCGGCTGGAAGGTCAGCTCGCCGCGGACCAGGTCGGTGAAGGTGAGCGGCTCGTCGGGCATCCGGAAGCGGACGATGGAGGTGCGGCCCTCGGCCTCGTACGCGGCGATCTGCTCGGCGCTCAGCTCGCGGCAGTGGCCGTCGTAGCCGGACGGCTTCCCGGCGGCGCGGGCGGCGTCGCGGCGGGTGTCGAGCTCCTCGGTGGTGCAGTAGCAGTGGTACGCGTACCCGCCGGCGAGCAGCTTGTCGGCGACGTCCTTGTAGATGTCCATCCGCTGCGACTGGCGGTACGGGGCGTGCGGGCCGCCGACCTCGGGGCCCTCGTCCCAGTCGAAGCCGAGCCAGCGCATGGAGTCCAGGAGCTGGTTGTACGACTCCTCGGAGTCACGGGCGGCGTCCGTGTCCTCGATGCGGAAGACCAGGGTGCCGCCGTGGTGCCGGGCGAAGGCCCAGTTGAACAGGGCGGTGCGGACCAGGCCCACGTGGGGGTTGCCGGTCGGCGAGGGACAGAAACGGACGCGTACAGGTGCGTTAGCCACGCTTGATCACCTTGTTGGTGAGAGTGCCGATGCCTTCGATGGTGACGGCGACCTCGTCGCCGACATGGAGGGGTCCGACCCCTGCGGGGGTGCCGGTGAGGATCACGTCGCCCGGGAGCAGCGTCATGGCTTCCGTGATGTGGACGACCAGGTCCTCGACCGAGCGGATCATGTCGCTCGTGCGGCCCAGTTGGCGTTGCTCGCCGTTGACCGTCGCCTGGATGGTCACGTCGCCGGGGTCGAGGTCGGTCTCCACCCAGGGGCCGAGCGGGCAGGAGGTGTCGAAGCCCTTGGCCCTGGCCCACTGCTTCTCGCGCTTCTGGACGTCACGGGCGGTGACGTCGTTGGCGCAGGTGTAACCGAGGATGACGTCCTTCACGCGCTCGCGCGGGACCTCCCGGCACATGCGGCCGATGACCACGGCCAGTTCGGCCTCGTGGTGCAGCTCGTTCGAGAAGGAGGGGTACTCGATCGCGTCGCCTGAGCCGATCACCGAGGTGGTGGGCTTGAAGAAGGCGACGGGGACCTCGGGCACCTCGTTGCCGAGCTCCGCGGCGTGCTCCGCGTAGTTGCGGCCGATGGCCACGACCTTGTTGGGGAGCACGGGCGGCAGGAGGCGGACCTTGCTCAGCGGGACCTTGGTGCCGGAGAGCTCGAACTCGGCGTACGGGATGCCCTTGATGATGTCGAGGACGAGGCCATCGGGCCCCTCGCCCTCGACGGCGCCGAACGCGACATTGCCGTCGATGGAGAACCTGGCGATGCGCACGGGATGCTGTCGCCCCTCACTCGCTTGCTGGCTGAAGACTGACGCTCCAGGCTAACGCGTTGCCCGGCGGGGATTGCCCCGATTTCGAGCGGGGCGGACGCGGGCACGGCGAGGGGGACGGCCGGGAAGGGCGGGGTCCGCGCTACTCGACGGGCGCGGCGGCGACCGGGGCCTCCATGAGGATGGTGCGGCGCGGGTTGGCGGTCTGGCCCGGCAGCTCGACGGCGTGTTCCGGCCGCTCCGGCGCCCGCAGCTCGCCGGCGTCCTTGAGGTGCGCCAGCGTGGTGCGGCGGGGGTTGGCAATGTTGCGGAACGTCATCGTCGTCTTCATCTGCCGTTCGGACCCTGTCGGTACGGGCGCCGCCCGCGAGGGGGCGCCGATGGTCGGTTGTGCCATCCCAGTAAAGCGTCAGGCTAAACATCCAATTCCCGGCGGATGCCCGGAAGAGACAACGATCATTGTGTGAGTTTGCTCACGACCGTGTGGACAATCCACCCATTCCAGGCGGCCGATCGCGCCAACAGAAAGGGACATTCCGCCACTGAATCATCTATTCCACTCCCGACCATGGCGACTGGGACACAAGTCGAAACTTAAAAATTCGCTCCTTATTGACCGTTTTATGCATGATCAAGCTCCACGGCTTGTCACTCGCCAATCACAAAGCGTCACTCATGTCACTGTGAGACACCAGGCCCTTGTTGGAGGTCCGGCACTGTGCTGGAATTCCACGCACCGCCGCGGGTTTCAAACCGGCGCGCAGGGGGCGCGACAGAGCGCCGAGTGGCGGCGGAAAGGGGAAGAGGGCGCCGGTCACTCACGACCACCATGGGGCAGGTACGGACGCCCCACAACGCCGACACCGTCCCACCGCATCGCGCGGGCGGGACGCCTGGTCCAGAGGTTGCGACGCTAGTGCAGGGACGTTTCAAGAGGGATGGCAGCGCTGCGGCGGAGCAGGAGCCGCACGGCGGGACCGACCGCGGTCCCTCGGCACAGCACGCCCAGAACGCCGGGCCGGCCGGGACCCCCGACGGCGGCGACCGCGATCAGCGCCCCGCCGCGGAGAGCGACGACACCGACGCGGTCTCCTCGCCCAAGGCCCAGGCCCCCGTCGGCAGCGGCTCGCGCGTCGCGCTGCGCAACTGGCGCATCAGCACCCGTCTGGTCTCCCTGCTCGCCCTCCCCGTGGTCGCCGCGACCGCGCTCGGCGGTCTGCGGATCAACGAGTCGATGAACGACATCCAGCAGCTGGACCACATGCAGCTGCTGACCAGGCTGACGACGCAGGCGACCGCGCTGGCCCAGGCGCTCCAGGACGAGCGCGACCGCTCGGCCGGTCCGCTGTCCAACGGCGTGAAGGCCGACGACTTCAAGGTCACCGACCCCCGGAAGAAGACCGACCGGGCGAAGACGGCCTTCCTCGACGCCACCAACGACATCGGCGACCCCTCCGGCGACGAGGCGCTCGAAGGCATCTCCGCCAGCGCCGCCCAG
Organism: Streptomyces sp. NPDC015144; assembly: GCF_043079735.1. NCBI lineage: Bacteria > Bacillati > Actinomycetota > Actinomycetes > Kitasatosporales > Streptomycetaceae > Streptomyces > Streptomyces sp. NPDC015144. The sequence continues at coordinate 67,267 of NZ_JBIBUU010000013.1, read as the reverse complement.
ATCGCGCGCCAGCTGGCCAACATCCGCGACATCCGCAAGACGGCGTACGCCAAGGGCTCCCCGAGCCTCCAGACCGTCGACCAGTACAGCCAGCTCATCTCGTCGCTGCTGAGCCTCTCCCAGGACATGGCGCAGGCGACCAGCAACTCGGAGATGATCAAGCGGACGCGTGCCCTGGCGGCCTTCTCCTCCGCCAAGGAGTACGCCTCGGTCCAGCGGGCGATCATCGCCGCGGCCCTGCCCGGCGGCAATGACAAGCAGCCGCACCTCGACCCGAACGACAAGCAGTTCGGCAAGTCCGCGCTCGGCAAGGAGCAGTCGGCGCTCAGCTCCTTCAAGTCCGTGTACGCGGCCACCGGCAACGACGCCGACGAGCTGACCGCCACGCTCGACGAGGGCAACCCGGAGATCAAGGCCGCCACCACCTACGCGAAGAAGGTGCTGGACAGCCCCACGGGCATGGAGGGCACCGCGCGCCGCTCCTACCTCGACTGGTACGACCAGAGCTCCACCAAGATCGGGGCGATGACGACCATCGAGGAGACCCTCCTCGGTGACATGGAGGGCAAGGCCCGCGAGCTCCGCAACGAGTCGAAGCGCGAAGCCATCATCAGCGGTGCGCTCATCCTGCTCGTCCTCGGTGTCTCGCTGGTCGGGGCCTTCGTCGTCGCCCGGTCGATGATCCGTTCGCTGCGCCGCCTCCAGGACACCGCCACCCGGGTCGCCCAGGACCGGCTGCCCGAGCTCGTCAAGCAGCTCTCCGAGACCGACCCGCAGGACGTGGACACCTCGGTCGAGTCGGTCGGTGTGCACTCCCGGGACGAGATCGGCCAGGTGGCCGCGGCCTTCGACGACGTGCACCGCGAGGCCGTCCGCCTCGCCGCCGAGCAGGCCCTCCTCCGGGGCAACGTCAACGCGATGTTCACCAACCTCTCGCGCCGCAGCCAGGGCCTCATCCAGCGCCAGCTCTCGCTCATCTCCGAGCTGGAGTCGCGCGAGGCCGACCCGGACCAGCTCTCCTCGCTCTTCAAGCTCGACCACCTCGCGACCCGTATGCGCCGGAACGGCGAGAACCTCCTCGTCCTCGCGGGCGAGGAGCCGGGCCGCCGGTGGACCCGCCCCGTCCCGCTGGTCGACGTGCTCCGTGCCGCCGCCTCCGAGGTGGAGCAGTACGAGCGCATCGAACTGGCCGCGGTGCCCGCCACCGAGGTCGCCGGCCGGGTCGTCAACGACCTCGTCCACCTGCTCGCCGAGCTGCTGGAGAACGCCACGTCGTTCTCCTCGCCGCAGACCAAGGTGCGGGTCACGGGTCACGCGCTGCCCGACGGCCGCGTGCTGGTCGAGATCCACGACACCGGTATCGGCCTCTCGCCGGAGGACCTGGCCGCGATCAACGAGCGGCTCGCCTCGCCGCCCACCGTGGACGTCTCGGTCTCCCGCCGCATGGGCCTGTTCGTGGTCGGCCGCCTCTCGCTGCGTCACGGCATCCGGATCCAGCTGCGGCCCTCCGACTCCGGCGGTACGACCGCGCTGGTCATGCTGCCCGTCGACGTCGCGCACGGCGGCAAGCAGCCCGCGCCCAAGCCGGCCCCGGGCCAGCAGGCCGGTGCTCCGGGCGGTCTGCTCGGCGGCGGCCAGGCGGGTGCGGCCGGTGGCTCGCGCCCCGGTCTCGGCGCCGCTCCCGCGGGCCCGGCCGGCCGTCTGGCCCCGGGCCAGGCCGGAGCGCGCGGCCAGGTCGGCGCGGGCTCCGCGCCCCGTGCCGCGCTGCCCTCCCGCGACGGCGGTCCGCGCCAGCCGCAGGGCCGGCAGGACGCCGGGTTCCCCGCGGCCGGGACCGGCCCCCAGGACGCGTCCCGTCCCGAGCCGCAGCGCCACGGCGGCGGTCTCGCGGGCGCCTTCGGCAACGGCGCCCGGCTCGGTGCCCGCGGTCAGGGCGACAGTCCGGGCCGTCAGGAGCCGGGCGGCCGCCCGGACCTGTTCAGCGAGAAGCGCCAGGTCCAGGACCGCCAGAACGACGGCGCCGCCTGGCAGTCGCAGCCGCAGCAGGCCCGGCAGAACCCCGCCGGGACCGGCGGCTTCCAGCAGCCCGGCCAGGGCGGCCCCGAGCGCCAGCTGCCGCCCGTCGGCGGTCCGCGCGCCGAGCTGCCCGGTGCCCCCTCCCAGGGGCCGGCGACCGGCGGCTACCCCGCACCGCAGCGTCCGCAGACCACCAGTTGGGGTGCCGAGGACCCGGCGCGTGGAGCGCTGGACGCCCCGCGCGGCCACGAGGAGCCCGAGGCCACCGGCCAGTTCCAGCGCCCGGACACCGGACAGTTCCAGCGGCCGGACACCGGCCAGTTCGAGCGCCCGGTGGACCCGCAGTTCGCTCCGCGTCCGTCGCTGGACGAGCAGCAGGGCCCCGGCGCCACCGCCGAGTTCGCCCGCCCGGACTTCTCCGCCCCGGCTCCGCAGCCGCACGTCCCGCAGGCCCAGGCCCCGCAGGACTTCCCGGCCCAGGACCCGGCGAGCACCGCGCAGTTCGCCCGCCCGGACTTCGGGCAGCCGCAGCCGCAGCCCGTCCGGGCGCAGGACCAGGGCTTCCCCGCCCCGGCCCAGCAGACCCCGGGCAACGACTTCGGCGCACCGCGTCCGCCGGCCGGTGACGGCCCGTACCGCCCGGTGCTGCCCCAGCAGCCGCAGCCCGAGGCGCTGCCCGCCGCAGGCCCCGGGGACGGTCGTACGCCGCTGTACGACACCCTGGAGACCAACTGGTTCCACGGCCCGCAGCAGAACCAGCAGGGTCAGCAGGGCGGCCAGCAGCACGGCGGCCAGCAGCACGGCGGTCAGCAGCCGCCCGCCGCCGAGCCGCAGGAGCCCACGTCCCTCCCCCGCCGCCAGGCCCCGGAGTCCCCGGCTCCCGGTGCCCCGGCCGGTGGTGGCGACACGGGCAGCACCCCCGCAAGTTCCTGGCGCCCCTCGCCCAACGACGAACTCGTACGGCAGGCGGAGCGGGTCAAGAAGCCCGCGGCAGGCGGAATCACCACTTCCGGTCTGCCGCGTCGAGTGCCCCGCGCCAACCTGGTGCCGGGAACCGCTCAGCAGCAGAACCATCAGTCCGGTCCGCAGGTGTCACGCGCCCCCGACGACGTGCGCGGGCGGTTGACCAATCTCCGCCGGGGCATCCAGCAGGGGCGGCAGGCCAACAGCCAGTCGACCGGCAGTTTCCCACTCGGCCCCACTCACCAGCAGGAGCGTTAGTTGAGCCCGATGAGTCAGGCCGCGCAGAATCTGAACTGGTTGATCACCAACTTCGTGGACAACACCCCCGGGGTGTCGCACACGGTGGTGGTCTCCGCCGACGGACTCCTGCTGGCCATGTCCGAAGGATTCCCCCGTGACCGCGCCGACCAGCTCGCCGCCGTCGCCTCCGGGCTGACCTCGCTGACCGCGGGCGCCTCCCGCATCTTCGAGGGCGGCGCCGTGAGCCAGACGGTGGTGGAGATGGAGCGCGGGTTCCTCTTCCTGATGTCCATCTCGGACGGTTCCTCCCTGGCCGTTCTCGCCCACCCGGACGCCGACATAGGTCTGGTCGGGTACGAGATGGCCCTGCTGGTCGACCGCGCGGGCAGTGTTCTCACCCCCGACCTCCGTGCCGAACTCCAGGGGAGCCTGCTTCACTAGGCGTCCTTGGATCGACGACAGACTCGATTGCCCCAGGTAACGCCCTCAACCCTCGCCCGTCAGGCCGTGCAGAGCCCCCCACCGGCCCCACCCGACGGCACGCCGACGCACTGCTGTCACGCCCGGAGGATTCATGACCCCGCCACCCGCCTCACCCGATCCGTACGGCGCACTGCATCACGCGTCGTACGACGGTGAAGGCGACCAGCCACTGGTCCGCCCGTACGCCATGACCGGTGGCCGGACCCGGCCGCGCTACCAGCTCGCCATAGAGGCACTGGTCTCCACCACGGCCGACCCCGCGCACATGGCGACGCTGCTCCCCGAGCACCAGCGGATCTGCCACCTCTGCCGCGAGGTCAAGTCGGTGGCCGAGGTCTCGGCGCTGCTGTCGATGCCGCTCGGTGTGGCCCGGATCCTCGTCGCGGACCTGGCGGAAGCCGGCATGGTGGCCATCCACCAGCCGGGCAATGGAGAGGCCGGCGGCGCGCCGGATGTGACACTGCTCGAAAGGGTGCTCAGTGGACTTCGCAAGCTCTAGCGGCGGCGCTGCCCGGGCCACCACCTCGGCGAAGATCGTGGTGGCAGGGGGCTTCGGCGTGGGTAAGACCACGTTCGTCGGTGCCGTCTCGGAGATCAACCCGTTGCGCACGGAGGCCGTGATGACCTCCGCGTCCGCGGGCATCGACGACCTGACGCACACCGGTGGCAAGACGACCACCACGGTCGCGATGGACTTCGGCCGTATCACGCTCGACCAGGACCTGATCCTGTACCTCTTCGGTACGCCCGGTCAGGACCGCTTCTGGTTCATGTGGGACGACCTCGTCCGCGGCGCCATCGGCGCCGTCGTCCTCGTCGACACCCGCCGCCTCGCCGACTGCTTCCCCGCCGTCGACTACTTCGAGAACAGCGGACTCCCCTTCGTCATCGCCCTCAACGGCTTCGACGGACACCAGCCCTACACCCCCGACGAAGTCCGCGAGGCGCTCCAGATCGGTCCCGACACCCCGATCATCACGACGGACGCCCGCCACCGCGCGGACGCCAAGAGCGGTCTGATCACGCTCGTCGAGCACGCGCTCATGGCACGGCTCAAGTAGGCACAAGTCGGTATTTCCGTACGGTAGTTGCCGTAGTCGGGCGGGGGTGGACTGTGTCCTTTGACACGCTCCACCCCCGTGATTGATAACGTTTCGACAGAGAATTGCCCCGCGGTCGACACCCGACGCATCCGTTCGGTGTCACAGCGCTCACCCGAGCCCTGCCTTTTGGCGGGGCTCGTTCCTTATGCCCTATTTATCTGAGGTCTGCGCCACTCGGAATGACAGGTTCCGACTGTTTGGAACGCGACCCGTCCCCATGCTGGAATTCGACGAACTTCCAAGTAGTACGGCCCTGAACGAAACACGGCACAGCGTAGGTGCCGACGCCGAGAGGTTGTTGGTCGAGTGAGGCGAAGCAACGCGGGCTCCACGGCGCAGCGGGAGCGGGGCAATTTCACCCCTCCGTCGCGCGCCGCGGCGTCGTCCGTCGATGCGTCGGACGCCGAACCGCCCCCGGGCGGTTCCACGAGGCTGTCCCCGCGCAACTGGCGGGTGCCCACCCGGCTGAACGCGATCCTCCTGATCCCCGTCCTGGTCGGCCTGGTCATGGGCGGTTTCCAGGTGAAGGGGTCGATCGACACCTGGCACGAGGCCGAGAACGCGGAGAAGACGGCGCTGGTCGTGCGCGCCGCCGCCGAGTACGGCCAGGCCCTGCTCAACGAGCGCGACCTCTCCGCCCAGCCGCTGCTGTCGAACAAGCGGGACGCCGCCGTCATCACCGAGGTCCGGACCACGACGGACAACGCGGCGGGCAAGTTCAACGAAGCCGTCAAGGACATGCCGAGGACGAAGGGCCTGGAGCGGCGTCTGAGGCTCTTCCGGCTGGAGGAGCCCACCCTCCCCGAGCTGCGCAAGGCCGCCTTCGCCGAGGCCCTGGACCCGGTGAAGACCGAAGAGGGCTACGTCAAGGTCCAGCACTCGCTGATGGAGTTCAGCAACGAGCTGGGGCTGGGCACCGGCAACATCACCAGCTACGGCCGTTCGGTCTACGCGCTGGAGCTGGCCAAGGCCGCAGAATCGCTTCAGCGCTCCATCGGCATGCATCTGCTGGTCCGTCCGAGCCAGCAGCGCGCCACGTTCGACGCCCAGGTCAAGGCGTTCGGTTCGTACAACTACCTGGAGAAGGTGGCCCTCGGCGAGTTCACCTCCGGCGCCACGGAGGAGGACGCGGCCCGGCTGAAGCAGGTGCTGTCCGCCAAGGCCGAGGAGAGCGACGCCAAGCTGAAGAAGGCCAAGGAGCAGGCCGCGGCCACCGGGGTGCCGTTCGTGGCGCCGCCCAGCATCGACGGCTCGGTCTTCGACGGCATGGCCGAACAGATCTCCCAGGGCAGGTCGACCGGGAAGCTGGCCGCGAAGGGGATCACCCCGGAGAGCTGGATGGCCGCCGCGACCGCCAAGTTCGACGGCTACACCACGGTCGAGAACGAGCTCGTCGACAAGGCGGTGAAGGAGGCCGCGGACATCTCCTCCCGCGCCCGGACCGACGCCTTCGTCAACGCCGGCGTGGTGATCGTCGCCCTGCTGGCCGCGTTCGTGCTGGCCGGTCTCATGGCCCGCCAGATGAGCCGTTCGATGCGCCGGCTGCGTACGGCCGCGTTCGGCATCGCCGAGCAGCGGCTGCCGATGCTGGTCGACCAGCTCTCCCGGACCGAGCCGGGCCGGGTCGACACCCGGGTCCAGCCGATCCCGATCCACAGCCGCGACGAGATCGGCGAGGTCGCCCGCGCCTTCGACCAGGTGCACCGCGAGGCGGTCCGGCTCGCCGCCGAGCAGGCCATGCTCCGGGGCAACGTCAACGCGATCTTCACCAACCTGTCGCGCCGCAACCAGTCGCTGATCGAGGGCCAGCTGACCCTCATCACCGACCTGGAGAACAACGAGGCCGACCCGGACCAGCTGGCCTCGCTCTTCAAGCTCGACCACCTCGCCACCCGCATGCGCCGCAACGGCGAGAACCTCCTCGTCCTCGCGGGCGAGGAGCCCGGCAGCCGCTGGAACCAGCCGGTGCCGCTGGTCGACGTGGTCCGCGCGGCCGCCTCCGAGGTGGAGTCCTACGACCGCATCGAGCTGTCCGGCATCTCCGAGACCGAGATCCACGGCCAGGCGGTCACCGACCTGGTGCACCTGCTGGCCGAGCTGCTGGAGAACGCCACCACGTTCTCCTCCCCGCAGACCAAGGTGCGGGTGAACGCGACCCGGCTGCCCGACGGCCGCATGATGATCGAGATCCACGACAAGGGCATCGGTCTCACCCCGGAGGACTTCGCCGACATCAACCACCGGCTGGCCAACCCGCCGACCGTGGACGCCTCGGTGTCGCAGCGGATGGGCCTGTTCGTGGTCGGCCGCCTGGCCGACCGGCACGGCATCCGGGTCCAGCTCCGTCCCTCGGGCGAGCAGGCCGGGACCACCTCGCTGGTCATGCTGCCGGAGGCGATCACCCACGGCGGCGGGGGCGAACCGCAGGCCGGGGGCGACGACTTCACCGTCTCCTCGATCATCCCGGAGCAGCAGGGCCTCGAACAGCAGCCCCAGACGCACCAGCGCACCGCGGCGGAGCTGGGCTTCGACGACTCCCGCTACGAGCAGTCCCCGGCGGGCACGACGCTGGACCCGGTGGGCCGTTCGCTGATCCGCGAGGAACGCCGGGCGGCGCTGGGGGCGCAGGTCTCCGGCGAGCACGAGCGGTTCGCCCCGCAGCAGCCGTACGGGGACCAGCAGCCCTACGCCGCGCAGGACCAGCAGCCGTACGCCGCCGAGGGCGCGCAGCCGTACGCCGGGGACCCGTACGCCGGGGCCGGGTACGACGGCCACCCGCAGCAGCCGGAGCAGTACGGCCAGGGCCGGTACGGGCAGGAGCAGTTCGGCCAGGAACAGTACCGGCAGGAGCAGTACGGGCAGGAGCAGCAGCAGTACGGACAGGCGCCGTACGGGAGCGGCTACGCCGCGTACGGCACCGGTCCGGCCGCCGTCCCCGCGGAGTCGGGCCGTCCGGCCGCGGAGCTTCCGGGCACCGGTTACGACGGGCAGTTCGGTTCCGGCCCCCAGCAGGGCGAATGGCCGGATCAGGGCGGCTACCAGGACGGGTACGAGCCATCGGCCCCGGCGGAAGCGGAACCATCCGTCCCGTCTGCCCCCGCCGAGCCGCAGGAACGCGTAGGCTTCGACCGTTCGGGGCCCACGCCCAACTCCGGCCACGAGCTCACCGAAGCCGGTCTGCCGCGCCGGGGTGGCCAGCAGCACTGGCAGCCCACCGGCCGGGGCAACAGCCGGCCCGCCGCCGCGCAGCAGCCGCCGCAGCAGCAGGAGTTGCCGCAGCAGCCGTCGCCCGCGCAGCAGGACGGAAACGGCTCCGACGACTGGCACTCGGCCAACGACGAGCGCTGGGAGCGGGCCGAGCAGCTCCGGGAGCCGAAGGCGGGCGGGATCACCCCGTCCGGTCTTCCCCGGCGGGTGCCCAAGGCCAATCTGGTCGAAGGCACGGCGGAGCAGACCGTGCAGGACGGCCCTCAGGTTTCCCGCGCCCCCGAGGACATCCGCGGCAGGTTGAGCAACCTGCGGCGGGGCGTACTCCGGGGACGCAGCGCGGGTTCGGACGACAGTAATACCTACGACCAGGAGCGTTAGTGTGAGCCCGATGAGCCAGGCGGCGCAGAATCTGAACTGGTTGATCACCAACTTCGTGGACAACACCCCCGGGGTGTCGCACACGGTGGTGGTCTCCGCCGACGGACTCCTGCTGGCCATGTCCGAAGGATTCCCCCGTGACCGCGCCGACCAGCTCGCCGCCGTCGCCTCCGGGCTGACCTCGCTGACCGCGGGCGCCTCCCGCATCTTCGAGGGCGGCGCCGTGAATCAGACGGTGGTGGAGATGGAGCGCGGCTTCCTCTTCATCATGTCCATTTCCGATGGTTCCTCCCTTGCCGTTCTCGCACATCCGGACGCCGATATCGGTCTGGTCGGGTACGAAATGGCTCTTCTCGTCGACCGCGCGGGCAGTGTCCTCACTCCGGACCTCCGCGCCGAGCTCCAGGGAAGTCTTCTTAACTAATAGACAGACAGTGCGTTTCGCGCCACTGGGCCATAAGGTGCGGTGGCGCGGACCCGCTGGGATCGGGACCTGTAGTCGGAGGAGGAATCGTGGACGCACCCCAGGAAGGGCACCCGTACGGCGGTGGCCGACGGGTACCGGGTGAGCACGGGGACAACCGGTTCGACTTCCCCTCCACTCCCGGCGGACCGGGTGCCCGGCCTCCTTTCCGGCTCCACCAGCAGGGGCAGCAGGGCGCCCCGGAGGACGCCGACTGGTCCGTACAGCGTCCGCACCACTACGACGCGCCCCGGGCGCCCCGCGTCCAGCCGGTGGCGCCGGGGCGGAGTCCCGAGCCCGCCGCGCCGTCGGCGCACAACCCGCTGGTTCGTCCGTACGCCATGACCGGCGGCCGGACCCGCCCGCGCTACCAACTCGCCATTGAGGCGTTGGTCAGTACCACGGCCGATCCGTCCCGGCTGCACGGGCAGTTGCCCGAGCACCAGCGGATCTGCCGGCTGTGCTTCGAGATCAAGTCGGTCGCCGAGATTTCGGCGCTGCTCTCGATACCCCTCGGCGTTGCCCGGATCCTCGTCGCCGACCTGGCCGAGGCCGGACTCGTCGCTATCCATCAGCCCGGCGGCGACGAGTCCGCCGGCGGCCAGCCAGATGTGACACTGCTCGAAAGGGTGCTCAGTGGACTTCGCAAGCTCTAGCGGCGGAGCAGCCCGCTCCACTACCTCGGCGAAGATCGTGGTGGCAGGGGGCTTCGGCGTGGGTAAGACCACGTTCGTCGGTGCCGTCTCGGAGATCAATCCGCTGCGTACCGAAGCCGTGATGACCTCCGCCTCGGCGGGCATCGACGACCTGACGCACACCGGGGACAAGACGACCACCACGGTCGCGATGGACTTCGGCCGTATCACCCTGGACCAGGACCTGATCCTGTACCTCTTCGGTACGCCCGGTCAGGACCGCTTCTGGTTCATGTGGGACGACCTCGTCCGCGGCGCCATCGGCGCCGTCGTCCTCGTCGACACCCGCCGCCTCGCCGACTGCTTCCCCGCCGTCGACTACTTCGAGAACAGCGGACTCCCCTTCGTCATCGCCCTCAACGGCTTCGACGGACACCAGCCCTACACCCCCGACGAAGTCCGCGAGGCCCTTCAGATCGGCCCGGACACGCCGATCCTGACGACGGACGCCCGCCACCGCGCGGACGCCAAGAGCGCGCTGATCACGCTCGTCGAGCACGCGCTCATGGCACGGCTCCGCTAGCGGATCCACCGACGGGGAGAGACACCATACGGAAGGGCCCGCACCCCCGAGGGGATGCGGGCCCTTCCGTATGCGCTGCGCGCGCTCGGGTCAGTGCTGCCAGGAGTGCGGGGCGCGGAAGCCCGGCGTGCGCTCCAGGCGGCGCCACACGGCGGTGTTGCGGCCCCGGTGGGCGGCGGCGGGCTCGGCGGGGCGGGCGGCGGCGCGGGCGAGCAGGACCGCGGTTATCGCGGCCAGCTCCTCGGGCTCGGCGAGCCCCTTCTCGACTCGCAGCACGGAATCGGCGGCAGTGCTCATGTGGTCTCTCCGTCTTCTCGGCAGGGGCAGCAGGTGGTCGCGCGGGGTGCGGCGGCGGCCTACTGCGGGGGGTTGCCGTGCTTGCGGGACGGCAGGTCGGCGTGCTTGTTGCGGAGCATGGCGAGCGAGGCGATCAGGACCTCGCGGGTCTCGGCGGGGTCGATGACGTCGTCGACCAGTCCGCGTTCGGCCGCGTAGTACGGATGCATGAGTTCCGCCTTGTACTCCTTGACCATGCGCTTGCGCATGGCTTCCGGGTCCTCCGCCTCGGCGATCTGCCGGCGGAAGATGACGTTGGCGGCGCCCTCGGCGCCCATCACCGCGATCTCGTTGGTGGGCCAGGCGTAGGTGAGGTCGGCACCGATGGACTGGCTGTCCATGACGATGTACGCACCGCCGTACGCCTTGCGCAGGATCAGCGAGATCCTCGGCACCGTGGCGTTGCAGTACGCGTAGAGGAGCTTCGCACCGTGCCGAATGATTCCACCGTGCTCCTGGTCGACGCCGGGCAGGAAGCCGGGTACGTCCAAAAGAGTGATGATGGGGATGTTGAAGGCGTCACACATCTGGACGAAGCGGGCCGCCTTCTCGGAGGCCTCGATGTCCAGGACCCCGGCCAGCGACTGCGGCTGGTTGGCGACGATGCCGACGACCTGGCCGTCGAGGCGGGCCAGGGCGCAGACGATGTTGCGCGCCCAGCGCTCGTGGACCTCCAGGTAGTCGCCGTCGTCGACGAGCTCCTCGATGACCTTGTGCATGTCGTACGGGCGGTTGCCGTCGGCCGGGACCAGGTCCAGCAGGACGTCGCCGCGCCGGTCCGCCGGGTCCTCGGAGGGGACGACGGGCGGGTTCTCGCGGTTGTTCTGCGGGAGCATCGACAGGAGGTAGCGGACCTCGGCGATGCAGGTCTCCTCGTCGTCGTACGCGAAGTGCGCGACGCCCGAGGTCTCCGCGTGGACGTCGGCGCCGCCGAGCCCGTTCTGGGTGATCTCCTCACCGGTGACCGCCTTGACGACGTCCGGGCCGGTGATGAACATCTGCGAGGTCTCGCGGACCATGAACACGAAGTCGGTCAGGGCGGGGCTGTAGGCCGCGCCGCCCGCGCACGGGCCGAGCATCACGCTGATCTGCGGGATGACGCCCGAGGCCCTCGTGTTGCGCTGGAAGATCCCGCCGTAGCCGGCGAGCGCGCTGACGCCCTCCTGGATACGGGCGCCGGCGCCGTCGTTCAGCGAGACCAGCGGGGCACCCGCCGCGATGGCCATGTCCATGATCTTGTGGATCTTCGTGGCGTGGGCCTCGCCCAGCGCACCGCCGAAGATCCGGAAGTCGTGCGCGTACACGAAGACCGTCCGGCCCTCGACCGTTCCCCAGCCGGTGACCACACCGTCCGTGTACGGCTTCTTCGCCTCCAGGCCGAAGCCGGTCGCCCGGTGCCGACGCAGCTGCTCGACCTCCTTGAACGAACCCTCGTCCAGGAGCAGTGCGATGCGCTCGCGCGCGGTCAGCTTGCCCTTGGCGTGCTGCGCCTCGGTCGCCCGGTCACTCGGTCCGCGCCGGGCCTGCTCACGCAGTGCCAGCAGTTCGGCCACCCGGCCACGGGTGTCGCTCGGCTCGCCCGGGGTTTCGTCCACAACGGTCATGTACCGACCCTACGAACCCCGGCAAGTAAATCCTGCCGTCGACTCCGTACAGTCTCCTGCCCCGATTCCTGGCGAGGGTCCACATAGCCCGGACGACGTGCAGGCGAACTACCAGCCAGTACGGGTCCTTCTTTGTGCGGGTCCGACAAAGCGCGGGGGCAGTGGGGTGGCGTCCGCCGTCAGTCCCGGGGTGTGCTCCGGTTGGGGGGTCCGCACCTTCGGTCCGTGGTGCGGACCCCCCGCCCGGTCGCTCAGCGGGCGCAGTGGAAGCGGGCGTCGCCCCAGTCCGCGTGGTCGTTCCCGTTGCCGTCGCCGCCGTCGCCGACGACCAGGTCCACGTAGCCGGCCCCGGTGACGTCGGCCTCCAGCGTCCAGGCGCTGTCGGCCGCCCTGAGCACCGGCGACCTCACCTTCTCCGCGCCGTCGGCCAGGACGGAGAACTGTACGCTCCCGGCACTCTTCTGTACGTCGTCCACCCCCACCCGGGCGGTGAAGGAGGTGCAGTTCCCGCCGAGGTAGTAGCGGATCTTCGCCGGGGCGTGGGTGCCCAGCCCCTTGGCGTAGACGGTGCCGCCGATGGTGAGCGGGGTGCCGTCACCGGCGCCGGTCTCGCCGTTGGAGAGGTTCCGCTCGACCGGGCCCCAGCCGTTCTCGGCCGCCGTCCAGTCCAGGTCGCCGGCCCAGCTGTCGGTGGTGGGCGGCGGGGGCAGGGTGCGTACGGCGGTCTGTGCGCCGAGCGTGCGCCGGGCGCCGTCGACCGCGTATCCGGCCGAGGCGGCCAGCTCGTACGTCCGGTACTCGGCGTCCGCGGGCGGGGTGACCCGCCAGGTGCCGGTGGCCCTGGCGCCGGCCGCGACGGAGTCGAAGGAGACCGGGCCTGAGGGTTCGGCCGTCCAGCCCTCGGGGACGGTCAGGGCGAGCTCGACGCCGGTGGCGGCGGTCGCCTCGTGGTTGGTGAAGGACGCCTCGACGGTGTTGGCCCGGCCCGGTTCGAGGGTCTCGGCGCCGGGGTCGACGGTGAGGGTGCCGCAGGCGGCCCGCTCGGAGTCGGGGGCCGGGCCGAGGTCGGTCACGGTGAAGGAGTCGAGGACGAAGTCGGCCCCGTCCGGGGCGTCGCCGCGCTTGCGCAGCCCGGTCCAGGTGTCGCCGCAGCCCGCGGTGAGGGTCTCGGTGAAGCGGCCGGTGGTGCGCTGCTGCCCGATCGGGGTGGTCCGGGTCTCGACGGAGTCGGGCTTGCCGTCCGCGGTGATCCGGTCGTAGCCGTCGACCCACTCGTAGGCGCCGGCGTGGCTGGACTGGTAGTCGTACGCGATCGCGTAGCGGTGCCCGTCGGTCATGGGGACGGTCCACGGGGCGGTGCGGTAGACGAGCCCGGCGTTCTCCTCGTGGGACTTGAGGGACTCCTTGCCGCCGATCACGTCGTCGACCAGCTTTCCGTTCCACCCGGCCTGGGTGTACGGGGCGTGCAGCTGGGAGATGACGGTGCGGGGGTCGGTGGAGCCGCCCGCGTCGCCCTTGAGGAAGGGGCCCCAGCCCTGGTCGACGTCCTCGAAGTCCTCGTGGACGACGGTGCCCGGCGCGGTCTTCGGGGCGTTGGCGACGATCCGTACGTCGTCGGCCCGTACGGTCGCCGCGCTGCCGCCGGCCGCCTCGATGCGCAGGGTGGCGCGGCCGGTGGCGGGGGCGGTGAAGTTGACCTTGGCACGCTGGAACCGGCTGCCGTGCCAGTCGGACGCGGCGACCTGGTCCGTCACGGTGGAGCGGTCCACGGCGACGGACTTCCCGCCGATCGAGAGCGTGGTGTGCCGGGTCTTCCCAGGCTGCACCTCGATGAGCGCGGAGGCGGTGTAGCGCTTGCCGGGAACGAGCCCGTCGACGCGCTGCGCGAGGGCGGCGGGGGCGCTGCCGGTGAGGGCGGCGCTGTTGCGGCCCCGGCTGTCGGTGTCGCGGCCGACGGTGCCGGTCCTCGTCCAGGCGGTCAGCGCCTTGTCGTTGAAGCCGGGGTCGGCGACCGGGGTGCCCTCGCCCCACTTCGGGTCGGCGGCCTTCGGTGCCTGCCGGGGGTAGAGGACGTAGGGCTGTCCGGCCTTCGCGGTCAAGGTGACCTTCCCGTCGACGGGCTTGACGGTGCCGGATTTCACCCGTCCGTTGTCGGTGAGCTCGTAGACGGTGTACGTGCCGTTCGACGGGACGGACCAGGTGGTGGTCCCGCCGGACTTGTTGTAGTGGTACAGCTTCTTCCCGCCGTCCCAGGGCAGCAGGTAGTCGGTGCCGCTGAGGACCTTGCGGCCGTGGTCGTAGAAGGTCCGCTTCCCGTCCTCGACCGTGCCCCGGACGCCGCCGGTGAGGGTGATGTCGTTGCCGTCCCAGCGGGTGATGCGCTGCTGCTGGAGGTACTTGGCGGGCAGGTTGCGCTGCCAGATGTTGTCGTAGAAGGCGTTCCAGTCGGTCTCGCCGGTCCAGCCCTCGAACTCGGAGATGGCGGTCTGGCCGAGGACCGGGTCGTTGTTCCAGGTGTCCCGCTCGCCGTTGCGGATGAAGCGGATGATCTTGGAGTTGAGGCCCTTGTTGGTGGCGCCGCCGTAGTCGAGGTCGTTGGCCCAGTGCGACCAGAGGGTGCCGCGTTCGAACTTGTCGGACCACTCGCTGCCGACGTTCCAGCCCTGCTTCTGGACGGCCCTGAGCGTCTTGTCGGCGATCCAGCCGTGCGTGTAGTAGACGTCGATGTAGAGGAAGTCCAGGTTGCGGTCGGTCTCGTCGCGCAGTTGCTGGAAGCGCCGGGCGAGGTCGCCGCTGTTGATGTCGCGGCGCTGGTCGATGTAGTAGCTCTGGCCGAGCCAGTTCCAGCCGGGCTTCGTCCTGTCGACGAGCTTCTCGTCGAACTCCCTGGCCTCGGGGTACGCCTCGGTGGCGTTGACGTGGACGCCGAAGGTGGCGCCCCACTTCTTGCCGTCCTTCAGCAGGGTGTTGAGGTCCTTGAGCCCGCCGGCGCGCTTGTTGTAGTCGCCGCCGTAGTCCGGGTGGGCGGAGTCGTGGCCCTCGGAGGCGTACCCCTTGAGGACGGCGAGCTGGCCGAGGCCGTCGGTGGCGAGGGAGACCCGCTTGACGTCGTCGAGGGTGCGCAGGAAGGGGTGGGTCGCCTGGCTGGCGAAGTTGAACGGGATGTGGGTGACGACCCGGTCGGGGGTGGATGCGCTGCCGGGCGCCGTCACACCGATGGAGTGGAAGGCGACGGCCCCGTCCTGCCAGTCCACGGCCTTGTCGCCGTTGGCGTCGGGGGTGACGACGACCTTGGCCCAGGGGAGGTCGTCGCCGCTCTCCGGCTCGGGCGCCCCGTCGCCCCGGTAGGTCCACTGGCCGGACCAGACGCCGACCCGGACGCCGCCGTCGTCGGCGGTGCGGGCCTGGTGCCAGAACCGGGCGTCGTCGCCGTTGGTGGCGCCGGAGGGCTTGTCGTAGGAGGAGTTGGACTCGACGGCGGCGGCGAGCGTGGAGGTGTTGACGAGGGCGTACGTGGCACCGGCCGGGGCCTTGTCGGCCGGGGTGGCGGCGGTGACCTTGCCGAAGACGTCGGCGGTCCGCGTCGAGTCGTTGTCGAGGGTGGTGAAGGCGGTCGCGGCGCCGGGGTCGGTGGAGCCGACGGAGACCAGGTCGTGGCCGGGTATGTCGATGGTGGAGACGCGGAACGCCCCGGTGTCGCGGACGGCCGTGACCTTGAAGGTGGTGGCGCGTCCGGCGACCGAGAGCGAGGCGTCGATCTCGACCCCGGGCAGTCCGGTGAAGGTCAGGGTGTAGCGGGCGGCCGAGGCGGTGATCCGGGGAGCGCCCTTCAGCGTCACCGGGTACGCGGTGCCGTTGAGGGTCACGGAGGTGACCGGGCGCGTGCTGCCGAACAGCCGCCCGCCGCCGGCCCGGTCGGTGTACGCGAGGACCCGGGGGAAGTCCTCGGCCACGGCGACCGCGAGCTGCGCGGACCGGATGACGGGGGCGTCGGCGGGCACGGACGGCGCGGTCGCGGCGGACGGACCGGACGCGGGGACGGCGGCCGAGGCGGGGAGCGCCGCCCCCGCCAGGGCCAGGACGACGGCTGTGGCGGCGGCTGCGGCACCCGCCGAAGTGAATCTTGGAGACGACATGTGCACTGCGTAGTCCCCACTCCGGGACACCGTCAACGACCTGCGACGACTCCGGACGCGGCAGTCCAACAACCGCGTTGCGTAAGTCCAAGTGGGCGTGTGCGCAAGGGTTCTGACGCGCCGCCGCACCACTGCCGACGGGGACAGCTCCTCTGTCCGCCGGAGCGCGGGTTGACCCTCCCCCTACGTCAGGCTTGAGGCTGTGTTCCGACGAAAGGGCAGGTGGATGGGGTACTCCGTGGGACAGGTCTCGGCCTTCGCCGGGGTGACGGTGCGGACGCTGCACCACTACGACAAGGCGGGGCTGCTCTCGCCCAGTGACCGCAGCCGCGCCGGATACCGGCTCTACGGTGAGGCCGACCTGGTCCGTCTCCAGCAGATCCTCTTCTACCGGGAGCTCGGCTTCCCCCTCGACGAGATCGCCACGATCCTCGAGGATCCGCAGGTGAACGCCCTGGAGCGGCTCCGGGACCGGCAGCGGCAGCTGACCGAGGAGATCGCCAGGCTGCAACGGCTGGCCGAGGTGGCGGAACGGGCGATAGAGGTCCAGCGGACCGGGGTGTCCCTGACCCCTCAGGAACGCTTCGAGGTCTTCGGCGAGGTCGCCTTCGACCTGAGTTACGCCACCGAGGCCGAGCTGAAGTGGGCGGAATCGGAGGGGCGGCGCGGGGCGATGGCGCGCGCCGCCGCGCACACGAAGGAGGACTGGCGCCGGCTCATGGAGGAGGCCGCCGCCTGGCGCGCGGAACTGCTCGCGGCCTTCGACGACGGGGAGCCGGGCGACGGCGGGCGGGCCATGGAGCTCGCCGAGGAGCACCGCCTGCACATCGCGCGCTGGTTCACCGCCTGCCCGCCCGCCATGCATGTGCGCATCGCGGACGACTTCGTCGCCGATCCGCGCGCGTTCGCCCTGGTCGTACCGCCGTCCCAGCAACGCCCTGGTCTGGCCGCGTACCTGTGCCGGGCGGTCCACGCCAACGCGGCCCGCCACGCGGATGGCGGCCCCGAACCCGAGGAACACCCATGAGAATCCTGATCGCCACGGCCGGATCGCACGGCGACGTCGCGCCCTACACGGGCCTCGGCGCCACGCTGCGCCGGGCCGGGCACGAGGTCGCCCTCGCCGCCACGGACGCCTTCGCGCCCCTCGTGCGCCACGCGGGGCTGGAGTTCCGCCGACTGCCCGCCGACGCGCGGATGCGGGGCGGGGGCACCGGCAACCGCGCGCTGATGCGTGCCGCCGCCGCGTTCCTCGCCGAACTGGGCCAGGGCTTCGCCGACGCGGTGGACGACGGCACGGACCTGCTCCTGCTGTCGGCCACCACGGCCCCGCTCGGCTGGCACCTCAGCGAGGCCCTGGGCATACCGGGCGTCGGTGTGTACCTCCAGCCCACCGCGCCGACCGGCGACTTCCCCCCGCTCGTGCCGGGCGCCCGCCCGCTGGGGCGTCTCGGCAACCGGGCGGCCGGGCGCTTCGCCCTGCGGATGGCCGACCGCGTCCACGAAGAGGCGGTCGCGAAGCTACGCCACCGTCTCGACCTGCCCCCGGCTTCCGCCGCCGGGACGCGTCGACGGCGGGAACGGGACAACTGGCCCGTCCTGCACGGCTTCAGCCCCACCCTGGTGCCCCGCCCCTCCGACTGGCGCCCCGGCCTGGAGGTCGTCGGCAACTGGTGGCCCCACCACGACCCGGCCGCACGGCTCCCCGCCGAGGTCGAGGACTTCCTGTCCGCCGGGGACCGGCCCGTCCTCATCGGCTTCGGGAGCATGGCGTCCGGCGACGGGGAACGGCTGAGCGGGATCGCCGTGCGGGCCCTGCGCCGGGCCGGACTGCGGGGAATCCTCCAGGCCGGCAGCGCCGGGCTCGCCGCCGACGGGGACGACGTGCTCACCATCGGGCACGTGCCGCACGCCCTGCTGTTCCCGCGGTTGGCCGCGGTGGTCCACCACGGCGGGGCCGGCACCTCGGCCGCCGCGCTACGGGCCGGGGTGCCCGCGGTCACCGTGCCGGTCACCGCGGACCAGCCGTTCTGGGCGGGGCGGCTCGCCGCACTCGGCGCCGCCCCCGACCCGATCCCCTTCCGGTCCCTCACCGTCGAACGCCTCGCCGACTCACTCGGCCGGGCCGTGGGCCGGCGGGCACACGGCCGGGCCGCCGAGGAGGCGGCGAAACGGCTGGCGGCCGAGGACGGGGCGGGCCGGACGCTCAGGGCCATCGAGCGGCTGACCGATGGATGACGCCGGCCTCCGAGCCGGGCCGTCGCGGGGCGGGGCAGCCACCCCACGGCCCCGCCACGTCACCAGCGGACGGCCGTGAAGTCGACCGGCTCGGGCCGCAGCAGCGCCGCGCGTTCGGTGAGGGCGAGCAGCCGCCGGGACATCTCCTCGGCGTCCAGCCGCCTGCGGTCGCCGTGGCCGGGCAGCACCCATTCGAAGGTCAGCTTTCCCGCCGTCCGGGCCAGGGAGGCGGCCTGTTCCTCGATGGAGTACCAGGTCACCGGGGCCACGACTTCCAGGTCCCGGGTGGTGCGCGACCAGTGGAAGCTGTCGCCGCTGAAGCAGTACCGGTCGTCGGCGAGGTAGAGCACGCTGCCCTCGGTGTGGCCGGGCAGCGGATGGACGGTGACGCCCTCGGCGACCTCCACCGGGTCGAGCCCCCGGATCACCTGGTCCGCGTCGGGCGCGGCGTCCAGGTCGCCCTCGTGGATCCAGAGCCGGGCCCCGTAGTGGTCGGCGTAGCGCCGCCCGTGCGCCGCGTGGTCGCGGTGGGTCAGCAGTACGTCGGTGACGGGACCGGCGACCGCCGCGTACCGGTCCGCGAGGGCGGGGCTCCAGCGCGGGGTGTCGATCATCATCGACGTACCGGAGGGCCGCCGGAGCAGGTACGCGTTGGCCCCGGCGGTCTGCGTGGAGTTGTGGCCGCAGATCAGTACACCGTCGTCGAGCGCCATCGGGAACGGGTCGAGCACCGGGTCCAGCTTCCGGGAGCCGGGCCGGATCGAGCGGGTGTGGCAGGCGAAGGCGGCCGCGTGCAAGCGCCGTGCCTCCTCCTCGTTCTCCGGCTGGCGCACCACCTTCGACCGCAGGTCCTCCTCCACGAACAGTTCGGGCGCGAACTGTCGGGCGACGTCGCAGTTGGTGCAGCGCTCGTCCACGTACCAGTCATCCACGGCGGTGCTCCTCGCATGTCCACGTGCTCGGCTCCACGTACCGAGGCCCGGCCGGACCTCCGGACCCAGGCATAGCCGACGCCCGCCCGCGAGTGGAAGGGCGCATCCGGGTCGGGCGCGCCGCACCCCACGGAAGGAAACGGCTTCCGAGCCGGGAACGGGAACGGGAACATTCCGGCGGGCCGCCCCGTTCACCCTGGGCCGTCCACGTCGCCACCCCGGGGAGCATCGTGTCCGAAGCCGTAGCCACCACCTCCGCCACCTCCGCCGCCACTTCCGCGTTCCGCACCGAGCTTCCGGATCTGGGCGCGCAGGCCGAGCGCCTGATCGAGCTGGGGGTGCCCGGGATCGCCGGGCTGTCCGCCGCCGAGCTGCGCGCCTTCGCCGAGGCCGGTGCGGCGGACCCGGCCGCCGAGGGCGCCCTGCTCGCCGTCCACCCGGACCGGGCCCCCGCTTCCGCCCTCGCGCCGCTGCTCCGCCGCGACGACAAGCCGGGGTTCGTGGTCGTCGACATGGCCGACGTCGACCTCTTCACCCCGATCGACACGGTCGTCCTGCCCGACGCACCGCTCTATCTCGTCACCGGCGTCGACCGGGGCGACGAGATGGCCAACTGGAGCCCGGACGAGGCCCTGCCCGCCCTCGCCGCACGGGCCCGCACCCCGCTGACGCACACCGAGGGCATCCACTGGGTGCTGCAACAGCCCGCCGCCCTGGAACGCAATCACTGCTTCATGACGATCGGCTCCCGGCTGCGCAAGGCGAACGGCGCCCTGGACGCCCGTACTCCGGCGATCTGGATCAGCAACGGCACCGGGCGGGACGGCCGCGAGCGCCGCAACGCCCCAAAGGTCGGCTGGTGCTGGGCGGGCAACCGGCACACCTGGCTCGGCTTCGCCTCCGCGACCGGCCGCCACTAGGACCTGTCTTCAAACTGCCGCCTGCCGTGCGGCGCCCGGCACGCACGCTCGCCGCGTTGTCGGGGGTCACCCCGATACATCCAGTATCGGAGCGACCCTCCGCCTTGCGATCGCACGCACCGGACACCGCACGGCCCGGCCTCCGGCCGGACGACGGCAGTTTGAAGACAGGTCCTAGGCCGGGGCACCGGGGCGTGGAGGCGTGCGGGCTCCCCTGTCATGGGACGCCCGCGGCCTCTCGCCCCGGGACGGTCCCCGAGCGGGGACGGGCGATCACCGGGCAGGAGTTCCACAGCTCCGTCCCGGCCCTGGTCAACTCCAGTACCGCGCGCCGTTCATCGGTGGTCCACCCAGCGCACTCACCGTCGAACAGCTTCACGTACGCGCTGTTCCGCACCGGTTCCCGCCGCGGCAGCCGATGGACCGCGTCGAGACCCCGGGCCAGATCGTCGAAGAAGTTCCAAGCCTCCAGCAGTGCGCCCGACGGGACCTTCCGGCGCACCGGCTCCTCCAGCCAGTGCTCGACGCGGGAGAGTTCCAACGTGTCGGCCTCAGGGGTGGCGAGGTCCCGGCCTCGTCGGCGCGCGTACATCCCCGCCTGCCGAACCGTCACGAACACCGGCACGTGCAGACGGCCCGCTTCCGGCAGCGTGAACACCTGGTCGGGCTCGTCGCCCCGCCCACCGACCCACAGAACCACGGCACCGCGCCCGCGCCCCCGCACCCGGTACGCGTAGAGACTCCCGCCCCGGCGTCCCGTCGCGAACACGTCCGTTATCCCGGTCCTTGTCATGCCCTCACACTGGCATGACCAGCAGGGATCCGTCGCGGCACTTCTCCGCAGGGTCGGCGGACCGGGTTCGGCGCCACCGGACCGGGAAGCCCGGAAGGACCGGCCCCGGCGGACCGGTCCCGAAGCGGCCGGGGGCTACACCGGCACCCGGTCCGGTGCGCGTACCGCGAACTCGCACCAGACCACCTTGCCCGGGTCCCGCTCCCCCACGCCCCACTTGTCGGCGAGTGCCGCGACCAGGAGCAGCCCGCGCCCCGACTCCGCGTCGGAGGGCGCCCAGGAGTCGGGGAGCGTCACCTCCTTGTCGCCGCTGTCGTGGACCTCGGCGCGCAGGATGCCGTCGGCCGGGTCCAGGCGGAGCTGGAGGCGGTAGCCCCGGCCGGGCGGAACCCCGTGCAGCAGGGCGTTGGTGACCAGTTCGCTCACGCAGAGCAACACATCGTCGGCGCGCTCCTCGCACTCCCAGTCGAGCAGCGCGTCGCGTACGAACTGCCGTACGAGCGGCACGGATCGGCGTTCCCTCCGGTGGAACGCCTCGCGGAAGTGGGGGAGTTGGGTAGTCTCGTTCACCCCGCCAACATCACACATAGTCACCGGTGTTGAGCAGTGCGCAAGGTCGTACATCTCATCTGTACGACCTCTGACTGATCAATCGGGGTTTCGTACGGGGAGAGGGAGTTCATGCATACACCAAAGCCACGGAAGAGCAAGCAGCTCACCACCTGGACCATGATCGGCAACCTGGTGGCCGATCACCGCAACGATCTCAATCTGACGCAGGTGACTCTGGCCGGAATGTGCGGCGTGAGCGTGGACACGCTCTCGTCGGTCGAGCAGGGGCGGCGGCCGCTCCAGATGGACCTGGCGGTCGTGCTCGACAAGTTCCTCGGAACGAAGAGGACGTTCCAGACCCTGGCGCAGTCGATGCCGAGCAGGGACCGGTTGCCGGTCTTCATCCACGACTTCCTGGACTACGAGCAGGATGCGCTGACGCTGACCTCGTACCAGACTCAGGTGGTGCCGGGGCTGCTCCAGACCGAGGAGTACGCCCGCTTCGTCTTCGAGTGCCAGTACCCGCCCCTGGACGAGGACGAACGGGAGAGCTGGGTGGCGGCCCGGATGGACCGGCAGCGGCTCCTCGAACGCAAGCCCCGCCCCATCCTCCACTTCATCCTGGAGGAGAGCATCCTCCGCAGCCGGCTCGGCGACCCCGCCATGATGCGGAACCAGATCCGCCATCTGCGTCGGCTCATGGAACTCCCCTTCCTGGGGCTCCAGATCATGCCGATAGAGCTTCCGAAACACGCATCGCTCGACGGCCCGATGGTGCTGCTGGAGACCCCCGAGCACGACCATCTGGCCTATGTCGAGGGCCAGCTCACCAGCTACCTGCACGAGGACCCTGATCAGGTCAGTGTGCTTCTGCAGAAGTGTGGGATGCTGCGTTCGCAGGCGCTCTCCGTCGACGCGAGCGCCTGCCTCATGGACGAAATGCTTGGAGAGACATGACCCTCGCAGCACACCCGGATCCCCGCTCCGCCACCCTTGCCTGGTTCAAGTCGAGCTACAGCGGCAGTCAGGGCGGCAACTGCGTGGAGATCGCCTACGACTGGCGCAAGTCCAGCTACAGCGGCTCCCAGGGCGGCGACTGCGTGGAGGTGGCCGCGCACCCCGCCGCCGTCCACATCCGTGACTCCAAGGTCACCGAAGGCCCCGTCCTGACCGTCCCTCCGGCCGCCTGGACCGCCTTCCTCAACGCCACGATCTGACGACCCCGGCACCACCCGAAGAACCAGCGGCCTCGGCCCCCTGCACGGGCCCGAGGCCCTCGGCATGCCACCCGCCTGCCTGGCCGCGCTCCGGCGATCGGATCCTTGCCGCCCCACGTACAACCCCCCACACCCCTCCCCCGTCTCCTAGTCAGCCGCGAGGGCATGCCTCCGGCGCAGGGGAAGGAGCGGGCTCGACGATGAACAGGGCCTTGAGCAGAGCGATGTGGAGAGCGGCGCTGGCCGGAGGTGTGGTGGCCGTGTTCACCTCGGTGACGGCAGTGCCCGCCGGAGCGGCGGAGGGCGGGGTCGCCTTCTCCCGGGTCTCGGTGAACGGCGGGAAGCCGATCGTGGTCGGAGTCAAGGAAGAGGTCGAGGTGCATGCGACCTTCCGGATGACGACCACGCTGAAGTACGACTCCGGGCCGATGGTGTTTCCCTACCGGGGCAAGCTCAGCAACATGGACACCATGCACAGCATGATCATCGGCAGCGACTGCAAGGTGGTGGACCGCGCCAAGGGGATCTGCGACTTCGAGGAGTGGCTGTACATCGACCCCCGGTTCGTCGACTTCGGGAACGAGGACGCCGGTACCTGGCGGACCGCCGCTCGCGTCTTCCTCCCCCATGACGGCCTGGACGTCGACGACAAGAACCTTCCGTTGCAGCTCAAGCGGGCCACCCGCGTCACCGTCAACGCCTCGCCGGAGCCGGTCGCGAAGGGGAGGACAATCACCGTGACCGGGCGGGTCACCCGGGCGAACTGGGACACCCACACCTACCAGGGATACGCGGGCCGAACGGTCAGCCTCCAGTTCAAGGCGGCCGGCGCCTCCTCGTACACGACGGTGAAGAAGTCGACGTCGAGCAGGACCGGTGGGCTCAAGACCACGGTGAAGGCCACCGTGCCCGGGACCTGGCGGTGGACGTACTACGGGAACTCCACCTCCGGGGCGAAGTCGTCGGCCGGGGACTACGTGGCCGTGCGGTAGACGGCCCGCCTCACGCACCCGTTTCCCTACGGCTGTCCGACTCTCCATGCCCCGGGCGGGGCCTTCGTCCCGCGCTCGCCGATCGCCGCGACGACGGCGCCGACCCGGGCCGTGGCGTCGTTGCCCAGGTGGATGGTGAGGAGCGTGCCGCCGACCGGGGCGGTGATCACGACCTCTCCCCCGGGCCAGACGACGTCGAAGAGCGGCTCGTCCGCCGCGACCTCGCCGCCCACCCAGGTGCGCCAGCGCACGATCCTCAGCCGCGTCGACGGCCCCGGCATCGAGAGCTGCCGGGGCAGGGACACGGAGGTGTACCCCCGCGCGGACTCCTGCGCGGTGGCCCTCACCTGCAACGGCTTGCGGGGCGCGGCCCGGTCCGGGAAGGCCGCCGGGCCGGGGCGCGGCGCCGGTCCCGACACGGGGGCCGGTGCGGGGACGGGTGGCGGGGACGGCTCGGGGGTGGTGGGCGCGTCCGCCCGTAGCGTGGGTGCCGTACGGACCGCTCGCATCGTCCGCACCGTCCGCTCGTCGACCATCCCGGCCACCGCGTCCGGGAGGCGGAGCCCGTCCGGTCCGGCCAGGGCGGCGCAGCGTTCGAGGACCTCGCCGACGCCGGGCCGGTCGCCGGGCGCCTTGGCGAGGGCTTCCGCGACGAGCGGGCGGAGGTCCGGCGGCACGGCCGAGAGGTCCGGCTCGCCATGGACGACGCGGTACATGACCGCCTCCTTGCGGCCGCCCCCGAACGGGGCTTCCCCGGTGGCGGCGTAGGCCAGCACGGCCGCCAGGCAGAAGACGTCGCTCGCCGGGCCGGCCTCCTCGCCCCGGACCTGCTCGGGGGACATGTAGGCGGGGGTGCCGATCGTGCCGGACCGGGTGAGCTCGGACGTCTCGTCCAGGGCGCGGGCGATGCCGAAGTCGATGACGCGCGGCCCGTCGTCGGCGAGGAGCACGTTGCCGGGCTTGAGGTCGCGATGGACCACTCCGCAGGCGTGGATCGCGTTCAGCCCCTCGGCGAGGCCCGCGCCGAGCGCCGCGACCGCCTGCGCCGGGAAGGGGCCGCATTCGGTGACCGCCTCGCGGAGCGACGGGCCGGGGATGTAGGACGTGACCAGCCACGGCTGGTCGGCCTCGGTGTCCGCGTCGACGACCTGCGCGGTGTAGAAGCCCCCGACGCGGCGGGCGGCGGCCACCTCACGGCCGAACCGCCGCCGGAAGTGCACGTCCTCGGCGAGCGGCCGGCGTACGACCTTCACCGCGACGGTCCGCCCACCGGGCGAGCGCCCGAGGAACACCTCGCCCATTCCACCGGCGCCCAGCCGCGCCAGCAGCCGGTACGGGCCGACCTTCCGGGGGTCGGCGGGCAGCAGCTCTCTCATTCCGCAGATGCTCGCAGGTCGGAGTGGACCGGCGGTACGGATCACCCACATCCGTTCGAACCGAGCGGGTCGGGTGACACACGCCGCTCCACGGATGACTTGGAGATGTGAAAAGTTCACCCGCTTGAGAGCGCTCTCAGTCATAAGTCTTGACGGCGGGATCGGCCCTCACGACAGTGGAGACTCCCCCCACACCCCAGGAGTCCCCGTGATCTCACGCAGGCTTTTCCTGAAGGGCGGCGCCACCGCCGCCGCGACCGCACTCACGTACCCGGCCTGGGGCGGCTCACTGGCCCCGAGCGCCGAGGCCGCTCCTGCAACCTGTGAACTCGCCCTGGTCAACCGTTCGTTGCCGGGCAGGGTCAACGCGTACGTCACCGGCCACGAGCAGGGCACCGACCGCTGGATCCTGCTGCGGGCCGACGGGACCCCGTACCGGCCGGACTCGCCGGCCGCCCCGCAGACCCCGCTGCCGGTGGACTGCGCCATCCCGTTGAACGCGGCGGGTGCCGCGCCGGTGGTGGTGACGCTGCCTCAGATGTACGGCGCCCGCGTTTACTTCGTACGCGACGACACCCTCACGTTCTATCTGAATCCGGGGCCCGGGCTGGTCGAACCGGCCTTCGCGACACCCACGGACGTCAACTACGGGAAGACCTGGTCCTTCTGCGAGTTCACGTTCAACCCGCAGCAGTTGTACGCGAACATCAGCTATGTGGACCTGGTGACCGCGCTGCCGATCGGGCTGACCCTGGAGGGCGACGCGACGCACACCGTGGCCCCGCTCCCGGACGGCGCGGTCCAACGCATCGCGGACGGCCTCACCGCCCAGGCCGCCGCAGACGGCCAGCCCTGGGACAAGCTGGTGATCCGGGGCGGGGACGGGAACGTGCTACGGGTGATCTCCCCGCAGAACCTGATGGCGCCGTACTTCGACCGGCCGGACGAGATGCCGTTCCGCGATGCGTTCACCTCGTACATCGACCGGGTCTGGGAGAAGTACCGCTCCACCGATCTGCGTATCGACCTCCAGGGCGGGCGCGGTGTGCGCACCGGCCGGGTGGCCGGCGACGTGCTGACCTTCGACGGCGGGCACACCTTCCCCAAGCCGACCTCGAAGGACGTCTTCACCTGCAACCACGGCCCGTTCACCAACAACCCGGCCGACTCCGACGACAAGAAGGCCCTGCTGGCCCGGATCGCCTCAGGTTTCAACCGCTCCCTGATGCTCACCCACCCCGACCAGCCCAACGGCACCTCCCCCGCCGACTACTACCGGGACCCGGTCACCAACCACTGGTCCCGCGTCGTGCACGCCAACACCCCGATCGGCTACGCCTTCCCGTACGACGACGTCCGCCCGGACGGGCAGCCCGATGTGTCGGGCGCCGCCAACGACGGCAACCCGCGCCGGTTCACGGTGAGTGTGGGGGCCTGATCCGGCGGGGCGGCGGCGGCCGGGCGCGAGCCCGTCGCGGCTTGCCCGGCGGGGCCGCGAACACTGCCCCGCGGGCTCTTGCAGACACGTTCCGGGCTTGCGTATCCAGGGTGGGTACGCAAGCCCGGAACCTTCGGAGAGGGGCCCGTCCCATGCGCGCGCACGAGTCCGGCACGAGTCCGGCCACGGCGAAGCCCCGGCAGGCCATGTCCGTCCCCGCCGTGTCCGCCGCGCCCGCCCCGGCCGCGTACGAGGCGGACCGTGTGCCGCCGGGTTCGCTCGCCGCCCTGCAGCGCAGCATCGGGAACGCGGCCCTGGCCCGGCTGCTCGAAGAGGCCGCACGTGAGCACGGCGCGCACGGGCACGAGACACACGGGCACGAGACACACGGCCATGACGCACACGGGCGCGACGCCGGGTGCGACCGTACGCGGGCCGGTGACGGCCCGGCCCCCGTGCAGCGCTCCGCCGTCCACGAGGTGCTCGGCGGTGCCGGGCGGCCCCTCGCCGCGCCGCTCAGGAGCGAGATGGAGGCGCGGCTGGAGGCCGATTTCTCCGACGTCCGGGTGCACACCGGAGCCGCCGCCGCGCGGTCGGCCACCGAGGTCGGCGCCCGCGCCTACACCTCGGGGAACCACATCGTCATCGGCACGGGCGGCGCCGACAAGCACACCCTCGCCCACGAGCTCACCCACGTCATCCAGCAGCGTACCGGCCCGGTCGCCGGGACGGACGACGGCGGCGGACTGCGGATCTCCGACCCGTCCGACCGTTTCGAGCGAGAGGCGGAGGCCAACGCCACCCGGGTGATGCGGGCTCCGTCGCCCTCGGGCGACGGAGGACGGGCCGCCGAGGACGTCCACGGCACCGCGACGACGACCGCGCACACCCCTGGAGAGGCCACGGTGCAGCGCAAGTCGGCCATCACCGCGAACAACCCGAAGGAACAGAACGCCGCCCCGCCGCACCGGAGCCTCAGCGCCGTGTTCGCCCCCTTCTTCGCGACCGCGCAACTGCCGGAGAACTACACGTTCGGCCCGCTGCTCAACGTCTCCCCCCAGGACTACCCGGGCAGCTTCCACCGGGCGGGCACGGTGCGGGCGGAGATCGACCCGCAGTCCGTCTCCAAGGCGGACGGCAGCAACCGGGACAACAGCGTGATCGGCCCGTACGGGCACTTCGGCGTCATGGAACGGGCCATCTTCAACCGGCCGCCGCTGGGAAACACGTACGACGGCGGCCATCTCGTCGAGCACACCCTCATGGAGGGCCAGGACGCCGACGTTCACGGCAACATCGCCCCGCAGGAGAACAAGAACTTCAACCAGGGGCTGATGCGCGGCTGGGAGGCCGTCCCCGAGAAGCTGATGCACAGCGGTCACGCCTTCTACTACAACGTGGCGGTCACCTACTCCTCGGACACCTACACCCGGACGGGAGAGGACCTGGTGAACGCCGGCGTCATCGCGCCCGGCGCCGTGGCGGTGATGAACACCATCGCCTCGCCGCTGAACCCCGCGCTGACCCTCGCCCAGGAACTCGTGCGGCAGACCGTGGAATTCCGCCGCTGGGTTCCCGTGAAGTGGGAGGGGCAGGTCGTCGAGCCCAACCAGGCCGACTTCCCGAACCTGATGCTCACCTACGGGGCCCACTACCGGAACCTGCTCCCGAGCCAGGCCGCGGCCGAACAGGCGGTCATGGACATGGCCTCGCTCGCCCAGCACACGTATCCCCTCGCCGCCCCCGGCACGAACACTCTCGTCAGGCAGAACTCCGGGACGCTGGCGGGGTTCATCGACACGGCCGCCGTCACGACGGCGGGCCTCCTGACGGTCGGCGGGGCGCCCTCGATCTCGGCGGCCATGTACCAGCCGGAGCCCCAGGACGTCCGGGACCAGCCGCACGCCACCACGACCCCGGCCGGAACCGTGCCGGTACCGCTGCCTCCCGCCAACATCGTGACGAACCTGCTGTCCACCCCGGTCAGCCTGAGCGCCATGCACACCGAACTCCTGGCCGTGGCCACCAAGAAGAAGGACAAGCTGGGCGGGCTGTCCCACCTCAACAAGAACGCGGCGACGGTGGACGGCGACGCGAAGAAGCAGTCGCCAGGCTTCAAGGAGATCCGCAGGTTCCTGGTGAACGCCGAGGAGGGGATGAAGCTGGTGGTGGCCATCCAGGGCCACCCCGCGACATCGGCCTTCGGGCGCGTCCAGTTCGACGCCGCCATCAAGAGGTCCGGCATCACGGTGGACAGCCAGAACAAGCTCCAGGCACTGGCCTACGACCCGAATCTCACGTCCTGAGCCCGCTGGGCCCGAGCCCCGATGCGCCTCTCGCGCCACGTCAGTCTCGCCCCCTGCCACGTACGGCAGGGGGTCCGCTTACCCTTCCTGGTTCGACCAGGACAGGAAGTCCGCCCAGAAGGCCGCTGTGACGTCGACGATTGGCCGCTCGCCTTCGGTTCCGTCCTGCGGGCCGCCGAACTCCTGACGCACGTAATCGACCAGGTCGTACCCGTAGGAAATGATGTCGGCGCCCCGGATCGACAACACCGGGTGAGCCCATGTTTCCCGGCCGGCCGGCAGATAGCGGTGGGAACGGACCGGAACCAGTTGTGGCACGGACGCCAAGTGCGCCCTCGCGCCGACCACGGCATCCGCCTGTCGGGCCGGGCGCGTACCCCAACCCGGATGCCAGAAACCCGCCTCCGCCACCGCGAACAGCACGTCCTCCACCGGCCTGTCGAGCCAGGAACGGAGCAGGGCGGCATTGCCATGACGCCAGTCGGGCCACCCTTCCCCCGTGGGCAGCCCCACCGCGAGAAACGCGCGGTGGTCGTCGGCGAACGCGAACCCGAACCGCGTTTCGATACCGGCCAACTCCCGCTCCGTCAGCCCTGGACGGATCTCGGCGCACCCGAGCCGGGCCAACAGACGCGCGGCCCGGGAACCGAGCCTCACCCCGGACGTCTTGACCATGCGCGCAGGTTACAAAAAAGAGGGGGCCGGGGCGGCAGTCGGTGCGGGTTCGTCGGGCTGTGCCCGGAAAACCGGGCCGGGTGGACACGGCCGACGCGCGGCAGGTGCTCCTCGACTTCCTGTTCCGGGCGGAGGAGCTCACTGTCGAGGTCAAGGGGCACTCGTATCACGGGAGCCGGGAGCGGCACCGGCGCGTCCGGCGCACGTCGTCGCCCAGATCCGCGCGGCGCCCCAGCGGTTGCGTACGGCGGGTCGAGTGCGGCGGTCCGCGTGCCGGGCCCGTGTGTAACAGGTCTGTCAGGGACACGTCCCAGCAGTGTGGGATCGGAACGGGCCAGGCGCGGGCTGTGTCCTAATGATCAACAGCGCACCACCGTCCCACACCACAGCAAGGAAGTCCCGATGCACGTCCAGCCGAAGCTGACGAAGAAGCTGACCCTCGCCACCGTGGCCGTCCTCGCGGGCCTGACCCTGACGGCCTGCCAGGAAGGCGACCTCGACGCCGCTCCGTCGCAGGACAGCGCTTCCTCCCCCGCGGCCGAGAACGGCGCGGGCTCCTCGGGCAGCACCGGTGGCAACGGCGGCACCGCCACGGACGGCGGCAGCACGGGCGGCGACTCCGGCGACGGCAGTGACAAGGGCAGCGGCGGCGGCCAGATCAACACCGGCCCCTGCAAGACGGCCAATCTCACCTTCACCGCCGCCCACGGCATGGGCGAGGGCGATGTCCTGGTCAGCCTGAAGAACAACAGCGACGCCTGCTCGCTCAAGGGCTTCCCCGGCGTCGACCTGAACACGTCGGACGGCGACACCTTCAGCGCGGACCGCAGCGCGAACACCCCGCAGGAGGTCGTCCTCGGCGGCGGCGAGACCACCCGCTTCACGCTCCACACCCCGCCCAACAACACCGGCGGCACCGGCCTCCGGATCGTCTCCATCGTCGTGACCCCGCCGAACGAGACGCACTCCAAGACGCTCCGGATCGGCCTCAGCATGCCGGTGACGGACGGCTCGGAGTCCGGTCCGGGCGTCACGGTCGACCCGGTCGGCTTCGGCAAGCAGTGATGTGCGTCCTCTCCTTCGGGGAGAGGACTCTGGCCTTCCGGTCCGGGGCCTGCGCCGCGTAGCGGGGCAGGCCCCTTCCTTGAGTCGAGGGGTTCGGCCCCGTCGACATGCCCGCAGGCGTGGCAGCAGCGGGTGGCCGGTTCGAATCGGCCGATCTTGGTGTCCGCCCGCCCGCTGTTTCCGCGGTCCACCTGCATCGTCTGCGAACACCGAGCGGTCGCCGTGGAGGACCTCGCGGTGTCAGGAAGGGTGCGCACCAGATCGGCCCAGGGCGTGCACGACGCGGGCTGGTCCGCTTTTGTGAACATGCTCCGGTACAAGCCCGGCTGTGCCTCCAGGGCATCCTGCCCTTGGAGCCAGGGTTCGGCTCGGGGCAGACCTGTTGGCGTCGCCTGGACCGGTGGCAGAAAGCAGGAGTATTCGACCGGCTGCACCGGGTTCAGGCGCCTGGCCGTCCGCTGGGAACGCGGCACCGAACTTTACGACGCCTTCGTCTCCCTCGCCCGCAGCCTCAGCCGCTGGCGGCGGCTTCGGAAGCCCAAGAACGGCTGGGGCAGGCCAGGGCCCCGATGGGCTGCTTCAGAACGTTGGTACCCTCCGCATCTACGGCCAGGCGGGGAGATGATCGTGGGAGCAGAGCCGTCGAGTCCTCCGAGCCGCTGGTTGAGAGGAACTGGTCTTGGGGTCGTCTTCGGTGGGCTGACCGCGGTGGTGACCACTGTTGCCATTGAGAGGGCCTGGGCTGCTTGTGACATCGGTAGCGGCGCAGCAGCCAACAGCATGACTTTGCTGCTTCTTGCGCCTCTCATATGGATCACCGCTGCAGTTCCGTGGGTGATCCTGTACGGCCCCCTCGGGAAACGTCATCGCAGGACAGCCCTGACTGCAGGGCTCGTCTTCACCCTGTGGTTCGCCTGGTTCCTCGTCACATGGCTCGGCGTGCCGGACTCCTACCCCGCCCCGCTTTGCCCGGCCAACGTTCCACCCTGGTGGCCGAGCTTCGTCCCGGCATGACTCCGGCGAAGCCCATGGACGACCTTGGCACAGGGAGCAGCGACCTACTCAACTGCCCTGGCCAGGCCGCTGCACGCCAGCAAGATCGTGTTACGAGTTCTTAGCGAGGTGCCGCGAGTACGTCCTGGAGTACGTTCTCGAGCGTGACGCGGGACAACTCGTGTCTCAGGGTCTCCTCGATGCCCTCGTAGATGCTCTGCATTGCCGGCTGGATGCCGTGACCCACCACGCATCCCTGGTCCGGGGTGGTGCGGTGCATTGCGAACAGCGGGCCGGGTTCCACTGCCTCGTACACGTCGAGCAGGGTGATCGACTTCAGCTCGCGTGCCAGCGACCAGCCCGCGCCTACGCCCCGCCGGGACTCCACGAGCCCGGCCCTGCGCAGCTCGCCGAGCAGCCGTCTGATCACCACGGGGTTGGTGTTCGCGCTGTTCGCGATCTGCTCGGAGGTGGCGACCTCATGACCCTGGCGCTGGTAGAGACCGATCCAGGCCAGCGCGTGGGCGGCGATGGTCAGCCTGCTGTTTGCGCTCATGGGCTCCTCCTCTCGGCCACAACGCTTCATGATACGGCAGTCGTAACAGTGAAGGTTGCAACGAGCTGTCGTAACAATTAACGTTGCGACTGTCGGAAAGGGTCAATCAGTGAGGTGAGAAGAATGAGCAAGCCACTCACGGGCAAGGTCGCCCTGGTCACCGGGGGATCGCGCGGACTGGGAGCCGCGACCGTACGGCTGCTGGCCGAGCAGGGCGCCGATGTCGCCTTCACCTACGTCAGCTCCGAGAAGCAGGCGCAGGCAGTCGTCGACGAGGTGCACGGCAAGGGAGCCAAGGCCGTCGCCTTCAAGTCCGACCAGGCGGACACGAGCCGGGCGTCGGCGCTGATCGACGATGTGGTCGCGCACTTCGGCGGCCTGGACATCCTCGTCAACAACGCGGCGATCTCGGTGGAGCAGGGCCGCACGGTGGACGACCCGGACGCCGACACCGCCGCACTGGACCGGATGCACGCCACCAACTACCTCGGCGTGATCGCCGTCATCCGGGCTGCCTCCCGAGTGCTGCGCACGGGCGGCCGCATCATCACGGTGAGTTCGGGACTGGGCTCCCGGGTCGGCGTCCCGGGCGTTGCCGACTACTCGGCGACCAAGTCAGGCATCGAGAGGTACACCATGGGGGTCGCACGGGACCTCGGGCCCCGCGACATCACGGCCAACGTCGTGGAAGCCGGGCTGATGGACAGCGGCATGCAACCGCCGGACCCCGACACCCTCAAGGCCCTGCTCAGCTCGCTGTCCCTGCAACGCATGGGGCACCCCGCCGAAATCGCCGCGGCGATCGCCTTCCTGGCGAGCCCCGCCGCGTCGTACGTCACGGGCGCGGTACTGGACGCCCACGGCGGCTACAACGCCTGAACCCGAACCCCTGCCGCGCGCCCCGAAGGACATCGCGTCTTCGGGGCGCGCACCGCCAACGCTCCGCGTGTGCGTGGACACGCCTCAAGAAGCCCGGATCGTGATCGTGTTACGAGCTCATAGAATCCGCAACGCGCGCCCGAACCAGGACCGGGCTCTCACTCACACGCCCACGCAGGGTCCGGCGAGCAACCCCTTCGAGGCTCATCAACTCGGCAGAACTCGCTCGGCCAACCGCTCTCGAGCCCAGGTGAGGAACTTGGGGAAAGTCCCGCCTTCCTCCCCTGCGGCCAGCAGCCCCTCCACTTCCTCAACACTCCCGTCATCAACCCTAAGTAGAATCTCACACACATTCAGGCCACAGAGTCGCAGGATCTCAGATTCAGGGTTCCGCAGTTCGGAAAGGAGAATCACCCGATCCAACAATCTCACCATGCATGGAATAGACTCCACTTCGATCATTCGCCTCAGCACTTGCCCGCACGACTCAATCCCTCCATCATCAAACGCCCATCGAGAACGAAAAGGCATTTCCTCATTGGGGGCATGAGCGAACTCATCAGGCGGAATGACCAAGAAAGTAGCGATTGCTCCAGAGCTGTCTGGAATCTTCACTTGGGTTTCGTTGCGCCTCAACCAACTCCAACGTGTCGCCGGCACAATCCAGCAGATCACATCAAAAACGAATCTGTTCGGATCGACATGTTGGACGGAAATTTCAAGGATGGCGGAATCCCCTCTATCCGAAACCCGTTGAAAACGCCGACCACGCCTGGAGAATTTCGCCGATCTCGCCACCGGATAAACGTACTGGCGAATCATTTCATCCATGGAGTTCACGCCTGGAATCCCCTCCCCGCTCGCATTAAACCGTCAGTTCGAACAAGCGTGCAGTCGTGCCATTTCAGCATGCGATGCGCTGCGCTGGAGCCCTGCTTTGCGCAACCACGAGGCCACGCGTATGTGCTGCCGTCTTGACAGGAACCGGTCTGGAGGCTTGGCCTGGTCCGGGATCAGCGGATCAGTTCGGCGGCCAGGAGGTCCATCAGGAGGCCGTCGTGCCAGGTGCCGTCCGCGCCGCGCTCGTACTGGCGCATGACGCCGACCGGGCGGAAGCCGACCTTGGTGTAGCAGCGGATCGCCGCCGTGTTGTCGGCCGCCGGGTCGATGACGAGGCGGTGGAAGCCGTGGTCGTCGACGAGATGGCGGGCCAGTGTCCGTACGGCGTCGGCGCCCAGGCCACGGCCGTGCACCGAGGGGTCGAGGAAGAGGTCGATGCCTGCGTGGCGGTACTCGGCGTCCTCCTCCGCGTACCACTGGATCATGCCGACGACCCGGCGCCCGTGCTCGACGGCCAGGCAGTGCGTGCCGGGGTCGTCGAGCCCGGTCAGGACCTCGGTCTCCAGGTCCTCGCCGCCCCGCCACCGCATCCGGACCTCGGGCGTGGCCCGGATGGCGGCCAGGGCAGGGGCGTCCGCGCGTACGGCGGGCCGGAGAACCACGGAAGCACCACGCAACACATCCACACCCGGGACTCTACGGGCCGCCCACTCGCCGGAACCGACCCCTACCGCAGCGACAGCGCCGACCACACCGCCAGGAGCACCGCCCCGGACCAGCAGGCCGAGCGGAGGACGACGCCCCAGCCCGAGATCGCGGAGTCACGCCCCACATGTGCGACGGGCGGGCGGAGCGAGTGGGGTTCCGTCCAGAGGTAGGCCGGCGTGCCCGGGCCGATGAAAGCGGAGATCAGCCAGTATCCGGCGCTGGGGGTGCGCCTCATCTCCCGGGTGAGCATCGCGGTCACGCTCGCGGCGAAGACGGCCAGGGAAGCTCACTTGAGCCAGGCGGCCTCGATGACGCGCCAGTAGAGCAGGGGGACCAGGGTCGACAGACCGCCCAGGGCGGCCAGCGGGTCCTTGTCGTCGAACGTCAGGTCCTTCGGCGCCTCGTCCCCCAGCCGTTCCCGGACCATCCGCTGGAAAGCGTCCTCGGCGTCCTCTCCCAGCAGGGTGTCGGGCCGGAACGTGTACGTCTTGCTCTCCAGGAACCCGTCGCCCCACCGGGCCTGCCCCTCCCCCAGGGACACGTCGACGAGATGGATCGAGGATGTCCGGCCCGACCGCGCATCGCTCAGGAGCTCCGCCATCCCCGCCCGCTGGGGAAGCACGGCGGACGCCGCGCTCGCCGCCCCCGCCAGGAACACCAGGATCCCCAGCGCGCGGGCGACCCGGCCCACCAGGGACGTCACCGGGAACAGACCACGCCGACGAGGGTGAACGACGCGAAGAACGGCCCCTGGGACAGACCGGCGAACCAGCGGTGGCCCCGGTCGCGGTCGACATGACCGGCGTCGATGGCGTTCTGCATGTTGCGGCCCAGGCCCAGGGTGTGGTCCGCGTCCTGGAAGTCGCGGAAGACCGGTGCGGTGGCGAGGACCGTCTCGACGTGGAAGCCCGCCTGTTCGGCGAGGCGGGCGAGGCCGCGGCCGATCGTCGCGTGGCGCACGACCTCCGTCGTGGTCCAGCGGGTGAAGGCGCGGCTCGTCTCCAGGTCCTCGGCGTCGACGATCAATGTGTCCCAGTCGGGTTCGGCCAGGGTGATCCGGGCGCCGGGCCGGGTGGCGCGACGGAGTTGGGCAAGCACATCGGCGGGTTCGGCGACGTGCATCAGGACCCGGTCGATCCTGGCCCGGTCCACCGTGCCCGGTTCGACGGGCAGGGCGTGCGCGTCGGCCTCGCGGATCTCCACCCGGCGCAGGTCCTTCGTACGTTCCCGGGCGCGGGCCAGCATGTCCGGGTCGCGGTCCACGCCGATCACCGTGCCGTCGTCCCCGACGCGTTCGGCCAGCGCCGGCAGGTCCGTTCCCGGGCCGCACCCCACGTCCAGGGCGGTCTGGCCGGTACGGACGTCCAGCAGGTCCAGCAGTTCCCGCTTGTACGCACGGCCGGCTCCGGAGGCTGCGGCCCGCAGCATGTAGGCGGCCTGGTCGGGTCGGGGGGTGCCGAGGGTCGATGCCATACGGGGCAGTCAAGCATCCCGCCGTCCGCCCCGGCAGGCGCGTCTCCGTCTCGCGGGCCCGTTCCGCGCGGGACCTCCCGTTCCGCGTGGGACCTCCCGTTTCGCCGGGTGGGTGGGGTCCGGGGTGTTGGTTCCGCGTTGGGACGGTATTGCGGGGATCGATCAGGGTGAGGGCCGTCAAGCACCGTAACGCCAGCCGAGAGAGCCGGAGTTCAGCAGAGATGAAGTCACGTATCGCAAGGGCCGGAGCGAAGGCCGGAACGACCGTCGCCGCCGCCGTCTGCCTGGCCGTCGGAGGGTGGGGGGCGGGCGCCCACGCCGCCGTCGGGGCCCCGTGGATCGGCTACGGCCAGGCGAACACGTACAACGGCGTCAAGTGCGTGCAGCAGCTGGTCAACGACCTCTCCTTCTCGACCGGTTACCACACCGTCGCGGTGGACGGCTCCTTCGGCCCCGACACCAACGGGGCCATCCGGGCCTTCCAGTCGTGGGAGCACCTGCCCGTGGACGGCATCGTCGGCCCCAACACCGGTGACGCCCTCCTGATCGCGACCAAGGACGGGTACGGCTGCAACGCCTACGTCCCGAGCAACCACTGAGCAGCCCGGGAGCCCGCCGGTGAGGACCGCCGGGCGGGCCTGCGGCGGGGGCGGACGGTGGGGCAGTCGTCCGCGCCCGCCCGCCCGGTGAGCCGGCCGCGCCCACCCGTCCGCACCCGGCCGCCTGTTGATCTTGTGTCCCCCGTTCGGATTACGATGTGCCCCAGCCGGTCCTCCGTTCCTCGCCTCCGCAGCACGGATGCCGACCGTTGGCGCCCTGGGGGACGACATGATGAGGTTCGGGCTGCTGGGACCGTTGGTGGTGCACGACGGCACGGCGCTGCGGCCGGTGTCCGGGCTCAAGGTCCGGGTGCTGCTGGCGGCGCTGCTGCTCCAGGCGAACCGGGTGGTGTCCAAGGACGCGCTGAAGGAAGCCATGTGGGGCGACGAGCTGCCCTCCAGCGTCGAGGCGTCCTTCGCCAATCACGCGACCCGGCTGCGCAGGCTGCTGGCCCCGGCCGGGGAGGAGCGGCTGCTGACCGTGGCTCCGGGCTACCAACTCCTGGTGGCCGAGGGCGCTCTGGACGTCGAGGTGTTCGAGACCCGGGTGCGCGCCGCCTGCCTCGCCCATCAGGCGGGCGACTGGGCGACGGTCCTCGCGGAGAGCCGGGCGGCGCTGGCCCTGTGGCGCGGCGCGCCGCTCGCCGACCTCGTCCCGTACCGCGACCAGCCGGGCCCGAGCCTGCGGATCCACCAGCTCGACCAGCTCCGCCTCCAGGTGCGGGAGTGGGCCTTCGACGCCGAACTCCACCTCGGGAACCACGGCGAGATCCTCACCGACCTGGCCGTTCTCGCCGCCGAGAACCCGCTGCGCGAGGAGCTCCACCGCCAGCTCATGCTCGCCCTGCACCGCACCGGGCGCCAGGCCGAGGCGTTCGAGGTCTTCCACGCGCTGCGCCGGTCGCTGGTGGACGAGCTCGGTACGGAGCCCGGTCCCGCCGTCCGCCGGGCGTACCAGGAGCTGCTGGACGGGGAGCAGCCCCCGGCCCCGCCGGTGCCGGCCCCGGCGCCCCGCCCGCCGTACCAGCTCCCGTCCTCCGTGCCGGAGTTCACCGGCCGGGAGGAGGAGACGGCGGCGGCCGTGGCGGCGCTGCGGCGCGAGGTCGGGGCGCCGCTGCGGCCGGTGGTGATCTCGGGGATGGGCGGCATCGGGAAGACCGCCCTCGCCGTCCGGGTGGCCCGCCTGGTCCAGGAGGACTTCCCGGACGGCACGCTCTACGCCGACCTCAGGGGGTTCAGCGGCGGGGGCCCGCGCAGTGCGCACGATCTGCTCGCCCGGTTCCTGGACGATCTCGGCGCGCGCCCGGCCTCGTTGCCGGACGACACGGACGACCGGGCGGCGCTGTTCCGGTCGGCGATCGCCGACCGCCGCGTCCTGCTGGTCCTGGACAACGCGCGGGACGCCGCCCAGGTGGCCCCGCTGCTCCCGCCGCAGGGGCCGGGCGCGGCCCTGATCACCAGCCGCCAGCTCCTGGCCGAGCTGCCCGGGGTCGAGATGATGGCGCTGCACCCGCTCGGCCCCGAGGAGCAGCTCACCCTGCTGTCCCGGCTCTGCGGCGCGGACCGGATCGCGCACGAACCGGCGGCCCTGGCCGACATCCTGGCCGCCTGCGGCGGGCTGCCGCTGGCGTTGCGGATCGTCGGCGGGCGGCTCTCCTCGCGCCCGTCGTGGCCGCTGGCGCTGCTGGCCGAGCGTCTCGCCCCGGACCGGGGGCGGCTCCAGGCGCTGTCGATGGGCGCGGTCGCCGTGCGGCACACCTTCGACATGAGCTACCAGGCGATCCGGGACAGCGGCAACGCCGCGGAGCGCGAGGCGGCGCGCGCCTTCCGGCTGCTCGGTCTGTGGAAGCCGCACCTGTTCACCACCCAGTCCGCCGCGGCCCTGCTGGGTGCGGACGAGTACGACGCGTCGGCCGCCCTGGAACTGCTGGTCGACGCGAACCTCGTGCACAGCCCCGCCCCCGGCCGGTACGCGCTCCACGACCTGCTGGGCGAGTACGCGGCCCAGCGCGCGGCGGAGGAGGAGCCCGCGGACGGCCGGGAGGCGGCCACCGTCCGGATGCTCGTCTGGTACGCGCGGGCCGTCAGTACGGCCTGTGCCGTCGCCAGTCACGAGACACAGTCCCCGCCGCCGCTCGACGCGCCGGCGGGGCCCGCCCTGCCGGTCTTCGCGGAGGACGCGGACGCCATCGAGTGGACCAAGCGGGAGCTGCCCGCGATCCGGGAGTCCCTCACCCGGGCCGGGGAGGCGGGCCGCTCCGACCTCGCCTGGCGTCTGGCCGCCGGGCTCTTCGGCTACGCGACGACCCACTGGTGGACCGGTGAGTGGGACGCCTGCCTGCGTCAGGCGATGGAGATCGCGGTGGCGCACGGGGACACGCTCGGGCAGGCGTGGCTGCACCGCAGGACCGCCGTCGCGCACGGCATGGCGTACCGCAACGAGGCGTGCCTGGAGCATCTGACCCTGGCCCTGGCGTTCTTCACCGACACCGGTGACGTTCTGGCCCAGGCGTCGATCCTCGGCAACATGGCGTCGCTGTACGTCCAGCTCGGGGACGCCCGGCAGGGGCTGGTGCACGCCGAGCGGTCGCACGAGCTGTACCGCCGTACCAGCAGCCCGCGCAGCGAGGCGCTGGCCCTGAGCCGGATCGCGGACGCCCAGGCGATGGTCGGCGAGCACGCGGACGCCGTGGCGAACTACGAGAAGGTCGTGGCGGCGCTGCGCGAGCAGCGGCACGGCGTCTTCCTGGCCACCACGCTCACCAATCTCGGCGACGTACGGCGTCAGCTCGGCGACCGGGAGGGGGCGCTGGAGGCGCAGCGGGAGGCCCTGGCCATCCGGCGGCGGATGGACGACCTCGGCGGCACCGCCGACTGCCTGGCCTTCATGGCCGGTACGTACCAGCACTTCGGCGAGTGGGGCGACGCCCGGTCGTGCTGGGAGCAGTGTCTGGAGCTGGGGCTGCGCCACGGCATGGCGCAGCACATCGAGGCGAGTCGCGCGGGCCTGGCCGGTTTGCCGACCCTGCCCGCGCCCACGCCCCCGCAGTAGACGGCCGTATCCCCCGTGCCGCCGCTGCGGGAAGTGTCGGACCCCCCGTGTCTCCCCCGTGTTCCCCCCGTACGACAGGAGGGGTTTCCGTCACGGGAAGAGACTCCCGCGGGGTCCCAACGGCGCCGCAACGTGCCGCCAACGTGCCCGTGACGGAGCCGCCGGCCGGTCAGTGCGTGTCGACGCGCGCGAATGCCTCCGCTCCGGTGGGGGCCGGGGCGGAGGCACGTACGGGGTGTGCGCGGTGCGGGGGTCAGCAGCCGCCGCAGTTGTAGTACGTCACGTCCCAGTGGTTGCCCTCGTCGGCGTAGACGTTGCCGGAGCCCGCCTGGTACTGGGGGGCGCCGTCGCCGCGGACGCCGATGTAGGTGAACGTGTTGTGGACGTAGTTGGTGAGGCAGGTCGACTTGGCGAAGTCGAGCTTGTAGCCGTTCCAGTGCGAGTACGTGCCGCTGGCGTGGCCGGTCTCGGTGCCGCCGGTGATGTTCAGCGCGCAGCCCGTGGCGCTCTTGAGGGTCTGGGCGCCCTGGGCGGTGGGCAGGTTGAGCTGGTCGAAGGACGTGCAGGTGGCGACGTTGCGGTCGGAGCAGCCGCCGGACGACGACCAGGTGACCCCGGAGGAGCTGAAGCGGGCGGTGGCCTGGGCGTGGGTGAGCTTGGTGACGGCGTGGGCCTGGGGGGCGGCTCCGCCGATCACACCGAAGCCCGGGGCGAAGAGCACTCCGAGCACCAGGGCGAGCGCGGTCAGGGCGGGGCGCAGTCTCATTGCGGACGACATGGGGGGATCCTCCTGCTCATGACAAGTAAGGCCAGGGAGATACTGCCCGAGTTCTACGCGCGTCCGCCAGAGGCAGACGCCTTCAACAGGGGGCAATTGGCGGGACGTTCGGCCATCATTCACGCGCCACCCCCTCCCCCGCCCC
This sequence comes from Streptomyces sp. NPDC015144, assembly GCF_043079735.1. Taxonomy (NCBI): domain Bacteria; kingdom Bacillati; phylum Actinomycetota; class Actinomycetes; order Kitasatosporales; family Streptomycetaceae; genus Streptomyces; species Streptomyces sp. NPDC015144. The sequence goes on along the minus strand of NZ_JBIBUU010000013.1, from coordinate 26,590 downwards.
CCTCCGGCACGCCCTTTCGGAGGACGACCGGGAGCTTCTGTTGAATCTTTAACTAGATTCGGCTACAGTCAATCTCGTTGAAGGTTAAACAACAACCGCGCCGGACCGCTCATGTCCCGTCCGTCGCATCACGTCCCCGAGGAGGAGCCATGGCTCTGTTCAACCGCAAGAACAACGACACCCCCGCCGCCACCCCCGCCGCCGTGGACCCGGCCCTGGCCGCCCTCAGCGGTGACTACACGATCGACCCGGCCCACAGCAGCATCGGCTTCACCGTGCGCCACGCGATGGTGACCAATGTGCGCGGCTCGTTCGGCGACCACGAGGGTGTCCTGAAGCTGGACGGCGCCAACCCGTCGAACTCCACCGCGTCCATCGACGTCCGGATCGCCAGCGTCGACACCGGCATCGCCGACCGCGACGGCCACCTGGTCAGCGGCGACTTCTTCGACGCCGAGAAGTTCCCGCTCATGACGTTCCGCTCGACCAGCGCCGAACTGCTCGGCGGCGACGACTACCGGGTCACCGGCGACCTGACGATCAAGGACGTCACGCGCCCCCTCTCCATCGACCTGGAGTTCAACGGCTCCGCCACCGACGTCTACGGCAACGAGCGCGTCGGCTTCGAGGGCAGCGCGACCATCCTGCGCTCCGACTGGGGCCTGACCTGGAACGCGGCGCTGGAGACCGGCGGCGTGATGGTCAGCGACAAGGTCAAGCTGAACTTCGACATCTCCGCGATCAAGGCCGCCGCGCCCCAGGCCTGAGGCCGCCCCGGGCCCGAGGCCCTCCCCCGCCGGCCCCGGCCCGGCACCCCCTCACCGCGCGGTCCCCGTCCGCCGGGCTCCGCTCAGGCCCGGCGGGCGGCGACCGCGCGGCGTACGTCGTCGTCGGTCAGGTCCGCGTTGAGCGCGGTGGCGGCCTGCACCCCGGCCGCCGCCGCCACGACGACCGTCGCCTTCGGGTCCGCGGCGTTCCCGGCCACCCGGACGCGGGGCACCTCGGTGGCCCCGGCCGGGCCGGTGGCGACCTGGCTCCCCACCGTGGCGCCACCCACCACCACCACCGCGGTCACGTCGAGGCCCAGACCAGCCAGCCCCTCCGTACGGGCGGTGAAGCGCGGCTGCACCACGACCGCCTCGCGCTCCACCAGCCGGCCGTCGGCCAGCCGTACCCCGGTGAGCCGGTCACCGGCCACCTCCAGGCCGGTGACCTCGCCGTCGACCACGGCGATGCCGCGCGCCGCGAGCTGTTCGTACTCCTCGTCGGTGGGGGCCGGACCGGTGTGGCGGAAGAGCGTGACGTCCTCGGTCCACTGGCGCCACATCAGCGCCTGGTGCACCGCGAGCGGGCCGGTGGACAGGACGCCGACCGGCCGGGAGCGGACCTCCCAGCCGTGGCAGTACGGGCAGTGCAGCACCTCGCGCCCCCAGCGCTCGGCCACGCCCGGCACCTCGGGCAGCCCGTCCACCAGCCCGGTGGCCAGCAGCAGGGCGCGCGCCACCACGGCCGCCCCGTCCTCCCGCACGACGCGGAAGCCCTCGTCGCCGGGGAGCCGTTCGACGGCGACCACCGCGCCCCGGACCACCTCGCCCCCGTACCGGGCCACCTCCTCGCGGCCGTCGGACAGCAGCCGGGCGGGCGGGTGGCCGTCGTACCCCAGGTAGCCGTGCATGTGCGCGGCCGGTGCGTTGCGCGGCTCGCCCGCGTCGAGCACCAGCACCGAGCGGCGCGCCCTGGCCAGGGTCACCGCCCCGCTCAGCCCGGCGGCGCCGCCGCCGATCACCACCACGTCGTAGCGCCGGTCCGCACCGGCCCCGCTCTCCGCCCCGCCGTCCCGCGGGCCGTCGTTCTCGGTCGTTCCGTTCATCAGGAGCACCTCCCTTTCACGGGAGAGCGTCCATGAGGCCACACCATTTCAGCAAGAAGGGTTGCCGTACCAGCAAATCCCGCCCGGGGGTGCCCCTCAGGGAGCGGGCTCCTCCTCCGTCTCGCCGACCGTCTGCTCGGACCAGATGACCTTGCCCGTCTCCGTGTAGCGGGTGCCCCAGCGTTCGGCCATCTGGGCGACGAGGAAGAGGCCCCGGCCGCCTTCGTCGGTGCTCGCCGCGTACCGCAGGTGCGGGGCGGTGCTGCTGCTGTCGGAGACCTCGCAGATGAGGTTGCGGTCGTACAGCAGGCGGACGCCGATGGGGGCGGTGCCGTAGCGGACCGCGTTGGTGACCAGTTCGCTGAGGATCAGCTCGGTGGCGAACGCCTCCTCCTCCAGTCCCCGCTCGGTGAGCCACTGGGCGACGTTCTTGCGGACCCCGGCGACCGCCGCCGGGTCGGTGGCCACGGCCCACTGCGCGACCTGTTCGGGGTCGAGGGTGCGGGTGCGGGCCACGAGCAGCGCGACGTCGTCGTCCGGCCGCTCGCCCAGCAGCGCGTCGAGCACGGCGTCGCAGGTCTCCTCCGGTGTCCGGTCGGGCCCGGTGAGCGCCTCGCGCAGCCGGTCGATGCCGACGTCGATGTCCCGGCCGCGCCGCTCGACGAGCCCGTCCGTGTACAGCACCAGCCGGCTCCCCTCGGGCACATGGAAATCGGTGGCCTCGAAGGGCATGCCGCCGATGCCCAGCGGGAGCCCGGTGGGGACCTCGGGGAACTCGACGGTGCCATCCGGCAGGACCAGTGCGGGGCCGGGGTGGCCGGCCCGGGCCACCGAGCAGTTCCCGGTGACGGCGTCGTAGATCGCGTACAGGCAGGTGGCCCCGGCGATCTCGGCGTCGCCGTCCTCGATCTCGTCCCGGTCGATCCGGGCGACCAGCTCGTCCAGGTGCCAGAGCAGCTCGTCGGGCGCCGGGTCCAGCGAGGAGAAGTTGTGGACGCTGGTGCGCAGCCGCCCCATGGTGGCGGCGGCGTGCAGTCCGTGTCCGACCACGTCGCCGACGACCAGGGCGACCCGGGCGCCGGAGAGCGGGATCACGTCGAACCAGTCGCCGCCGACGCCCTCGTGGGCCGGCAGATAGCGGTAGGCGACGTCCAGGGCGCTCTGCTGGGGCAGCCCGCGCGGCAGCAGACTGCGCTGGAGCGTCACGGCGAGGGCGTGCTCCCGGGTGTAGCGGCGGGCGTTGTCCACCCCGACGGCGGCGCGGGCGACCAGCTCCTCCGCGAAGGACAGGTCGGCGTCGTCGAAGGGCGGCGAATCGCCCGCCCGCCAGAAGTTGACCATGCCCAGCACGGTGCCGCGCGCGTGCAGCGGCACCGACAGCATCGAGTGGAAGCCCTGGGCCCTGATCCGTTCGGCCACCTCGGGGTCCCAGTTCCGCAGGCCCAGCCGGGCGAACTCGCCGGAGAGGTCGGCGTCCTCGTGGTGGGCGCGCATGGCGCGGGTCCGGGTGGGGACGAAGCCCACGACGTGGCCGACCGGGTACAGCGGGTTCTCGGTCGTCACGGAGGTGACGACGGCGCGGCGCATCTCCAGGGTGGCGCCTTGCGGGGTGACCGGTTCGTCGCCCCGGCGCACCGGGTCGGCGATGTCGACGGAGGTGGCATCGGCGAATCCGGGGGTGGCGACGTCCGCCAGCTCCTGGGCGGTCCGGGTGACGTCCAGCGTGGTGCCGACGCGGGCCCCGGCCTCGTAGAGGAGCAGCAGCCGTTCGGTGGCGAGTTCGGCCTCTCCGGTGACCGCGCGGAGTTCGGTGGTGTCGCGCAGGGTGACCACCGTGCCGGGCGGGCCGCCCCGGGCGTCGGTCGGGCGGAGGTTGACGGCCAGCAGCCGGTTGCCGGCCCGGAGCACCTCGTCGGTGACGGTGCGGCCGGAGACCAGCAGCCGCGCGGTCTCCGGGGCCAGCCCGAGCATGCCCACCGGCCGGCCCTCGGCGTCCTCGGGCAGGTCGAGCAGGCGGCGGGCCTCGTCGTTGGCGAGGGTGAGGCGCCGGTCGGCGTCGACGATGAGGACGCCCTCGCGGACCGCGTGCAGGACCGCGTCGTGGTGTTCGTACATCCGGGTCATCTCGGCCGGGCCGAGCCCGTGGGTCTGCCGCCGCAGTCGGCGGCTGAGGAGCGCCGCGCCGCCCGTGGTGATGGCGAGGGCGCCCGCCGCGGCGGCCGCGGCGAGCAGGAGGGAACGGTCCGCGAGGCTGTTCACCGATTCGACGGTGATGCCCGCGGAGACCAGGCCCGCCAGCGAACCGTCGGGCCTTCGGACCGGCACCAGGGAGTTGACCGCCGGGCCGTGGCTCGCGGCGACGGTCCAGGTGTACCCGGGGCCGGTGAGGGCCTGCTGGGGAATGTCCTTGATGCGCTGCCCGATCAGCGACGGGTCGGGGTGGGTGTAGCGCACGCCGACCGGACTCGTCACGACGACGTACGACACGTCGGTGTCACGGCGGATCGCCTGAGTGCGGGGCTGGAGCCGGGCCGTGGGGTGCGCGCTGTCCAACGCCTCCACCATGCCCGGCGAGTGGGCGAGGGCGGAGGCGACGCTCAGGGTGCGGTCCTTGGCGTCGGACATGCTGTCGCGGCGGCCCTGCACCACCAGCGCGACCGCCCCCGCCGCGACGAGCAGCAGCACGAGACCGAGGACGCAGAGGAAGACCTGGCCGGACAGGGTGCGCACGCTGAACAGGGAACGCAGGCCACCGCCCGGGGACCGGTGGGGTGTGTCCCGGGCGGTCGGCGCGGGCCCACTGCGGCCCGGGCGTCCTTCATCGTGCCGATCTGATCGCCGGGAGTGACGTCGCAGTCGCGCCCGGAATCGGCCGATAACAGCCATATAGTCAGGTCTAACACGGATCGCGGCTCCCCGAGAGGCGGTGACCGGCCGGTCCGGGCTTTCCGGGGAGCGGCGTCCCGGCCCCCGGCGTCCGGGACGAGGGGTGGCGCCGCCCGGGAACAACCGCCTTGGTCCGGCCCAACGCCCCGCTTAGGGTGGCCGGATGACGGAATTCGATCTTCTCGACGACACGACGCGGTGGCGGCAGGACTGCGAGCGGCGGCTGCGCGTCGCGTACACCGCGGCCGGGCTGGACGGCCCCGCCACGGAGGGCATGCTCGACGGGACGCTCCGGCGGGCCGATGACTGGACCGTCGCCGGGATCACGGACGACGGGGCCCGGGTGGGGTACGTCGCCGTGCACGTGGCGGAGGAGAACGGCGCAGTCGACGGCCGCATCGGCGACCTCCACGTCGAGGCGGCCCACACCGGTCGGGGCCATGAGCGGGCCGCCCTGGAGTGGGCCGAGGCGTGGTGCGCGGAGCGCGGCGCGGAGCAGATACGGGTCCGGCTCTCCGGGGCGCACGACGGCCTGTTCGACGGCTACGGCGTACGCGGCCAGCTCCGGGCGCGGCGGATCGACTCCCCGCCGGAGGCCGTCGAGGGCTTCACCGCCCGGCCGATGACCGCGGCCGAGTACCCCGCGTGGGTCACCGCCGAGAAGGCCGAGTACGCGGGCGACATCGCCCGGTCCGGGGCCCTGACGCCGGAGGAGGCCCGGAAGAAGTCCGACCGCGACTTCGCGCAGCTGCTTCCCGAGGGTCTGGACACGCCCGACAACACGTTCCTGGTGCTGGAGGCGGCGGGCGAGCCCGTCGGCACCGGCTGGCTGAAGCACGGCTACCTGCCGGGGGTGACGTACGGCTACTCGCTCTTCGTCGACGAGAAGCACCGGGGCCGGGGGTTCGGCCGGGCGGCGATGGTGGCGGGCGAGCTGGCGACGCTCGCGGCCGGCGAGTCGACGCTGATGTTCAGCGTGTGGGGCGGCAACGAGGTGGCCATGAACCTGTACACGCGTACGGGGTACCGGATCGTCGAGGAGAACCGCTCCCTGGCCCTGCCCCGCTCGGCCGGCTGACCGCGCCTCCCGTGCCGGCGGCCCCGCGACGGGCCCGCCGGCACGGGGACGGTCACTCCGTGGGCTCGACCCCGGCCCGCAGCAGACCGTAGGTGCAGGCGTCCTCCAGCGCCTGCCAGGAGGCGGCGATGACGTTGTCCGCGACGCCGACCGTGGACCACTCGCCCTCGCCGTCGCCGGTGGTGATCAGGACGCGGGTGGTGGACTCGGTGCCGGTGCGGCCCTCCACGATGCGGACCTTGTAGTCGATCAGCTCCAACTTGGCGAGCTGCGGGTAGATCCGCTCCAGGGCGACCCGCAGCGCCCGGTCCAGCGCGTTGACCGGTCCGTTGCCCTCGGCGGTGGCGACGATCCGCTCGCTCCTGGCCCAGAGCTTCACGGTCGCCTCGTTGGCGTGCGTGCCGTCGGGGCGGGTCTCGACGATGGCCCGCCAGGACTCGGTACGGAAGTAGCGGCGCACCCGGCCCTCGACCTCGGCGCGCAGCAGCAGTTCGAAGGAGGCGTCGGCGGCCTCGTAGGTGTAGCCCTTGAGTTCGCGCTCCTTGACCCGCTCGACGATCCGGCCGACGAGTTCGCGGTCGCCGCCGAGGTCGAAGCCCAGTTCCTTGCCCTTGAGTTCGATGGAGGCGCGGCCCGCCATGTCGGAGACCAGCATCCGCATGGTGTTGCCGACCAGGGCGGGGTCGATGTGCTGGTAGAGGTCGGGGTCGACCTTGATCGCGGAGGCGTGCAGCCCGGCCTTGTGGGCGAAGGCCGAGACGCCGACGTAGGGCTGGTGGGTGGAGGGGGTCAGGTTGACGACCTCGGCGATGGCGTGCGAGACGCGGGTCATGTCGGCGAGGGCGCCCTCGGGGAGCACGGATCTGCCGTACTTGAGCTCCAGCGCGGCGACGACCGGGAAGAGGTTGGCGTTGCCGACGCGTTCGCCGTAGCCGTTGGCGGTGCACTGGACGTGGGTGGCGCCCGCGTCCACGGCGGCCAGGGTGTTGGCGACCGCGCAGCCGGTGTCGTCCTGGGCGTGGATGCCGAGCCGGGCGCCGGTGTCGGCGAGCACCGTGGAGACGACGGCCTGGATCTGGGCGGGGAGCATCCCGCCGTTGGTGTCGCAGAGGATGACGACGTCGGCGCCGGCCTCGGAGGCGGCGCGGACGACGGCCTTGGCGTACTCGGGGTTGGCGCGGTAGCCGTCGAAGAAGTGCTCGCAGTCCACGAAGACCCGGCGGCCCTGCTCGCGGAGGTGGGAGACGGTGTCGACGACCATCTCCAGGTTCTCCTCCAGGGTGGTGCGCAGCGCGAGTTCGACATGGCGGTCGTGCGACTTGGCGACCAGGGTGATCACCGGGGCGCCGGACGCCAGCAGTGCCTTGACCTGCGGGTCGTCGGCGGCCCTGGCCCCGGCCCGCCGGGTCGCGCCGAAGGCGACCAGTTGGGCGTTCTTGAAGTCGATCTCCTGCCGGGCGCGGGCGAAGAACTCGGTGTCGCGGGGGTTGGCACCGGGCCAGCCGCCCTCGATGAAGCCCACGCCGAAGTCGTCCAGGTGGCGGGCGATGGTGAGCTTGTCCGCGACCGTCAGGTTGATGCCCTCACGCTGTGCCCCGTCGCGCAGCGTGGTGTCGAAGACGTGGAAACTGTCGTCGGTGGCGTTGGCCTTGGTGGTCATGCTGGTCTGACTCCTGTCGGATGAGCGGATCCGGAAGATCGGGCTCCACTTGCCCCCATCATCCCGCGCGCGTCCCGCCCCGGCCGGGGTGAGGCCGGAAAACGAAAAAACCCCTCGCGGGTGCGAGAGGTCTGCGCGCGGGTCTGGGGCACGATGGCCGTGCCGCACATGGTGATGCGGGACGGTCACTGCGGACCGGCGCGCCTGCTGCCGATAATCATGGCGTACGAGGGCACGGTCGCAGTCTTGCACAGGGCCGCGGCCGCGCCCCCCTCCGTCTCAGGATGCGGGCGTGACGTCGGCCGCACCGGGCCGCGCCGCGGCGCTCCGCTCCTCGTCCCCGGTGCCGATCCGGCCCAGGTCGATGTCGCGGGTCTCCCGCATGGTCAGGTAGACGACCAGGGAGACCGCCGCGCAGCCGGCCACGTACCAGTAGAAGCCGGACTCGACGCCCGCCTTCTTGAACCAGAGCGCCACGTACTCGGCGGTGCCGCCGAAGAGCGCGTTGGCCAGGGCGTACGGGAGGGCGACGCCCAGGGCGCGGACGCCGGTCGGGAAGAGCTCCGCCTTCACACAGGCGTTGATCGAGGTGTAGCCGGTGACGACGAGCAGGGCGAGCAGCGCCAGTCCGAAGGCGGGCCAGAAGGTGCCCGCGTGCTTGAGCATCGTCATGATCGGCACGGTCAGGAAGGTGGAGCCGACCGCGAAGGTGATGAGCAGCGGGCGGCGGCCGATCCGGTCGGAGAGCATCCCGGCGAGCGGCTGGACGCACATGAAGACGAACAGGGCGCAGAAGCTCACGAGCGAGGCGGTGGACTTCGCCATGCCGGCGCTCGTGGAGAGGAACTTGGTGAGGTACGTGGTGTACGTGTAGTACGCGACGGTGCCGCCCATGGTCAGCGCCATCACGAGGAACGCCTCGCGCCTGTGCTGCCACAGCGCCTTCAGGGTGCCCCGGTCCTGCTGCTCGGCGGCGCCGGACTCCGCGTAGACCTCGGTCTCCAGCATGTTGCGGCGCAGGTAGAAGACGATCGCGGCGCCGAGCGCGCCGATGATGAACGGGATGCGCCAGCCCCAGCTGTGCAGGGCCGCCTCGGACATGTTGCGCTGCAGGACGATCTGGAGGCCGAGGCCGACGAGCTGCCCGGCGGTCATGGAGACGTACTGGAAGCTGGAGGCGAAGCCGCGCCGGTCGGGGGCGGACGCCTCGGTGAGGTAGGTGGCGCTGGCCGCGTACTCGCCGCCGACCGAGAGGCCCTGGAGCAGCCGGGCGACCAGCAGGACGGCGACACCGCCGTACCCGGCGACGTCGTAGGTCGGGGCGGCGGCGATGAGGATCGCGGAGGCCGACATGAGGGTGACGGTGAGGGTGAGCGCCGCCTTCCGGCCCCGGCGGTCGCCGATCCGGCCGAGCAGCCAGCCGCCGACCGGCCGCATGAAGAAGCCCACGGCGAAGATGCCCATGGTGTTCATGAGGTTGGCGGTCTCATTGCCTTCGGGGAAGAACGAATCCGCGAAGTAGACCGCGAAGGTCGCGTAGACGAACCAGTCGAACCACTCGACCATGTTCCCGGCCGAGCCGACCCAGATTTTCTTCCACTGCTCTCGTCCCATGGTCCGCCACCGTGCCCGAACCACCGGGAGGGGAACAAGGGCGCACCCCGCAACGATCGGGCGTACTTGTGTACGTTTCGTTCACGGCGGTGCGGGGCGCGTCGCGGGCCTCACCGGGCGAGCAGCGACTCCTCGACGAACTCCCCGACCCGGTCGAGGACCTGGCCCCGTCCGGTGCCGGGGAGGCCGACCGCGACATGCACGCTGAAGCCGTCGAGCAGGGCGCGCAGCCGGGCCGCGAACCGACCGGCGTCGACCGGGCGGAACTCCCCGGCCGCCGTGCCCCGCGCCAGCAGCTCCACCAGGTCGCGCTGCCATGCCTCCTCGATGGCGGCCTGCCGGGCGCGGGCGTCGTCGTCCGCGTTCCGCGAGCGGTTCCACACCTCCAGCCAGAGCGTCCAGTGCGGGTCGCCGGGGCCGTCGGGGAGGTAGAGGCCGATGTACCCGTCGAGCTGTTCGCGGGCGGTGCCCGGTCCGGACAGCAGGGCGCGCCGCCGGGCCCCGAGCCGCTCCTCGCTCCACTCCAGGGTCTGGAGCAGCAGCTCGTCCTTGGTCCGGAAGTAGTAGAGGAGGTGTCCGCTGCTCATCCTGACCTCGCGCCCGAGCCCGGCCATCGTGAGGCCGTCCAGTCCGCGTTCGGCGATGGTCGCCATGGCGGCGGCCAGCAGTTCCTCGCGGGGCGGGGCGGTGTTGCGGCGGCGGGGCTCGGGGGGCACGGTGTCAGACCTTCGGCTGCTGCTGGGTGATGCAGTGGATGCCTCCACCGCCGGCGAAGATCGTACGCGCGTCGACGAGGGTGACCGTGCGGTCGGGGAAGAGCTCGCCGAAGACGGCGGCCGCTTCCTGGTCGCGCGGGTCGTCGAAGGCGCAGAGGACCACGCCGCCGTTGCAGAGGTAGTGGTTGATGTAGGAGTAGTCGACCCACTCCCCGTCCTCCTTGAGCACGGTGGGCGCCTTGACCTCGACGACCTCCAGCGAGCGGCCCCGGGCGTCGGTGGCCCCGCGCAGGATGCGCACGGTCTCCCGGGTGATCTCGTGGTCGGGGTGGGCCGGGTCGGGCTGGACGTGGACGACGACGGTGCCGGGGCGGGCGAAGGCGGCGACGATGTCGACGTGGCCGAGGGTGCCGTAGTCGCCGTAGTCGCCGGCCAGGCCGCGCGGCAGCCAGATCGCCTTCTCGGTGCCGAGGCGGGCGTGGATCTCGGACTCGACCTGCTCGCGGGTCCAGTCGGGGTTGCGTTCCCTGCCGAGCTGGACGGTCTCGGTGAGCAGGACGGTGCCCTCGCCGTCCACGTGGATCGCGCCGCCCTCGTTGACCAGCCGGGAGCTGTGCACGGGGACGTCGGCGAGCTCGGCGACGGCGCGGGCGATGTGCTGGTCGTGCTCCCAGCGGGCCCAGCCCTGGGCGCCCCAGCCGTTGAACGTCCAGTCGACGGCGGCCAGTCGCGTCCCGTCGGTGACGAAGGTGGGGCCGATGTCCCGCATCCAGGCGTCGTCCAGGGGGCGTACGGCGATCTCCACGTCCGGGCCGAGCAGGGCGCGGGCGCCGTCCTCCTGGCCGGGGCCGACGACCACGGTGACCGGCTCGAAGCGGCGCACGGCGCGGGCGACGGTGGCCCAGGCGTCCCGGGCGGCGGCCAGTTCGGCTTCGGTCCCGAAGGTGGGGTTGGGGCCGGGCCAGGCCATCCAGGTGCGTTCGTGCGGGGCCCACTCGGGGGGCATGCGGAAGGTCACTGCGCGTCCTTGGGGTCTGCGGTTCGGCGGAGATGTCAGAGGAAGTAGAGGCGGTTGAGGGAGACGGAGTCGGCCGGCTCGGAGCGCAGCGGGTCGCCGTCCAGGGTGACCAGGCCGCTGCGGGCGTCCACGGCGACCTCCCCGGTGCGGGAGTTGTGGACCAGGTCGCCGGGGCCGATGCCGCGGGTGCCGCGCACGCCGACGCGGCGGCGCCGGGTGGGCATCCCGTCGGCGCCGAGCTGGGCCGCCGCCTGCGAGACGAAGGCCACGGAGAGGTCGGCGGCGGTGGCCCCGTGCGCCCCGAACTGCGGCCCGAGGACCAGGGGTTCGCAGGTGTCGGTGGCGGCGTTGGGGTCACCGGTGACCCCGTACGCGGGGAAGCCGGCCTTCAGGACCAGCTGCGGCTTGGCGCCGAAGAACTCGGGCCGCCACAGCACGATGTCGGCCAGCTTGCCGGTCTCGATGGAGCCGACCTCGTGGGAGAGGCCGTGGGCGATGGCGGGGTTGATGGTCAGCTTGGCGATGTAGCGCAGCACCCGGGCGTTGTCGTCGCCCGGACCGTCGCCCTCCATCGGGCCCAGCTCCGCCTTCATCTTCCCGGCCATCGCGAAGGTGCGGCGCACCGTCTCGCCGGCCCGGCCCATGCCCTGCGCGTCGGAGGAGGTGATGCCGATGGCGCCCAGGTCGTGCAGGACGTCCTCGGCGCCCATCGTCCCGGCGCGGATGCGGTCACGGGCCATCGCCGCGTCGCCGGGCAGGTCGGTCTTGAGGTCGTGTACGGAGACGATCATCCCGTAGTGCTCGGCGACCGCGTCCCGGCCGAAGGGCAGCGTCGGGTTGGTGGACGAGCCGATGACGTTGGCCACGCCCGCCATCTTCAGGACGTTGGGGACGTGCCCGCCGCCGCAGCCCTCGATGTGGAAGGCGTGGATCGTACGGCCCTCCAGGACGCGGAGGGTGTCCTCGACCGACAGGCACTCGTTCAGCCCGTCGCTGTGCAGGGCGACCTGGACGTCGTGCTCCTCGGCGACCCGCAGCGCGGTGTCCAGGGCGCGGGTGTGGGCGCCCATGTCCTCGTGGACCTTGAAACCGCAGGCCCCGCCCTCCGCCAGCGCCTCGACCAGCGGAGGGCGGTGGGAGGACGAGCCCCGGCCCAGGAAGCCGATGTTGACCGGCCAGGCGTCGAAGGCGTTGAAGGCGTGGCGCAGCGCCCAGGGCGAGTTGACGCCGACGCCCCAGACCGGGCCGAACTCCTGGCCGATGATCGTGGTGACGCCGGAGGCGAGCGACGCCTCCATGATCCGCGGCGAGAGCAGGTGGACATGGGTGTCGACGGCGCCCGCCGTGGCGATCATGCCCTCGCCGGAGACGATGGTGGTGCCGGTGCCGACGACCACGTCGACACCGTCCAGCGTGTCCGGGTTCCCGGCCCGGCCGATCGCGGCGATCCGGCCCTCGCGGATGCCGATCGACACCTTGCGGATGCCCTGCACGGCGTCGATGACCAGGACGTTGCTGATGACGACGTCGCAGGTGTCGCGGACCGCGGCGGCCTTGAGGTGGAGGCCGTCGCGGGCGGTCTTGCCGAAGCCCGCGAGGAACTCCTCGCCGTACGCCTGGGCGTCGGACTCGACGCGGACGGTCAGCCCGGAGTCGCCGAGCCTCACCCGGTCACCGGCGCGCGGGCCGTGGACGGAGGCGTACTCGGACGGGTCGATGCTCATCGTTCAGCTCCCAGGTATCCACAGGCGGCCGCGCGCCGCAGCGCCTCCTCGCGTGCGCCGGGCGCGTCCAGCGGCCCGTCCACCAGTCCGGCGAAGCCGATCGCGATCCGCTCGCCGCCGATCGGGACGAGCCCGACCTCGACGCTCTCGCCCGGTCCGAACCGCACGGAGGACCCGGCGGGGACGCAGAGCCGCATCCCGTAGGCGTCGGCGCGGGCGAAGTCGAGCCGGGGGTTGGCCTCGAAGAAGTGGAAGTGCGAGGTCACCGAGACCGGCACGGCCGCGGTGTTGCGGACGGTCAGCCGTACCGCGGGCTCCGGCTCGGGCGCGGCCGGTCCGGGCAGGACGGCCCCGGGGGCCTCGTCGCCCAACCCGTCGCCGAGCGGCCGGGACACCACGGCGAGCCGCGAGCCGTCGTCGAAGACGGCCTCCACATGGACCTCGGTGACGACGTCGGCGACGCCCGGCAGCACGTCGTCGGGGCCGAGCACCGAGCGGGCCGCCTCGCAGACGGTGTCCGCGATCAGGGCGGTGGCCTCGGGGACATTGAGCCGGAGCCCGCGGGCGCGGCGGGCACGGGCCAGCTCGGCGGCGCTGAACAGCAGCAGCCGGTCACGTTCCGTCGGAGTCAGTCTCATGTCTCCCCGCCTCTCGGTTAGAGCGTCACTCTAACTCAAGGTTAGAGTGTGAGAGGCCCCACTCCGGATGCCCGAGACCCTCCCCCGGGCATGCGGAAGCCGCGCCGGCTAAGACGCCTGGCGCGGCTTTCACACGTAAGGCCCGGACCGGGCCCGGGATCGGGACGGTCAGCCCAGGGGGTGCATCCAGCCGTGGGTGTCCTCGACGGTGCCGCGCTGGATGTCGAGCAGCCGCTCGCGCAGCTTCATCGTGACCTCGCCGGGCGTGCCGTCGCCCTGGACCCACTCGGCGCCCGCGCACTTGACGGTGCCGACGGGGGTGATGACGGCGGCGGTGCCGCAGGCGAAGACCTCGGTGAGGCTGCCGTTCGCACTGTCCTCGCGCCACTGGTCGATGGAGACGCGGCCCTCCTCGGACTCGTAGCCGAGGTCACGGGCGACCTGGAGCAGCGAGTCGCGGGTGACTCCGGCGAGCAGCGAGCCGGTCAGCGCCGGGGTGACGATCTTGTTCCCGTACACGAAGTACAGGTTCATCCCGCCGAGCTCCTCGACCCACTTGTGCTCGATCGCGTCGAGGTAGGCGACCTGGTCGCAGCCCTTCTCGGCGGCCTCTGCCTGGGCGAGCAGGGACGCGGCGTAGTTGCCGCCGGTCTTGGCGTCGCCCATGCCGCCGGGGACGGCGCGCACCCGGTCCTCGGAGAGCCAGATGGAGACCGGCTTCACACCGCCGGGGAAGTAGGCGCCCGCGGGCGAGGCGATCACCGCGAACAGGTACTCGTTGGCGGGCTTCACCCCGAGGCCGACCTCGGTCGCGATCATGAACGGGCGCAGGTAGAGGGACTCCTCGCCGCCGTGCGCGGGCACCCATGCCTTGTCCTGCTGGACCAGCGCGTCACAGGCCTCGATGAAGGTCTCGACGGGCAGCTCCGGCATGGCCAGCCGGCGGGCGGACGCCTGGAAGCGCTTGGCGTTGGCCTCGGGGCGGAAGGTGGCGACGCTGCCGTCGGGGCGGCGGTACGCCTTGAGGCCCTCGAAGATCTCCTGGGCGTAGTGGAAGACGGTGGTGGCCGGGTCGAGCGACAGCGGGCCGTAGGGGACGAGCTCGCCGTCGTGCCAGCCGCGCCCCTCGGTCCAGCGGATCGTCACCATGTGGTCGGTGAAACGGCGGCCGAAACCGGGGTTGACCATGCTGGCCTCGCGCTCCGCGTCGGACAGGGGGTTCGAGGAGGGCTTGAGCTCGATCGTGGGCGTCGTCATGAGTGCGTGTCCTTCACCGGTTGTATGGGCTGGACCGCGTTCACGCCGCTCCCGCCGGGCGGGTGCGAGGACGCCCGAGCTTTCGTTCGAGGCGCGGCCCCGTTCGATTATCGCTCCCGGGCGGCCGTGCGGAAAGCATGACGGAAACACGGTCCGGTGGTCGATGGTGGCACCCGGAACGGCGCAGGTGAAGCCGCCGGGTGCGGCTGCTACCCGGCGGCTTCGAAGTGGAGTCGTCGGGTCAGCCCGCTACGCGTACCGCGAGCGCGTCGCCGATCTGTTCGGTCGTGCGGTTCGAACCGTCGCGCTCCGCGAGATCGGCGGAGACGGCGTCCTCGATGCGCGCGGCCGCGGACTCGTGGCCGAGGTGGCGCAGCAGGAGGGCGACGGAGAGGACCGTGGCGGTCGGGTCGGCCTTGCCCTGGCCCGCGATGTCGGGCGCGGAGCCGTGGACGGGCTCGAACATCGACGGGAAGGCGCCCGTCGGGTTGATGTTGCCGGAGGCGGCCAGGCCGATACCGCCGGTCACGGCGGCGGCGAGGTCGGTGAGGATGTCGCCGAAGAGGTTGTCGGTGACGATGACGTCGAAGCGCTCCGGCTGGGTGACGAAGAAGATCGTCGCGGCGTCGACGTGCAGATAGTCGGTGGTGACCTCGGGGTACTCGGCCGCGATCCGGTCGAAGGTGTTCTTCCAGAGGTGGCCCGCGTAGACCAGGACGTTGTTCTTGTGGACCAGCGTCAGCTTCTTGCGCGGGCGGGCGTTCGCCCGCTCGAAGGCGTCGCGGACGACCCGCTCGACGCCGTACGCGGTGTTCACGCTGACCTCGGTGGCGACCTCGGCGGGGGTGCCGGTGCGCAGCGAGCCGCCGTTGCCGGTGTACGGGCCCTCGGTGCCCTCGCGGACGACGACGAAGTCGATGTCCGGGCGGCCGGCCAGCGGGCTCGCGGTGTTCGGGAAGAGCTTGGAGGGACGCAGGTTGATGAAGTGGTCGAAGGCGAACCGCAGCTTCAGCAGGAGGCCGCGCTCCAGGACGCCGGACGGCACGGAGGGGTCGCCGATCGCGCCGAGCAGGATGGCGTCGTGACCCTTGAGGGCTTCGAGCTCCTCGTCCGGGAGGGTCTCACCGGTGCGGTGCCAGCGCCGGGCGCCGAGGTCGTACTCCTTGGTCTCCAGCTTCACGTCCTGCGGGAGGGCGGCGCGGAGGACCTTGAGTCCCTGGGCCACGACCTCCTGGCCGATACCGTCACCGGGGATCACTGCGAGATTGATGCTGGAAGACATGGACGCACCCTACTGCTCGTCCCACTCCATGACACGTGGCGTCCACCATGCGGACACAGAGGGGGCCGTACGTGTGCCGTTCGCCCGGACGGCCGGACAGCGTCGGCCGACGGGCGGATGTTCTGTTCCATGGACATCCCCCGTTTCGGAATCCCCGAGAAGCTCGCCGCCCGGATGAGCATGGCCGAGCAGCACGCGTACCTGCGCACCCGGCCGACCCGGCGCGGCGCGCTCCGCGCGGGCGTGGCGACCGCCGCCGTCACCGGCGCCGGGCTCGCCGCCCGGCCCGCCCAGGCCGCCCCGACCGTGCTCACCGCGCCCCGCGCCTCCACCCGGGTGGACGGTTCGCTGGTGGCCCCGTTCGGTCGGCATCTGGCGTACGGCGCCGACCCGAGGACACGGATGTCGGTCGGCTGGCAGGTCCCGTTCGCGGTGGAGCGGCCCTTTCTGCGCATCGGCCTCCAGCCGTGGGCGCTGAGCCGCCGGATCGACGCCGAGGTCCGCCATCTGACCACCCCGGAGCTGAACGGCGGGAAGATCGCCGCGGCCGAGCAGTTCTATCTGCACGCGCGCCTGGAGCGGCTGCGGCCGGGCACCACGTACTACTACGGGGTCGG
Organism: Streptomyces sp. NPDC015144; assembly: GCF_043079735.1. Taxonomy (NCBI): domain Bacteria; kingdom Bacillati; phylum Actinomycetota; class Actinomycetes; order Kitasatosporales; family Streptomycetaceae; genus Streptomyces; species Streptomyces sp. NPDC015144. The sequence goes on along the minus strand of NZ_JBIBUU010000013.1, from coordinate 10,230 downwards.
CCACGAGGGCTTCGACCCCGCCGACGCCCGCAACCTGGGCACGCTCGGCACCTTCACCACCGCGCCCGCCCGTGCGGAGCCCTTCACCTTCACCGCCTTCGGCGACCAGGGCGTCAGCTACGACGCGCTCGGCAACGACCAGTTGATCCTCGGTCAGGACCCAACCTTCCACCTGCACGCGGGCGACCTCTGCTACGCGGACCCGTTCGGTTCGGGGCGCCCCATCGACGGCTACGACGCCCGCACCTGGGACCAGTACCTGGCGCAGACCGAGACGGTGGCCAAGACCGTGCCGTGGATGGTCACCACCGGCAACCACGACATGGAGGCGTGGTACTCACCGGACGGCTACGGCGGCCAGAACGCCCGCTGGTCACTGCCCGGCAACGGCCCGGACCCGGTGAACCTGCCCGGCGCCTACTCCTTCGTCCACGGGAACGTGGCCGTCGTCGCGCTGGACGCCAATGACGTCTCGTACGAGATCCCGGCCAACTTCGGGATCAGCGAAGGCCGTCAGACCCGCTGGCTGGACCGGCGCCTGGGGGAGCTGCGGGCCCACCACGACATCGACTTCGTCGTGGTCTTCTTCCACCACTGCGCCTTCTCGACGTCCAGCGTGCACGCCTCCGACGGCGGGGTGCGCGACGCCTGGGTACCGCTCTTCGAGAAACACCGGGTGGACCTGGTCGTCAACGGCCACAACCACGTCTACGAACGTACCGACGCGATCCTGAACGGCGCCGTCCGGCGCACGGTGCCGATCGGCGAACGCGTCGACCCGGCCCGGGACGGCATCGTGTACGTCACCGCGGGCGGCGGGGGAAGGGCGCTGATGCGTTTCGCGGTTCCGGACAGCTACGAGGGCCACCCCGCCGAGCGGGAGAGCGTGGACACGTTCCACACGGTCAAGGGAGGCGGGAGGGCGGCCGAGACCGTGGAGTGGTCCCGGGTGCGCTACACCGGGTTCTCGTTCCTGGCCGTGGCGGTCGAACCCGGCCCCCACCCCCGGATGGAGGTGTCGGCGCTCGCCGAGTCGGGCGAGCGCATCGACCACTTCGAGATCGCCCGGGGCTGACCGGGGCCGGTCGTCAGTGACCGGTGGAGCCGCCGTTGTCCCTGCGGTCGAGGGCGCGCTGGAGGGCGGCGGCGGCGTTCCGGCGCTCCGACTCGGTCGGGCGGTGGGAACGGCGGACACGGCGGAGGGTGGTCTGGACCATGATGGATCGACTCCTTGAGATCACGGGGATTTCGAGATCGAAGATCGAGGATCGAAGATCGTGAAGCTGATTTCGAGATCAGGATTTCGAGGCGCCGGAAGGGCGGGGAACACGCGCCGCAGGGGTTGCCTGCGCGAGGCGCGCGCTCACGACCGCCAGTCGCTGGATCGAGCGTGACGTTCGGCTTCTACAAAGCTAGGGCAGCCGGGCCGGTCTGTCTCCACAGTTACTCGGACTTCCTACTATCTGAGACGGGCGCACGGCCCGAACCTCTCCCCCCGGCCGCCCGATCGCCCGGAGGAATCGACATCGTCCCTGCTCAACGGGGGTGACGGGGTCGGCCTCCGCGCAGGAGGCAGTTGACCGGCAGGAACCCGGCAATATGCCCGCCGCGTGACGTTCCCGGCACCGCGACACCCCCGGAAGCCCGGCCTCCGGTCCGTCGCACCCTGGTCCGGACCAGTCATGATCCGCCACACTGCCGCCATGTCCGACACCACGGCCGCCACGGCCGCCACCACCGCACCCCCGCAGTGGGCGCCCATCCACGGCGCACCCTACGAGCCGGTCCCCTACCGCCCCGAGCGGATGGCGGCCGACGAGTCCCTCGCCACCGCCGCCCGGCTGCGGCGGCGGATGGACGAGCGCAGGACCGTACGCAGCTTCTCCCCCGACCCCGTGCCCGAGCAGGCCGTCCGGGACGCGATCGCCTGCGCCGCGACCGCGCCGTCCGGCGCCCACCAGCAGCCGTGGACCTTCGTCCTGGTCAAGGACCCCGAGGTGCGCCGGCGCATCCGGGAGGCGGCCGAGAACGAGGAGCGGATCAGCTACGACGGGCGGCTCGGCGAGGAGTGGCTGGCCGCGCTGCGCCCGCTGGGCACCGACGCCGTCAAGACCCATATGACCGACGCCCCGGCACTGCTCGTGGTGTTCCAGCAGCGGTACTGGGTCGGCGAGGACGGCACCCGGCACAAGCACTACTACGTCGACGAGTCGGTCGGGATCGCGGTCGGCATGCTGCTGAGCGCCCTGCACCAGTCGGGGCTGGCGGCGCTGATCCACACCCCGAGCCCGATGCGCTTCCTGCGCGAGGTGCTCGGCCGCCCGGAGAACGAGAAGGCGTTCGCGGTGATCCCGATCGGCTACCCGGCCGAGGACTGCGAGGTGCCCGGCCTGGTCCGCAAGTCGCTCGACCAGGTGCTCGTGGAGATCTGAGACCGGGGCCCGCACGGGCCCGGACATGGAAACCGCCTCCCGGCCGGCAGGGGAACCGGGCGGGAGGCGGAGTTCACGGGAGGGGCGCCGGGGTGGGGCGCCCCGTGGGGTGTCAGCCCTGGTGGGGGTAGGTGTAGTCGGTCGGCGGGACCAGGGTCTCCTTGATGGCCCGGGTCAGGGTCCAGCGCTGGAGGTTCTGCGGGGCGCCCGCCTTGTCGTTGGTGCCCGAGGCCCGGCCGCCACCGAAGGGCTGCTGGCCGACGACGGCACCGGTCGACTTGTCGTTGATGTAGAAGTTGCCCGCGGCGTACCGCAGCTTCTCCATCGTGTGCGCGGCGGCGGCGCGGTCGTTGGCGATGACGGAACCGGTCAGCGCGTAGTCGGAGACCGACTCCATCTGCTCCAGCATCTCGTCGTACTTGTCGTCCTCGTAGACGTGCACGGCGAGGATCGGGCCGAAGTACTCGGTCGTGAAGACCTCGTTCTCCGGGTCGGTGCACTCGATGACGGTCGGGCGGACGAAGTAGCCCACCGAGTCGTCGTACGTGCCGCCCGCGACGATCGTGCAGCTCGGGTCGGCCTTGGCCCGGTCGATCGCGGCCTTGTTCTTGGCGAACGAGCGGTCGTCGATGACGGCGCCGATGAAGTTCGACAGGTCGGTGACGTCGCCCATGGTGATCGAGTCGACCTCGGCGGCGAAGGTCTCCTTGAAACCGGAGTTCCAGATGGAGGCCGGGATGTACGCCCGCGAGGAGGCCGAGCACTTCTGGCCCTGGAACTCGAAGGAGCCACGGGTCAGCGCGGTCTTCAGGACGGCCCGGTCGGCCGACGGGTGGGCGACGACGAAGTCCTTGCCACCGGTCTCGCCGACGAGCCGCGGGTAGGTGCGGTAGTTGGCGATGTTGTTGCCGACCGTCTTCCACAGGTGCTGGAAGGTGGGGGTCGAGCCGGTGAAGTGGATCCCGGCCAGGTCGCGGTGGTTCAGCGCGACCTCGGAGACGGCGAGGCCGTCGCCGGTCACCAGGTTGATGACGCCCTTGGGCAGACCGGCCTCCTCGAGGAGCTGCATCAGCAGCACCGCGGCGTGGGTCTGGGTCGGGGACGGCTTCCACACCACGACGTTGCCCATGAGGGCGGGGGCGGTGGGCAGGTTGCCCGCGATGGCCGTGAAGTTGAACGGCGTGATCGCGTAGACGAAGCCCTCCAGCGGGCGGTGGTCCATGCGGTTCCACACACCCGTCGAGTTGGCCGGCGGCTGCTCGGCCAGGATCTGGCGCGCGTAGTGCACGTTGAAGCGCCAGAAGTCGACGAGCTCGCAGGGGGTGTCGATCTCGGCCTGCTGGGCCGTCTTCGACTGGCCGAGCATGGTGGAGGCGGCCATCGTCTCGCGCCACGGGCCGGACAGCAGCTCGGCGGCGCGCAGGATGATCGCGGCACGGTCGTCGAAGGACATCGCGCGCCAGGCCGGGGCGGCGGCGAGCGCGGCGTCGACCGCGTCCTTGGCGTCCTGCTCCGTGGCGTTGGCGTACGTGCCGATGACGGCCTTGTGGTTGTGCGGCTGCACGACGTCGAAGCGCTCGCCGCCGCCCATCCGCTTCTCGCCGCCGATGGTCATCGGCAGCTCGATCGGGTTCTGGCTCAGCTCCTTGAGCTTCTCCTCCAGGCGGGCACGCTCCGGGGAGCCCGGGGCGTAGGAGTGGACCGGCTCGTTGACCGGCGCGGGGACCTGGGTCACAGCGTCCATGGTTTCCGTTGCTCCTTGGGTAGAGAGGTGGAGGGGAGGGGGGAGGGCTCAGCCCTTGGTCAGGACGGAACGGCCGAAGAACAGCAGGTTCGCCGGCTTCTCCGCGAGACGGCGCATGAAGTAGCCGTACCAGTCGGTGCCGTACGCGGTGTAGACGCGCATCCGGTGGCCCTCGGCGGCGAGCCGCAGGTGCTCCTCGCTGCGGATGCCGTAGAGCATCTGGAACTCGTACTCGTCCAGCTTGCGCCCGGCGCGGCGGCCCAGCTCCTGGGCGATGGCGATCAGGCGCGGGTCGTGCGACCCGATCATCGGGTAGCCCTCGCCGTCCATGAGGGTGCGCAGGATCCGGACGTACGCCTTGTCGATCTCGGCCTTGTCCTGGTACGCGACGGAGGCGGGCTCCTTGTAGGCGCCCTTCACGATGCGGACGCGGCTGCCGGCGGCGGCCAGGCGGCGGGCGTCGTCCTCGGTGCGGAACAGGTAGGCCTGGATCACGCAGCCGGTCTGCGGGAAGTCCTTCCGCAGCTCCTCGTGGATGGCGAACATCGAGTCGAGGGTGGTGTGGTCCTCGGCGTCCAGGGTGACCGTGGTGCCGATCGCGGCGGCGGCCTCGACGACCGGGCGGACGTTGGCGAGCGCCAGCTCGTGGCCCCCGTCCAGCGACTGACCGAACATGGAGAGCTTCACGGACATCTCGGCCCGGGTGCCCAGGCCCAGCTCCTTGAGCCGCTCGATCAGTTCGAGGTAGGCGTCGCGGGCGGCGGCGGCCTGCTCCGGGGTGGTGATGTCCTCGCCGACCACGTCGAGGGTGACTTCGAGGCCCTTGGCGGCGGCGTCCTCGATGACGGGCACGACCTGGTCGACGGTCTCGCCGGCGATGAACCGGTCGACGACCTGCTTGGTGCCGGGCGCGGCCGAGATGAATCGGCGCATCTTGTCGCTGCGGGACGCGGCGAGAATCACGGGAGCCAGCACGGGGCACCTCCACGGAAAGTACGGACGAAGGCCATATCGGTCGAGGGGTGACAGACCGGTACAGCACGGAGAACCACCGTGAAATCTAAGGATCGCTCCGATCGTGTGCCATCGACAGCTGTCACGCATCCGCTCCCCCGTTCTCAGACATATGTCTGAAGGGGTGCGAGAATGGCTGGGTGAAGGGCGATTACCAGGAGCTGGTCGACGAGATCTCCGGGCTGCTCGGCGCCCCCGCGACGCTGGAGAACCGGGATTTCGGCCTGGTCGCCTTCGGTGCCCACGACAGCGACGACGACAGCGCGATGGACCCGGTCCGCACCCGCTCGATCCTGACCCGCCGCTCCACCCCGGCCGTCCGCGCCTGGTTCGAGGGGTTCGGCATCACCCGCGCCACCGGCCCCGTCCGCATCCCCGCCGCCCCGGAGGCCGGGGTCTTCCGGGACCGGATCTGCCTTCCGGCGCGCCACCGGGGAGCGGTGCTCGGCTACGTGTGGCTGCTGGACGGGCACCCCGGGCCGACCGACGAGCGGCTGGCCGCGGCGATGGAGGTGGCGGCCAGGATCGGTGCGCTGCTGGCCGAGGAGGAGCGGGCGGGCAGCGACCCGTCCCGGGAGTTCGGCGCGCTGCTGACCGCCGGGCGGGGCTGGCAGCGCGACATGGCGGCGGCCGCGCTCGCCGAGGCGCTCGGCCCGGACGCGCACGGGCTGCACACGGTGGTCTGCGTGACGCCCTGGCCGCAGGACCCGCCCTCGGTGCGTACGGTGCCGTCGGCCGCCGCGCTCGCCCCGGTCGTCGGGACGGGCCCGCCGCACGCGCTGGCCGCGCTGGTGCGGCTGCGCTCCTCGGGGGTGCTCGACCCGGCATTCGCCGCCGCCGACCGGCTGCGCGCGGTCGCGGGACGGCCGGTCACCGCCGGCATCGCGGTGCCCCGCCGGGGCCTCGCGGAGCTGGCCCCGGCCTGGTACGAGGCGGTGGCGGCGGCCCGTGCGGCCGCGGCCGAGGAACGGTTCGGCGAGGTCGTCGAGTGGTCGGCGATCGGTCCGTACCGGCTGCTGACCACGCTCCCCGCCGACACCGGCGCGGACCCCGCCGTACGCGCCCTGCTCGCCCCGGCGCACAAGGACCTGGCCCACACCGCCGAGGTGTTCCTCGACTGCGCGGGCCAGGCGTCCCGGACGGCCGCCGCGCTCGGCGTCCACCGCCAGACGCTCTACTACCGCCTCTCCCGCATCCAGCAGCTCACCGGCCTCGACCTGAACGACGGCGAGGACCGGCTGCTGCTGCACATGGCCCTCAAGAGCGCCCGGCTGGGAGCCTGACCCGGCGGCCCGCCGCGAAGGCGAGGGCGAGCTGGTCCAGGAGCGGCGCGGCGGCCGGGTGCGGGTCGTGGCGCGGGGTGACCGTGAAGACGCCCCGGGTCGGCGGGTCGACCAGCGCGGCGGTGGCGACATCGGCGCGCAGCGCCCGCGTCAGCACCCCGGGGATCAGCGCGATGGCGTGACCGGCGGCGACCAGGGCGAGCTTGCCGGGGAGATCGGCGGCGGCGAGATCGATGCGGGCGTCGGCCCCCGCGCGGGCCGCGTGGAGCCGCAGCAGCGCCGCCGACCCCTCGTTGTCCTCCACCCAGGTCTCCCCGGCCAGCGCCCTTACGGGTACCGGATCCGCCCCGGCCCGCGGGTGTCCGGCAGGCAGGGCGACGACCATGTCGTCCACGCCGAGGAGCCGCCGCTCGATCCGCCGGTCGTCGGGGAGCCCTGGCGGCGCGTCGGTGACGACGGCCACGTCGAGGTCGCCGTCGAGCACACGGGCGCAGAGGTCCGCGCTCAGCCCCGGCAGGAGGCTCCAGGCGAGTGGCCCCCCGGACTCCAGCAGCCCCCGGACCGCCTCGGGAACGACCCCCGCGGCCAGTGACGGGGTCGCGCCGACGGTCAGCGGCCGGGCGGCGGATCCGTGCCCGGCGTCCCGGGCGGCGCGTACGGCGCGGTCGGCCTCGTTGAGCGTGGCCCGGGCATGGCGCAGGAACGCCTCACCGGCCGCCGTCGGACGCACCCCGCGCGCATGACGCTCCATCAGGCTCGCGCCGACCTGGCGTTCGAGGCCGGAGATCTGCCGGGACACGGCGGACTGCGTGTGGTGGAGCTCGGCGGCCGCCGCCGAGAGCGAACCGAGCCGGCACACCGTCACAAAGGTCCGCCACACCGTCAGATCCATGGGCTCAGTATGTGTCGGGCATGCGAGCGCCGCATGGCATTTATGCGAGATCTGCGCTTGCGGCAGGGAGCGGTGCGCAGCAGGCCGGCGGAAGTTCCGCGCCCTCTTCCCGGGCCACCCGGCCCCGGACGAACCGGCCCGCACCCGCCGCATCGGCACCGTCGACGTCCACGGCTCCGTGGCGACCGCCAACAAGGCGTACCACCGGCACCACTGACGGCGGTTAAGACAGGCCCTGGGGGGCGCCGTGCCCCGCACCGGGCCCTGCGCATTCCTGATCCGCGCGGCCCCCCAGCACGACCTTCAGGCCGTCCGTCAGATCCTGGGCGGAGGGGGCGGACTCCTCGTCCATCATCCACTGGACCATCACGCCGATGAGCAGCGCCTGGCAGAACAGCCCGGCCGTCCTCGCCCGCTCCGGGTCCTTCTCCGGGTCGATGCCGAGCATGTTCTCGGCGAGCCCGTCCCGCCCCGCGCGCTGCGGGCCCAGCAGGGCCTCCCGCAGTCCGGGGTCCTTCTCCAGCCGGGAGACGACCTCCATCTGGAGCTGCCAGACCGACCGGGCCTCCGGGTAGCTGGCGATCACCCGCTGCCAGGTGTCGCGGAACTGGTCGAGCGGCGCTGGGGACCCGCCGCCGTCCGCACCCTCCGCCCCCTCCTCCGGCGAGGTGAGGAGGTCGCCCCACTCCTCCGTCACCTGGAGGAAGGCGAGGTTGAGCAGCGCCTCCTTGGAGCCGTAGTGGTAGCCGATGGAGGCGAGGTTGGTGCCGGAGGCGGCGACGATGTCCCGCGCCGTCGTCCGGGCGTACCCCTTCTCCAGCAGGCAGCGCTTGGCGCCTTCGAGCAGATCCTCACGGTGTCCCATGACAGCAGCGTACCCGGGGTCCAGACGTACGTGTAAGACGTACGTCTAGATTCCGGGTACGCGACGGCGGTACGGCCGTCAGTCGGTGAGGTTCACCGTGCGGGCCGAGGCGGCGCCGATCTCCGTGGAGATCTCGGCGAGCACCGAGGCCGGGACGTCGTCGTCGACGGTGAGGACGACCAGCGCCTCGCCGCCCGCGCCGGTCCGGGAGACCTGCATGCCCGCGATGTTCAGACCGGCCTCGCCGAGGATGCGGCCGACGGTGCCGACGACACCGGGGCGGTCCTCGTAGCGCAGCACGACCATGTGGTCGGCCAGGGCCAGGTCCACGTCGTACTCGCCGACGGCGACGATCTTCTGGAGGTGCTTGGGGCCGGCCAGCGTGCCGGAGACCGAGACCTCCTCGCCGCCCGAGAGCGTGCCGCGGACGGTGACCACGTTGCGGTGCTCCGGCGACTCGGAGCTGGTGGTGAGGCGCACCTCGACACCGCGCTCCTGCGCGAAGAGCGGGGCGTTCACATAGGACACGGTCTCGTCGACCACGTCCTCGAAGACGCCCTTGAGCGCGGAGAGTTCGAGCACCTTGACGTCGTGCTGGGTGATCTCGCCGTAGACCTCGACGTCGAGACGGACGGCGACCTCGCCCGCGAGGGCGGTGAAGATGCGGCCGAGCTTCTCGGCGAGCGGCAGCCCCGGGCGCACGTCCTCGGCGATCACGCCGCCCTGGACGTTGACCGCGTCCGGCACCAGCTCACCGGCGAGGGCCAGGCGCACGGACTTGGCGACGGCGATGCCCGCCTTCTCCTGGGCCTCGTCGGTGGAGGCGCCGAGGTGCGGGGTGCAGACGACCTGGTCGAACTCGAAGAGCGGGGAGTCCGTGCAGGGCTCCTTGGCGTACACGTCGAGCCCGGCGCCGGCGACCCGGCCCTCCTTGAGGGCGGAGGCGAGCGCCGCCTCGTCGACGATGCCGCCGCGCGCGGCGTTGACGATACGGACGGAGGGTTTCACCTTGTGCAGCGCCTCGTCGCCGATCAGGCCGATCGTCTCGGGCGTCTTGGGCAGGTGCACGGTGATGAAGTCGGCGACCTGGAGCAGCTCGTCGAGCGAGAGGAGCTTGACGCCCATCTGCGCGGCCCGCGCGGGCTGCACGTAGGGGTCGTACGCGACGATCTTCATACCGAAGGCCGACATGCGCTGGGCGACCAGGACGCCGATGCGGCCGAGGCCGACGACACCGAGGGTCTTCTCGCTCAGCTCGACGCCGGTGTACTTGGACCGCTTCCACTCGCCGTTCTTGAGCGCGGTGTTGGCCTGCGGGATGTTGCGCGCGGTGGCGACCAGCAGACCGCAGGCCAGTTCGGCGGCGGTGACGATGTTGGAGGTCGGGGCGTTCACGACCATCACGCCGGCCTTGGTGGCGGCGGAGACGTCGACGTTGTCGAGACCGACACCGGCGCGGGCGACGACCCTCAGCTTCTTGGCGGCGGCGATGGCCTCGGCGTCGACCTTGGTCGCGGAGCGCACCAGGATGGCGTCGACGTCGGCGATCGCGGGGAGGAGTTCGGCGCGGTCCGCGCCGTTGCAGTGCCGGATGTCGAAATCGGGTCCCAGCGCGTCCACCGTGGCGGGCGACAGCTCTTCAGCGATGAGTACGACAGGTTTCGAGCTCACGTGAGTCCTCACAGGTCCAGTGCGGACGGCCGTCCCGACGGCCGCAGGCGTGGAGGGGCTTGCCGCGTGGAAGACGCACGACACTGTGGGCCTGACGCGTGTATGTGTGGAGCAGTGTAGTCATGCAGCAGGGCGCACATTGCGCCCCGTTGGAAGGATCACCCACACGGGGGTGGACGACTTGTACACACGTACGACGCCGCGACTTCCAGCGGTGGGGAACGAGAACGCCCCGGGGGCGGGCGGGTGGGCCCGCCCCCGGGGCGTGGGTGTTACGCGTCCTCGTCGTTGACCCAGCTCATGAGCTTGCGCAGCTCGCGGCCGGTGGT